>CAYNZA010000102.1:0-10838 GCA_964401595.1 uncultured Desulfomonile sp.
TTGAACCACCGCCTCGAGCCGGAACCAAAGCATCTATTTCGTCAAAAAACATTATACACGGGGAAGCCTGCCTGGCTTTCCGAAAAACTTCACGAACTCCCTGCTCGGACTCGCCGACATATTTTGAAAGTAACGAAGGACCTTTGACCGATATAAAGTTTACTTTACTTTCGTTCGCAATGGCTTTCGCCAATAGCGTCTTGCCACAGCCCGGTGGACCGGCAAGCAGAATTCCTTTCGGAGGCTTGGCGCCCGCCTCGATGAACACCTCAGGAAATTTCAGGGGCCATTCCACGGCTTCAATAAGGCGGCTTTTCAGTTCGGCATGGCCTCCCACGTCCTCCCATTTTACATCAGGAACCTCAACAAAGACCTCTCGGATAGCGGAAGGCTCGACCTCCTTCAAAGCAGTCATGAAGTCGTCCATGCGGACTTCAAGCCTTGCGAGTTGCTCGTATGGAATGCCTGCCATGGCGAAGTCAATGTCAGGAAGTATTCTGCGCAGGCAAATCATTGCGGCTTCCCTGCAAAGCGCTTCCAAATCGGCTCCAACAAACCCGTGAGTTATTTCAGCCACATGCGGCATATCGACATCGGAAGCCAACGGCATTCCACGGCTATGTATTTCCAGTATCTCGAGTCGCCCGTTTTTGTCAGGGATGGGTATGGCTATCTCCCGGTCAAACCTGCCTGGTCTTCTGAGCGCAGGATCCAAAGCGTTTGGGATGTTTGTCGCGGCTATTACTATGAGGTTCTGACGCCTGTTCAAGCCATCCATGAGGGCAAGGAGCTGGGCCACAACCCTTTTCTCAACATCACCGACAACTTTTTCGCGTTGAGGCGCAATCGCGTCGATTTCGTCGAGAAAAACTATGCTGGGACCCTTGGCGGACGCCTCCGCAAAAATTTTCCTGAGATGGGCCTCACTCTCCCCGTAAAACTTGTGAACTATTTCCGGACCGCTCACAGAATAGAAATTGGCTTCCGTTTCATTTGCAATCGATCTGGCTATGAGTGTTTTTCCGCATCCTGGAGGCCCATGCAGCAAAACCCCTTTAGGCGCGTCTATACCGAGCTTTTCGAAGACTTCGGGGTATCTGAGAGGCAGTTCAATCATTTCCCGAATACGGTGAACTTGCGGTTTGAGCCCGCCAATATCCTCGTATGACATAGGCCCTGGAGTTGATGAGCGCTCAGCGGCCGTCTTGCTGATCACCAGTTGGGTGGTGGGATTGATGAGGGCAGGTTCCCCCGGAGAAACACTCTCTACGGTAAAATCAGCCGACCGGCTTCCAAAAAGTGTCGCCCTGATCGTGTCACCTACCATAACGGGAAGACCGTCGAGAAGACTACCGATGTAAGCAAGGTCCCGTTCGGAAGTCGTTACATTTATTGGGGCCAGGGTTATTTTTTCAGCAGGTTTACAGCCTACTTTCCTGACCGTCACACTCTCATCAATACCAGCCTTTGCATTCTGCCTGGAAATTCCATCCAACTGAATCCTGGACTGGCCCCTCATTTCCTTATAAGCCGGCATTGCTTTACATACGGTTTTGCGTTTGCCCAATACCTCCAGAATGTCCCCAACACCGGCGTTGAGTTTTTCAAGATCCTCGGGACCCATACGTGCAAAAGCCCTTCCTATGTCCTTGCCCAGAGCTTCTGACACCTTCAGTTTTATCTCTGTCTTGTCTGTCTTTGCCATGCGCGTCTCCCACATCAATTTTTCAACTTGATCTCGACCATCCCATTGTTGCAGGAACAGGACATTTTGCTCTTGGTGTATGCTTTCGACAAAAGCACTTCCTTGCTGTATTTTTTGTCTCCGCGCTCCGCCGAAATTGACAGGACGTCGTCATTTAATTCCAGCTTGACGTCCCCTTTGCTGATTCCAGGCATTTCAGCGACCACCAGGGTATGATCGTCCTCTTCGAAGATGTCCACCAAGGGTTCTCGGACCTCCTGAACAAACGTGCGTCCGGATTCCTTATCTCGAGTCACGTTGCCGAAAGGCTCTACCTTGATCTTGTCCTCTCCCTGTTTGCCGGCCCCGAATTTGACGTTGAATCCATAAACCGCCTTGAGATCTTTTTCTCCACCCAAATTGCCCAGTTCCCCTGATTTTTTCAAAGCCTGACCTTTTTCGGCGAGTTCTCCCAGCTTATGCACCAGATCGGCCAGTCCACCAAGAATTCCTCCAAAAGGCTGGCCTTCGTCACCTGGAACATCCTTAATTTTTTTAGCCATCATTGTCCTCCGAATACAGACGAATGTTGTATTGCTTGATCTTGGAATGCATCGTCTTATAATCAATTTGCAATAAACGCGCCGCCTTGGCCTTGTTACCCCCTGTCTTTTTCAAAGCTTTCAGTAAAATTCTTTTCTCCACCTCAGTTACCGATTTTTGGACTATTTCTTTCAGAGATAACCCTTCCCACTCTGAGGTATTGTTCACATTTTCAAAAGTTTTCTCCTCTGGGGGAGGTTTGGGTGCAGGAACTTCCGCATCGCGCAAGGAGAGATGGTCAGGCTGGATGTAATCCGTTGCTTTTAGCACTGCCCTTCTAACGGCTGATCTGAGCTGACGGACATTTCCAGGCCAGTCATGAGCTGCAATGGCCTGGACACACTCAGGTGAAAAACCCAACACACTTTTTCCCAGTTCGACATTTGTCGAGTGCAGGAACCTTTCAGCCATGTGCATTATGTCGTCTATTCGTTCTCTTATAGGTGGAATCAAAATTGTGAATTCGCTGAGCCTGTAAAACAAGTCCCTGCTGAACCGACCCGCTACAACCTCAAGATTCAGATCCTTGTTTGTAGCCACTAGAAGACGGACATCAACTTCAACTGGCTCCCTGCCGCCAACCTTAAAGACCGTCTTTTCCTGAATGGCCCTCAAAAGTTTGGTCTGGCAACTTAATGGCATGTTTCCAATTTCATCGAGAAACAGTGTACCCCCATGGGCCATCTCGAATTTTCCCGGTCGAGTCCCGACAGCCCCTGTAAAGGCGCCTTTTTCATGTCCAAAAAGCTCCGATTCAAATAGCGTTTCTGGTATTGCTCCACAGTCAACAGGGATCAGCGGGGACGACGAACGTCTGCTGGCATGATGGATGGCCTGAGCTATCAGTTCCTTCCCTGTGCCGGTCTCTCCCTCTATCACAACAGAAAATTCCGATGATGACACCAGTCTGAGGTCTGAAATTATCCTAGACACCTGACTGCTGGGTCCCATCATGTCTTCAAGTTGAACCAGAGAAAGATCTTTCGTGTTTAGTCCGACGGGCTTCTTTTTGGAAGAAAGGGACCTGTTGGCTAAAGCTCTCTTTATCTTTTCTATCAAAACCTTGTTGTCCAAAGGCTTGGAGAGATAATCGAACGCGCCGTCCTTGATTGCCTCCACTGCGCCATTCACCCCCGAATAGGCTGTCACCATTATGATCGGCAACTCAGCATTGATTTGCTTGGCCTTGCGCAAAGCTTCCATGCCATCCATCCCAGGCATCCGGACGTCGAGCAAAACCACATCAGGCAAACCTAAACGAACCATATCCAGGGCCATTTCCGCATCATGCGCTACCAGTGAAGTAAACCCCTCACGCTTCAGAACCCTGAACAAAATGTCACAGAAATCCTTCTCGTCATCCACAATCAGGATTTTGGCCGCTCCAGGCGTCATTTCTTCCCCTAGTAAAAATAGTTTCTAATGGCCAATGCACTCTCTGTGAAGCATCTAAAGCCAGAAAGGTGTTTGCCTGCCCTCACCTGTACAACTTCACTATTTCTCACACCTTGACTGGAAACGTCACTTCTATGTCTGGCATCAGCCATGGCCTGATGTTGTGAAGCATTCCCAAAAAGATTATCCCCAACTCCCCGTCTCGCAATGTATCATTAATACGCGCTGAGATGAATTTATCCCTCTTGATCAGGATTTCATCCTGCCGTTGAAGAATTTGTTTTTTTTCATTTTTCTTAACGGGAGTCTGCGGATCGAGTAACCTTTTTGTTAAATCGTACTCAGCCATTAGCAGTTCGGCTGATTCAGTCCCCATCAATGTGGCGCCTTTTTTCACCAGTTCCAGGACTAGCCTGAGATTACGGCTGCCATCGGCTGCAAGCCGTTCCACAATCTCCATCTCTTTCCCCTGAAGTTCAGCCGGCAGACCATCCTGGTATATTCTGATTTTCCCCGGTTCAACACCCAGCCCTGAAATAGTTTCCTCTATGTGGTCCCAAAACCTGTTGACCACATCTTCCTTACGCTTCCACCCAGTGCGCCCTAATTTAGACATGTAAACACTCTTTACGGCATTACTCAATCCACCCATGTCGGATGAAGTGTGTACGATGGGAAAATAAATTAACTTTCTCTTCCCATGAATCGTTTCTGGAACATTCTTCATGCCTGGTCCCATCAATTCTCACTAATTCTATGGAATACTTTCCATAGAATCTATACCATACTTGATAGTATAAAAAGCCATAATATGCATGACTTTACTATTTTTGAGCCTCTGATGGGATTTTGTGTTCAAAAGCTTCCGACAAATTGTTTTCTGACTGCCCTGATGTTCGATGGTCTTTTGCCTTGCTTACTGCATCGTGTTACAAATTGTATGGGGATACAAATTAATTTTTTTATCTCACAACTCATAGCTTTAGCGCCAGAGAAAGTAAAGCCTCGGGGGGCAGCGTTTGAAGATGGGACATTGGAAACCCGAGGCTTTTGTGTAGAGCGGTTATGTGGCTCATATGGCGAACCGTCAATAGGGTTGATACAAGGATTATGCCAGATTCTTGAACGTCTATGATTTTTAGAACTTTTTTGTTTCACTCTAAGGCATCGGAGGCCCAATGGACATTGTCATACTAGGCAGCGGGACAGCCACCCCCCAGTTAAGACGTAACGCCTCCGGGACTCTTGTCACGGGATCAGGTGGCACGGTGTTGGTCGATATGGGGCCGGGAGTCTTGAGACGGTTGTGTGAGGCTGGAGTCGATTACAGAGAAATTGACGTTGTTGTGATCACTCATTACCACCCTGACCATGTTTCAGATTTAGCCCCATTCCTGTTTGCCCACAACTATGCTTACGGCGAGATTAGGTCCAAGCCATTTTTCTTGCTGGGTCCGCAGGGATTGGAACATCTGTATCAGGGATTGGTCAAAATATATGGTTCATGGATAATACCAAGTGGTGACAGGCTAAGAATCATCGAACTGAACCCAGACGGTATGGACCAACTATCGATGCAGGGACTGGAAATTGTTTCCGTTCCGGCGGCGCATTCCAAGCCATGCATTTCACTCAGAATCGCGGAGAATGGAAAGAGTGTGACAATTTCGGGTGATACTGGCTATTCTGATTCCTTGGTAATGCTGGCGTGTGACACAGATGTTTTTATTTGTGAGTGCTCCATGCCGGACGAGAAACCTTTTTCAGGGCACTCTACACCATCGGTAGCTGCGAAAATGGCATCGGCCGCGGGAGTAAAACAGCTGGTTCTAACTCACTTCTATCCCCCGTGCGATGAAATTAACGTGATAGCTCAGGCTTCGGTTTTTTATTCAGGACCTATTATCAAATCGGAAGATTTGTTAAACATAAGAATATGAACAAAAAACTGACAGGTATGTCTGTATGACTTTGCAACCGGGAAATGATAAGGCCAGGATGACACTTCCGAAAATTTGTAACTGGACCCAAGAATGAAAAACAGATTAAACCACCTGTTAGCCAAGGGTTTTTTCACGGTATTCTTTGTAATTCCTTTGCTGGCGCTCGTGCAAATCCCTGTTTTCCTGCTCGGAGCAGCAACCGGCTCATACCTGGCTATATCCAAACAACTACCTGAAATTCCTGAGTTGGTCTCTTATAAACCCAAGACCGTTTCGACATTCTATTCTGACGATGGCACGGTAATAGGTATTTTCTACAAACAAAAAAGGTTCGTCGTCGATCTGAGTCAAATTCCGTCCAATGTCATTAACGCTTTTCTTGCGGCTGAAGACTCCAGATTTTTCGAACATAACGGAGTTGATTACTATGGCATCCTGAGAGCGATGGGTAGAAACGTAGCGGCTGGGAGGATCACACAGGGTGGCAGCACCATCACCATGCAAGTAACCAGGAATTTCCTGTTGAGCCGGGAAAGGACATTTTCCCGAAAATTCAAGGAGATGATACTGGCGTCCCGTTTGGAGAATGTTTGGGGTAAGGAGAAAATACTCCATGTATATCTGAACGAAATCTACCTTGGTGAGGGGTGTTACGGTGTAGAAGCTGCAGCCAGAGGTTACTTCGACAAACCGGTCGAACATCTCACGACTGCCCAGGCGGCCCTGATTGCAGGTCTTGTCGCAAGCCCGGCAAGATTCAATCCTTTCAAGAGTGAGGAGTTGGCGCGTCAGCGGCAGATCACTGTTCTGGGACGGATGCTGCGCGCCGGATTCATAAACGAGACAGAATATGAAGAAGCCAAAAATGAACCTCTGGTTTTCAGAAAAGCAGTAGTGCGGCCTTTTGACATTGCGCCTGATTTTACCGAGGTCGTTCGAAGGTACGTAATCAGAAAATACGGTGAAGAGAAATTATATAATGATGGCTTGAAAGTCTTCACCACTTGTAAACTGGATTTCCAGCGCAGGGCGTTGGAAGCAATGGAAAAGGGTCTCGAGGAAATCAAGGGACGGCAGAAACATCTGGCGATATTACGGACCATTCCCCAGAATGAAATCGCTGATTTGCTTCAGCGCCGTGTAACTCCACCCCTGACCGAAAATAGAATATATCAGGGAGTGGTTACGCGCCTGGTGCTGCAAAAAAATGGTGACGCCATCCTTGAGGTGGCCGTCAGCAAGAAGTTAAGGGGCAAAGTCAAAATCGATAAGCCTTCTGTTCCAGTGTATAAAATTGGTCAGGTGCTGGCTCTCAAGTTCGACAAATTCGTAGATGATGTTCCTGAATTCCTGCCTGATGACAACCCGCGACTTCAGGGGGCGTTGGTATGCGTGGAGAACAAGAATGGAAACGTTCGGGCCTTGGTTGGAGGGGCTACAGGGGAGCATTTCCAGTTCAACCGGGCAGTGCAGGCCAAGCGTCAGCCCGGTAGCGCGTTCAAGCCGATAATTTACTCACTGGCGCTCGAACAAAAAAGCTACAGCCCTGCCACCGTCATAGTGGATGAACCGATAGTTGTGGACCTGGAGGGCGCCGACGAGGAGTGGGAGCCAAGGAACTCGAGTGGAAATTTTCTGGGGCCTTTGAGTCTGCGAAGAGCTTTGGAGCTGTCCCGAAATATTTGCACCATAAAAATTCTTATGGATGTGGGGCTCGGGTCAGTAATGGACTTCGCCAAGAACATGGGAATCAATTCCCCATTAGGCAGAAATTTGTCTCTCAGCCTGGGGACGTCGGAACTAACCCTGATGGAACTGACCAGCGCTTACACGGTTTTTCCCAACAGCGGCATTCACGTTGAGCCTATTCTTGTTCGCAGGATAGAAGACAGATTCGGTAATGTTCTTGAAGATCATTCCGAGACACCAGTTCTGGACGAATCCGAAATACCGTCGCCTGTCCCACGTGATGAATTCAAGGAAATGTTCATGCAGACGGCCGGTCGTCTATCCCAGTCTGCGAAACCGGTGGCCAGGCAAGCTTCCGCCAACACGTCAGCGCCGGTTGGAGTCACTTCACAGACCAAGCTTATGTCTCAAACAGAAACTGAGGAAGACGACATGTTGACGGAGCCCTCTCGAGCCAGGGCAGTCCTCTCTCCCCAGACAGCGTACATAATGACTTCCCTGCTCCAGGGGGGGGTGCGTCAAGGGACCGGCGCCAGAATGGGACAATACCTCAAACGAAAGGACCTCGCCGGTAAAACCGGAACTACGAACAACGCTGAAGACACCTGGTTCATCGGATTTAATCCCGACTTCACAACAGGTGTCTGGGTCGGCTTCGATGAGAAAAGACCATTAGGCCGGCGAGAAGAAGGGGCTCGAGCGGCGTTACCTGTCTGGGCCTATTTTATGAGAGACATATTGCTCAACAAGCCCGAGAAAGAATTTGCCATTCCTCCGCAAATTACTTTCAGGGACATGCTCACCTTTCCGGCGGACCAGAAGGAAAACAACACCCCCAGATTGGTTAGGGAGCCGATTTATACCCCGTTTGAGGGCTTGACGCTAACAATGGCGCCGATGGACATGCCTGAATCTCTGGCCTCGAGCGCGGGGGGAGTCGCCCAGGCCCTGTCCGGCAACCATTCAATTCTGGGAGGGCCTGTTTTTGGATTTTTCCCCAACACCTCGAGTTCGTCTCTCAATCCAGTGGCTCCTCCTACCCAACAAAATGTCAATACTTTGCAGGACTTTCTGCGGCAAGACCCTGGAAACAGCGCCAGAGCCCCTGGGAATCTGGTGAAACCGACCGTAGGGCCCACTCGGGGGCCAGTTCAGAATCCTGACGCTCCTAATCGTCAAAAACCAATTCCGGGTGACTCCAAGTCGGACCTGAGGTCTCGTTAGGATGTTGTTGACCTAGGTACAGTCATATAGGAAGAAGTATGCGCGTTGGAGTCGCAATCAGCGGAGGCATGGACAGCGCCGCAACAGGTCTGATGTTAAAGAATGAAGGTCATGAAATAGTGGCCTTGCACATGAGACTGTTTGGCGATTCCGGGAAATCCGAAGCCAAAGCCAGACAGGTGGCTAGTCTGATCGGAGCGTCGTTACACGTCATCGATCTTGTGGGAGAGTTCAAGTCCATAGTTCTGGATCACTTTATCAGTGAATATACTCTCGGGCGCACACCTTCACCATGCCCTCGTTGCAATCGTTTCATCAAGTTTGGGCTATTGGCCAAACATGCATGGAGCATGGGCTGTGAAAAAATAGCCACAGGGCACTATGCAAATATTTCAGATGATTCTGGGCGTGTGACGCTCACAAGGGGACATGACAAAATAAAGGATCAGTCATATTTCCTGTTCATGCTCACTCCGGAAATTATGGAAAACCTTCTGCTTCCCTTGGGGCCTTGGGAAAAGAAACAGGTGAGAAAATTTCTGAAAGATATTGATCCTGTTTTGTCAGAGGGACAAGAGTCCCAGGAATTGTGCTTCATAGAAAACAATGACTATCCGGAGTTCCTTAGAAAATTTGGAGTTGAATCACAGCCGGGTCCCATACTCGACATGGATGGAAATGTTCTAGGTCGCCATAAAGGAATAATCAATTACACCGTCGGCCAGAGACGCGGGTTGGGTGTCTGTGGCCCATCTCCCAGATATGTCATCAGCATTGATCGTGATACAGATTCTGTTGTTATCGGATTGAGAGAGGAGACTTTTTCAAAAGGCGCCACGATTGCTGAACTAAACGTCATGCGCCCTGATCTTGTATGTTCAAACCACACTTTTCTGGTAAAAATAAGATCTAACGCAAGACCGGTTGAATGCGTTATCACAAAACTGGAAAACCAGCGACTCGAACTCAGGTTCGCTGAGCCTCAATCTTCGGTGGCTCCTGGACAGGCCGCCGTTTTTTACCTTGAAGACCGGGTGGTGATGGGCGGCTGGATCGATTCTGGAATTTAAGCTGAGGCTGATTTTGGATAATGAATCAAAATTTGTTTCATGGTCAAGCAAGCAAAAGCTCCTGGAGAATATCATTCAGGATGTGGCGATCCATAGCGTGAAAATTTTTGTAGGATTTTCAGGAGGGGTCGATTCAAGTTACCTGCTTTTAAAAACTGCAGCGTACGCAGGAGTTGAAAAAGTGACTGCAGTCACTATCATGGGCCCCACTTGCGCGCAGGGGGATGTTCAGAGTGCCGTGGACTTCGCCAGGAAACTGGGAGTGGCACATATGGTTCTGAACGCTCCCGAATTTGAAAACCCTTCGTTCCTCGAAAACAGTCCCTCCAGATGTTATCATTGCAAACTTTCACGTTATGAAGCCATTCTACGACTGTCGGACAATCCATCCGAGGTCTCAGTTTTTGATGGTTCTCAAGCGGACGATGACCCAAATGACAGACCTGGCTCCAAAGCAATAGGCGAACTGGGCGTCGTGACGCCCTTGGCTGCCGCCGGGATAAACAAGCAGGAAATTCGTAACGAACTCCTGGAGCTCGGTTTCCCGGATTTAGCCGATAAACACGCCGAGCCTTGTCTTGCCACCAGGATACCTTTTGGTAGGCCTTTAATCGTATCTGAACTTGAGACGGTGAGAACGGGGGAAGAACATCTGAGAAATCAGGGTATCAGATTTTGCCGTCTAAGACATCATGGTGGTCTCGCCCGAATCGTCACGGACTCTGCAGGCCTGGAGTTGATACTGGCTGACGACGCTCTCAGAAAACGATTGGTGATTCTGTTGAAATCGCTTGGCTTCAAGCACGTTACACTGGACATGGAAGAATACAGCTAAGGTTCCTGGCAAGCCCCTGTCAGTTGGAAATCGATATAGTCTCTCTTACGCGACCAAGAAGCGCTTCCTAAGCGATAATCCTCTTAGAAAAACAGAAACCCGGCTTTCCCGGGTTTCTGCGATGTCGCTTTTTCTTGATTTTTAGTATTGATTCAACGCCATTTTACCAAAAGCGGCTCCCCTACCTGCGCCAAGACCGCCACCAAAGCCTTTTCCGCCACATCCACCAGGGCCGAATCCAAAGCCGCCAGCGCCCACTTTCTCTTTCTGTTCAGGAGTAAGGATGGACCTGAATTTGGTTCCCATGGTGCGACCTTCCGCTCTCATTTTGTCCTGGATAGCCCATATTTCCTGTCTCTTTTTCTCTAGGGCCGCCTCATCCAGAGGTTTTTTGG
>CAYNZA010000103.1:0-10717 GCA_964401595.1 uncultured Desulfomonile sp.
GCCCCTTTTTCCAGAAAAATCTTAACCAGGTCTTGATGTCCCTGGACGGCGGCGTTCATCAATGGAGTGGCCCCGTCATTGCTCCTGTCATTAATCTTTGCGCCTTTCGCCAGAAGGATTTGAGCCACATCCACATGCCCCTGAACTGCGGATATCATCAGAGGCGACCACCCTTCTTTATCCTTTTTATTGACCTCGGCCCCTTTTTCCAGCAAAAGGTTCACAAGGCTTTTATTACCCGAAGCCGAAACCAGCATCAGCGCTGAAGATCCGTCATCATCAACGCCGTTTACATCGGCCCCCTTTGACAAAGCGTCCTGAACCTGGGTCAGTGTTCCTGAATCCGCCGCCGACAAAAGCTCTTCATCAATCGGTTTTAACCCAAACGCCACACTGGAGAAACAAAAGACACACACTACCGTTATCAAGGCGAGTTGCTTTTTCATCGTCAAATTCCCTCTATTTTGTTCTTGTGCAAGGAGGTTAATTGATGTGCTCCCAGAAACTGGGGGGCGCCCCGGATTGAGGATTGTCAACCAGTTTCAGTTCGAATGCCTTTTATCCATTGGATTGATATTTCTCAAGATATTTTTTCACACTGACCTTTTCTTTTGTGCGATCAGAACTCATGTACCTTATTTTTCCAAAAATATTCCTTTCAGGACCCCATGGCCTGTCGTAACGGCCTAAAGTCCAGAATATTCCAGAGTAGGAATTGGGATTCCTCCCATCCAAAGCATACTTGTTGTTCAGTTCGATCATTATTTTCAGAGCTTCCATGGAATTAGGAGTCCATTCGAGTATTTTTTTGCCCCATAACATTCTAAGATAATTGTGAATACGCCCTTCACGGACTAATTCGTTTTGAGCTGCGTTCCAAAGCGGATCATGAGTCCGCGAACGTTCCAGTTCTTCAAGTGAATAGAGGTATGGTCTATGGTCGCTTTCATGATCGTCCAGAGTTTTAATTGCCCAATCCGGTAACGATTCGTAGCTGTCATAATTTTCATTGACGGAGCACATGTTGTAGCCAACTTCACGCCATGTGATCAGTTCATCCAGAAACGACTCCGCATTAGGACTAACCCCCCACCATCCGGTTCGCTTTCCGGTGGCCTTTGTCCCCAGTTGTTCCGGTGTCCATTTTTCCTTTTCCATCAGGCGCCAGAAAATCTCGTGAACAGAAATATGGCCCCAATGAAGAAAGGCTGACAAACCACTGCTCATATTCAGATCAGGAACATTTCTCAATTCGCCATAAGAAGACAATTTTTTTTCCAGAAATAATCTCATGGCCTTTTCCGCGCTCTCAAAACCACCGCGTGTGGATACAGATTTTACCGTGTGGTCTATAGGTAACTCGGAGATTTTCTGAGGATCGGATGAAAGTAACGCATCAGATGCTTGAGGCCATTTTTCAGTTATGGACTGTTCCAGGATGGCCGGGCCAAAGCGGTTACCCTCCCTTAGAGGATCGCTGTCCGGGTATTCAAGTATGATTTCAGGTAAAATATTTTGTATGAAACGTCTGAAAGCGTAAGCCGAAGGATAAGCGTTTTGAGTAGCGGATAGCGGTATCAGACCATTGGAGTCCACCATTTCGAGCTTGACTCTTGATTGTTTAGAGGCTGACTTAACCATTCCGGGCAGGAAGAAACATGGAAAATTGTCCGTCACTACTATACAGGCCGATTTGGAAAGCTCCTCAATCAGCCCCTTTCCCATACCGGGCTTTGACTCAATGAAGGGATAATAGGTTATGCCGGAAGCAGCAAAGGCAAGTTTGTTGACTCTCATTCCGTCAAGCACGAAGCTGTGAAATCTGTCACAAGCCCATTTATGACCGCATCTCAAGGCTTCAAGCGCCAGCACCGGTTTTTTTAGCTTTTCGGACCATTCCAGAGCTCTGTCCAGGCTGAAGTTCCAGTTTGGTCTTCTGTTGGCAATCATCCAGTAAAGAATAAATTTTCCATCAGGATCAACCGCAGCGCTGTTGACCTGCATGATTCGTGACTTTGGTGTCAATGACATAATTGGCTCCACAATCAATTTTGGAATTTCACATCAATTCCTGATTTTCATCAAAATTTGAATTCTGGTGGTATTATCCTTCAATTTGTATTAAAGCCTCAAGAGTTCAGAAGATGGGTGAGGATTCAGGTTTTCATGAATGGGCCTTTATTCATAGTATTTGAGGGTATAGACGGATCGGGAAAATCGACACAGGCGCGACGCCTGGCAGATTATTTCAAAACCCAATCCGTACCTGTCATATTAACATCAGAACCGTCAGACAGTCCGTCAGGACTACGAATAAAGTCACTGAACTTACGACTGGACCCTGAAAGTGAGGCGCAACTTTTTATAGAAGACAGACGTCATCATGTTCAAAATGTCATTCTGCCATCGTTGGCGGCCGGTTGTTCGGTAATATGTGACCGTTATGTATATTCTTCCGTCGCGTACCAGGGATCGCGCGGAATCTCTCCGGGTGAAATTCTCGTTCGCAACTTTCAGTTTGCTCCCGTGCCGGACATAGTGTTTCTGATCGAAATACCCGTAGAACTTGCGATGGAACGAATTAGAAAAAATAGAAGCGGTAATTTTTCCGCTTTTGAAAAACTGGAAGGCCTGCGACAGGTTGATAAAATCTACAGAAGCCTTGATCGCAAGGAAATTGTCCGGGTTGATGGAACTCAAATTGAACAACAGGTCGCTCAAGACATAATTGATACAGTGAAATCATTTGATCGGTGAAATTATTTTTCCATAAGAAAAAGGACTTTGAACTAAAGTTTCAGATCACATCTCACCGCGATTTTTTCCTGCAATCTTTGTCCTGATTCAATTTCCTCGTTAAAAAAGTGCTGAGTAAACTTTTTCGGGTTTGCTCAGGCTGACAATTTTGTGTTTTATTATTTTGGTTATGACTCAAAAATTGTTTATTATAAGCGTTTTTCCTCTTCACTTTTACCGATGAGCCCAATGGCGCTATCGACTGCAAGCTCATCGTATATTGGGAAAAAGTAAATAAATATAACAGGAACTACAATGTTAATTTCAGAAATGTTAGCCAACAATGCCCAACTTTACGGGGCAGAAATTTCGCTTGTCGAGCTTGAGCCTGCCAAGAACAAACGGACCCAAATTACATGGAGTAAATTCGATGAGCTTTCCAACAGGATATGTAACGCCTTGCAGAGAACCGGAATTAAAAAAGGCGACAAGGTAGTCCACCTCATGAAGAATTGTCTGGAATGGCTGCCGATCTACTTTGGGATACTTCGAACAGGAGCGTTGGCCGTCCCTCTAAACTTCAGATTTGATCCCGATTCTGTCACAAGCTGTGTGGAAATAGCTGAAGCCAGGGCCTTTTTCTTTGGCGTGGAATTCATTGAACATGCATCCAGGGTAAAGGCCTCTTCCAAAAATGTTGAAACATATATTTTTCTGGGACCGGATGACATGAAGCCCGGGTTCGCATTATCCTATGAAGATTTTGTGGGTTCCGGACAAAATGTCATTTCTGGAACAGAAATTGATTTGCATGATCCTGCGGGACTCTATTTTACATCCGGAACTACTGGAAACCCCAAAGCGGTGCTACTGACCCACAGAAATCTTCAGTCTGCCTGTTACACAGAGAATGATCATCATGAGCAAACACATGAGGACAATTTCTTGTGCATTCCACCTCTGTATCACACGGGAGCCAAAATGCACTGGTTCGGCAATTTGCTAGTTGGCGCCAGGGCGGTAATCCTCAAGGGTGTGGATCCTCAAGCCATATTGAAGGCCATATCGGATGAAAAAGTTACAATAGTGTGGTTGCTGGTTCCGTGGGCCCTGGACATTCTCTTTGCACTGGAGAACGGTGACTGCAAATTTCAGGATTTTGATCTCAGCCACTGGAGGCTCATGCACATCGGGGCTCAACCGGTTCCACCCAGTCTTATTCATGAATGGAAGAGAGTATTTCCACATCATCAGTATGACACGAATTACGGATTGACAGAATGCACAGGCCCGGGATGCGTCCATCTGGGAATGGAGAATGTTCACAAGGTGGGCGCCATTGGTTTACCGGGAAAGGGTTGGAAAGCAAAAATAGTCGATGTCGATTTAAACGAGGTTGCCCCTGGCGAAGTGGGCGAACTGGCTCTCGATGGACCGGGCAAGATGAGGGAATACTTCAAGAATCCGAAGGCCACGGCAGAGGTTATGAAGGATGGCTGGCTTTTGACCGGAGACATGGCGCGTCAGGATGAGGAAGGATTTATCTGGCTGGTAGACAGGAAAAAAGATGTTATCATAATGGGTGGAGAGAACATCTTTCCAGTCGAAATTGAAAGCTTTCTGCAGTCTCACCCCAAAATTCAGGATGTCGCCGTAATCGGATTGCCAAATGAGCGTCTGGGCGAAATACCGGCTGCAATTGTAGAAGTTAAACCTGGCCACGAACTTTCAGAAGAGGAGATGAGTGAATATTGCCGAGGTCTACCCAGATACAAAAGACCAAGAAGCATCATTTTTACCGAGGTGCCACGAAACGAAACCGGTAAAATTGAAAAACCAAAACTCAGAAAACAATATTCTGAGCTGCAAAAAAACAAGTGAAAACGATAAGGATTGATAATCGGGACTGGTTTGAATCCCTTGCTACAATCCACCTCCTGGGTTACGAAAAATGTTATTGAGTCAAGCGTTTGAAGATGAGGAGTCATGTGGCGGAGAGAGAGGGATTCGAACCCTCGGAACACCTTGTGGGCATTCACGCGATTTCCAGTCGCGCCCCTTCGGCCACTCGGGCATCTCTCCGTGAAGTAAATCTTGTAGAATATAGACCAAGATATATCTTGAGGTCAAGGAGATTTGTTGTTGACAGACAATCTTAAAAAAGGCTTCCGGTCTTCCTTTGTGGGAGTCATCGGCCGGCCAAACGTCGGAAAATCTACTTTAATCAACAGACTTTTGGGACAGGAGCTATCGGTTGTATCGCCAAAGCCGCAGACAACCAGAAACAGAATAGCCGCTATCGTGAACTACGATAATGCCCAGATCATTTTTTATGACACGCCTGGGTTCCACGAATCCACCAACACGCTCAACCTTTCGCTCGTAGCGGCAGCAAAAAAAGCCGCCACTGATTCCGACCTGATACTTTTCCTCGCTCCTCCCACCACCCTGGTTAAGGAAGAAGATATGGAATTGATGGAATTCGTCAGACATTCCAAGAAACCGGTTGTTCTTGCAATTAACAAGGCTGATCTCATGTCGAAAACCCAAATTCGATCAACAATACAATCGTACTCAAAGACGGGCATATTCGAACATGTTCTTGCTGTAAGCGCTTTGACCGGGGAAGGGTTGGACTCACTGATAAAAACAATTGTTGGGCTGTCCCCAGAAGGGGCGCAGTTTTATCCCGAAGAGGACATTAGTGATTTGCCGGAGAAGTTTTTCGTTTCGGAGTTCATTCGTGAGCAAATAATACTGCTGACATCCCAGGAGGTGCCTTACAAGAGCGCTGTTGTAGTAGAAAAGTTTTTCGAGGGTCCTGCCAGGGTCACGATTCACGCCGACATCCACGTTGAACGTGAGAGCCAAAAGAGGATTCTGATTGGTCGAGGTGGTTCCATGATCAAGAACATAGGAACAGCCGCCAGAAAAAAAATCGAGCAATTCCTGGACTGCCCTGTCCATCTGGAGCTTTTTGTTAAAGTGACCCCAAAGTGGACCACTTCATCGACTCAAATCAGGGATTTTGGTTATTGACCTGCTGAGCGGGCCGTTCTCAAATTATAACGGACATTCGATCGGCCAGTAGCTTGAAAGATTCGGGAGCGTCCACGTCTACATCAGCCATCAATGTTCTGGCTATCCTGAGGAGGCAGATTTGGGCCTGACTCAGGTCAACCTCAATCTCCAGGTTACTTGCCATGTCAAGATACTGATTGATTTCCTGTGTAATCGACGGGTCAGCCGGATTGGCGGCAAGTTTCTGGACAAGTTCATGAATATTCTTGGCAAGCATTTCGCGGGCTGCGCTGGTATCAAGGTCTATCCGCCAGAAATGAACATCCTCCAGAACACGTTCCAGTCCATCGGGAAACTGACCTTTCGATAATTTTTCCAGTTCCTGCAGGAATTCCCTGTTCAGGACAAATCGGGCCGCCGCCCTGAAAGTGTCCGGTAAACTCACTCCGTGACTTATGATCAGACGAGCCAAATCCTCATTCTTTCGGAAAAAATTCCCAAATAATGCAGCCTGTTCCTTGAACAGAGATCTTGTTACTATTTTAATAACCTTGTACCTTTGATCCTTAAACAGATCTTTGAATGCGAAATAGTGTTTGGGGAAATAGCTGTCAAGTTTTCTGATGAGTTCGGTTGATGAGGTTTTGTGGAATGTCTGTATAAGATCTTTTTTTACATCTTCATATTTTAATTCGGTTTTTTTGATGTCATCTATCGAACACCTCAGATCAAGAGCTCCCAGATAAAGAACAGAAAAAATGAATTCCCTTGTCTCCAACGTTATCAGACTTTGTACACATATCCGGCCAAATAGCATCACACGTTCCAGAAATTCCTGGTGTGTGAAATCGTTCATGTAGACCTCGTAGCAGTACAATCTTTTTTGAGGCAGAACTTTTTCGTAGAGTGAAGTAATGACTTCATGAGCTGCTACCTGAGACAAGCCGATTATCAGCGGGAATATTTTCTCCTTGAATAATTGGTCACCGGAGTTCTGGGGCTTGATATTGCTTCTGGCGGCTCCCAGTTCACGCAAAAAGGCGTTCATCAGTCCGGCGTCGAATCTGAAAGCCAATTGAATGGCTCTGGCTGCGTAACTCATTATTTGAAGCGTCTCAATGCCTGTCAAGTCATCGAAAAACCATCCACAGCTCGTGTACATAAGCATGCGGTTTCGCTGCATCTCCAGCAAAGTCAAGGCTTCCGTAGTCTCTTCAGGCTCAAGCTCTCGACCGGCATGATGGTCAATGAATTTTTGAGCGCCCTCATGGTTTGCCAGTATTACGGATATGTATTCATTCCTGGCTTTCCATGGATACTTGAATAATCGGGATCCATTTTTTTCATAGATCTCATCAAGGTCATTCCTGAGCAGGTCAAGAGAGCGCCTCAATGGTCCTCTCCACGCCTGGTTCCAGCCCTCCTTGTGCGATGTGGAACATCCACAATCGCTCATCCAGCGACCAACGCCGTGAGCGCAACTCCAGGCCGTATTCTCAAGAATCTCGACCTGAGTAGTGGCCGGATGCTTCTCCAGGAACTCTCCATAGTTCGTTAACTCAACCGTAGTGTCTACCAGGAACAACCTTATTGCGTAAGCCAACGCCATTTCCCCGAATCGGTGATGATGCCCGTAAGACTCACCGTCAGTTGCTATGTGGACCAACTGAGGCCAGTTCCTCTGAGCGGAAAATGCGCTGACGAGTCTGTTCTTGAATTCATCCCCACTATTGAGAAGCCCTTCGAAAGCAATGGCCTGAGATATGGGTCCGTCGTAGAAAAATATCGTTATCTGTTTTCCCTTGGGGAGATTACATATATATGGCCTTGACGGATCTATGGGATGTGAATTTATATCCGTCCATGGAGCGTTCGACGAGGCTTTGAAACGTTTGGCCTGACTGGGGGCCAGGATAGTGAAGGTTATGCCGTTATCGACCAGTATTTCCAGGCTCTCACTGTCCACTGCCGTTTCGGGCAGCCACATTCCCTCGGGCTTGCGTCTGAATCTGGCCTGAAAATCTTTTATTGCCCACACAATCTGGGTTTCTTTATCCCGCCAACTGGCCAAAGGTAAAATCATGTGATTGTAGGCTTGAGCCAATGCGTTTCCATGACCTGAACGTTTGGACATACTTACAGCGTCTGCCTGGAGAATGAGCTGATAGGTGAGAGGAGAATGAATTTCGAGCCAGGATAAAAGACTAGGCCCGAAATTGAAACTTATGTATTCATAATTATTGACAATATCTTTAAGTTTGCCGTGTGAGGCCATGACCTTGGCTTGAGCATTTGGCTGATAACATTCATAGCAGATCCTTTCATTCCAGTCATGAAATGGATGAGCTGATTCCTGTTTTTCTATGGCCTCAAGCCAGGGATTTTCACGGGGGGGTTGGTAAAAGTGTCCGTGAATACAAATGTACCGGGTAAATTCTCTCACCATGTCTGTTTCCCATCAATTTTTTCAGCTACTTGCGTATGAGGATGACGTCGGTCTCTGGACAACAGAATATCATAAATTTTGGTCCGTTTATGATTTCAGGACTGAATCTATGGAATCCAGACAGAATCGTCAAGCCTTTTGAGGCTGCATCTGGAAGGGATAAAATCTTTGTGGGGCTGGTAAAATTCAACGAAGCGCAGGCTCCTGGTGACCGGCGCTCCGCTTTTCAGCTTCAACAGCAAGAATTCTACTTTCAGGATTGCCCTGATTAATGTTTGTATTGCGAAGTTTTAATGTTTTTGGCTTTCTTTGTCTGGCTCTTTGCCTTTTTGATCATGTTTTTGCTTTGACTTGATGATGTTTTGCTCTTTTTTGCATAACTTTTCTGGGGTTTTTTAGCAGAACTGATCTTCGATTTCTTGCTGGCGCTGGAAGTTTTTGAAAACTTCGACGCTGAATTGGATTTTGAATTCTTCACACTAGCAGTCGAATCAGATTTCTTGAACGTGCTTTGAAGCGCCTTTGCGAGACTGTCATAGGGTTTGGCGTCAGACTGTTTGGCCAGTTTTTCGGTAAACGACGTTGACGGCTCGCTGGCTTGCGTGTTCACCGAAAAAAGACCAAGACATAGAACAACAGCAAATGTCACCATTAATAAGGCTTTTATCATAACTACATATCTCCTGAGTATAGGGATTTTAGCAACCATATAAAAAAACACGCAATTTGTCAAGGTTTTACTAAAACAGCCATTAAATCAATACCATGAATAATTTACTAGTTTCATGAAACTACGAATTGAATTAATAACTTAGTCTTTTACAAATAAATTTGAAAACATATTAGAGTATTGCTGAAATCTGGTTGAAAGTTAGCCAAAGTGTCATAATTATTATGATTATTACTGATACAACTACCAACACATCCGGTAAAACCGAGAAAGTGGCCTCTCCGCTGTTGATGTGGCTTCTGGCGGATATGAAACGTATTCCGGAAACCAGAATCATGACCCCGGCCAACACAAAACAGAAAAGGCTCAGGTAAACACCCTCGTGACCATGAGATGAATGGAGACTGCCGCCACTAAGAAAAATCAGGCGTTTCATGAAAAGATCGAACTTTTCTATAACAAACCCGAAAGCCAGCAATGATATACTCGTGCGCGACCACGCAAGAAAAGTCCTTTCGTTGGCCATGTGAGTTCTTTGCCAGGCGAGGAGGGTCCTGTCATCAGAAGCGATGTCGGGAGCTTTGTGCGGCATGCTTTTCAAATTAGCCCGGTTAAAAAAGTCATGAATGAATCCCAATTACGATTCCTCCCGGCTTCATTTTTTACACTTCAATACCCGCTCACTGGAATATATGCCATCAATTATTTGGGGGTTCACATAAGAAATCAGGCTTCAGAAGGATTGAGCGCCTCCTGGGACTCTCGAAATTTAGTTGTAGTCAGGCCAACCACGTAAACAACCTATAGAATGATTTTTATGCCTTCTATGGCATCTCTCAGACGTTCCCTGGATAAATGGGCATATCGTTGAGTCATCTGAATTAGGGCCAAAGGTTAGATTGCTTCTTAATCAACCAAAAACTGAAGTTCCTTGCGGGACCATTGATTTGATTTTTGTTCAGCAAGAAAAATGGGTTCTTTAAACGAGGCGATTCTTTCTTTTTAGCCGCATTTCGATGCTTTACCTTTTGCCATTAACGAAAGAACCTTACTCATCATGCGCTGGTTTTCAACAAACAGACTTCTATTTACGCTAAATTTGTGAGAAACTCTTACTGGCCATTTCAATTTGCTATCATTATTAAAGCCAAAATATAAAAAAGATGGGGCATGGTGAAATTTTCCATTTTGGAATGTCCGTCTTTGGCACATGTCGCTGATACACTTCATACAACGGTCTGAAAGGCTTTTTTCTGGAGCCTGGTTCTTCGGGGGTTTGTCTTGAAACTGGAAGATATAAAAGTTGACGCTGTAATTGACGGGATTATGCCCAACAACCCGGTAACTATTGAGAAGGCCACATTTTTCGGGGCTGACACATTGAGCGTGCTGTATCGCATGGCAAACGGCGATGTGCGTGAGCGGCTGCTGTTTCGTGACGACGAAACCACCCTCTCCCCGTTAAAAAAGGGTCGTCCATGGTCTTTTGACGCGGACGGGGCAGCGTTCAGGCTGGGAGCGGAAGCAAACCGCATCCGCATGGCTCACCTGTTCGACCCTTTAATGGCTGTTCACACATCGAATGTAGACCCTTTGCCTCACCAAATAACCGCAGTTTATGAAGCCATGTTGCCAAAACAGCCGTTGCGTTTTTTGCTCGCTGATGACCCCGGAGCGGGAAAGACAATTATGGCTGGGCTTCTTATTCGAGAATTGATGGTTCGTGGTGACCTAAAACGATGCCTCATCATTGCGCCGGGCTCTCTGGTTGAACAATGGCAGGATGAACTTGATGACAAGTTCGGCGTGTCCTTCAGGATATTCTCATGGGAGCTTGACCAGTC
>CAYNZA010000104.1:0-10461 GCA_964401595.1 uncultured Desulfomonile sp.
GGACAAACGTAAGAGATTCAATGCCGCCACTGAATTTCCTGAAGGCGTGGCGCCGTCATAGAGTTCTTTCTTGCGCAACAGGGTCTCTTCCGAGTCCGAGGCCGTAAAATAAAAGCCGCCAACTGTTCCATCCCAGAATCTTTCGATAAAATCCTGGTTGAGGTGTAGGGCTTCCTGAAGATAATCAAGTTCGAACGTGGCCTCATACAGGTCTGTTAATCCCCAGATCAGGAATGCGTAATCATCGACATGCGCCGGCAGTCCTGCCTCACCATCCCTGAACCGGTGCAGCAGTCGCCCAGTGTCGTCTCTCATTTCTTTGAGTATGAAATCAGCAGCGCGTTTGGCTGCCTGGGCATAAACCGGTTCGCCGAATGCGGAAGAGGCCTTGGCAAGAGCGGCTATCATCAATCCATTCCAGTCAGTGAGGATTTTATCGTCCTTGTAGGGATGGATTCGCTTCTCTCTCTCAACAAACAGCTTCTTTCTGATTTCCTGCAGGCTCTCTTCGAGTTGTTCCAGGCTCATCCCCAATTCTGAGGCGCTCTGATTCAGCGATTTGTCCAGATGAAGTATGTTGTCGCCAGTCAAATGACCGGTCGATTCTTCCCTGAAATTGCCCTCAGGTTTTACACCGAATATTTTGCAGGCTATTTTTGCCTCGCCCGTGTTAAGGACCTTCAGGAGTTCATCAAGGGACCAGACATAAAATTTCCCTTCGACCCCCTCGCTGTCTGCGTCTTCCGCCGAGTAAAATCCACCTTGAGGGGATGTCATGTCCCGGGTCACATATTCGAAAATCTCTTCGACGGTCTTCCTGTATTCAGATTTGCCGCTTACCTGCCAGGCTTCCGTGAAGGTCATGGCAATCATGGCCTGATCATAAAGCATCTTCTCAAAATGGGGGACAAGCCATTCACTGTCGGTTGAATAGCGGTGAAAACCAAATCCGACATGATCGTAGATTCCACCCAGTCGCATGTTGTCGAGCGTTTTTTGGACCATAGACACGGCTTTCCTGTCAGAATTCCTTCGGGAGTGTCGGAGGAGGAAAAGCATATTATGAGGAGTAGGGAACTTCGGAGCCTGACTGAAGCCTCCTTTGTGAGGGTCGAAACGTTGAGCCAGTTGCGACGAAGCCAGATTGAGATCATTTCCGGACAGCGAAGATCCCGGGGCGTCATCAGGCATCTGTTTCAGCGCAGAAACAACTCTTTGCGAGGCGTCCAGAACTTCGCTTCTGCCGGTAGACCATAGCTGTTTTATTCGGGGCGCCAGATCCATCATACCGATTCGACCATAAAGTGATTCCTTCGGAAAGTACGTCCCGGCAAAAAAAGGCTTTTTGTCAGGCGTCATTACGATGTTCAAAGGCCATCCGCCACCACCGGTCATCATCTGACATACCGTCATGTAAATATGATCAATATCGGGCCTCTCTTCCCGGTCCACCTTTATTGATACAAACGTTTCATTCATAAGACGAGCCACATCTTCATCCTCGAACGATTCCCGCTCCATGACGTGACACCAGTGACAGGTGGAATAGCCTATTGACAAAAAAACGGGCTTGTCTTCCCTCTTTGCCCGTGAAAAGGCTTCATCACCCCATGGATACCAATCGACCGGGTTGTACGCGTGTTGCAGTAAATACGGACTCTTTTCGTTTATCAGTCTGTTTGCGGAGGATTCGCTCTCCGAATGGGGATGTCCTGATTCAGTATTTTTCATATTATCGCCTTTTTAAACGACCCGGCGACACCTTGGCTTGCCAGTCGTAAATCGGATTTGCAAGGGTCCACCACCCCTCCTGCAATTTGGAGGACAGTTCGATTCTGGTGACAAATTTGATGCTTTTATAGGCCAGCAAAAATGGAGTCACAAGCCTGGCCGGGGCGCCTCGATCGTGAGAAAGCGGTTTACCATCCAGATCCAGGGCCAGGAGAAACTCCTGCCTGGGATCGAGCAAATCCGATATTTTAACACTCTCTATGTACCAGGATTGTCCTTGAGGCGCTGAACCGGTTTCTCCGAGAGAATGGAATATGGCATACTGAGCGACATCTTTGGGTTTTACCAGCTTGAAGATTTCGGACAACTGTATTCCGCCCCAAACAACTTCCGGTATGGTCCAGCCCTCTACACAGTGAAAATCATTGGTTTGAGACGTCTGCGGCAAGGATCTGAGGTCCTGATACGTCAATGACACCGGTTCTTCAACCATTCCATCAATAACCAGTTTGTACGGCTCCTGGGACCGTTTTACCCTGTCGGTCACAAGACCTGTAGAAGGATCAAATGAAAAAGTGTCCAGCTCTATGGTTCTTGTAGGAAATCTGCTGCTCGAACCCCAAATCCCAAAAACAGGGGAAATAGCTCCCAACGCTGCTATTTTAAGGATTCTTCCAATCTTCTGAAGTTTCTTCGAGTTCATAGTGTTTCTCCTCATTGATAATAATCTGTTAAGCGATGATGTGTTTAGCAAGTTCGCTAAATATTTTTTGAAAATGAATCCATGATCGAAAACTTTTAGCCGACCGTTCAAAAGTAATTCAAAAAAGAGATTGAAATTATTAAAAGTTTTTAAAAGTTGACAAACAAGAATCCAAATGATACAAATATTCATATATAGAATTATATGAGAGGGTATCTTGTCCACTTTAGCCAGTGATAGCAAAAAAGCAGAGGATGTGGCGGCCACGATCAAGGCGATCGGACATCCGTTGCGCTTAAGGATTCTGGCCCTTCTTACAGCGGGAGATTTCAGGGTGAATGATCTGGTGGACAGATTAGGAGTGTCACAGTCCAGTGTGTCTCATCACCTGAACATTCTTCGAATGAGAGGAGTGGTGAGCATGACCCGCGAGGGAACCGGCTCAAGGTATGCTCTTTCAGATCCCCAGGTCAGGACCCTGATGGACAACATCGAAGCGACAGGATAATCCTTTTCAAATTCACAGAGGTATGGATATTCCCCCGTCTTTTCTTATCTTCCAGAAATGCAGGCTCATCATAAAAGTTAGAATCAGGGGGAAAATGACTATGTGCCATGAGTAAAGACGTATGATGGCCGTATTGAAGTCTGATTCTGTTCCAAAAATGACAGATGCCACCGGGGAGCCTATGACGGGAATCATTTCAAGAATGTTCCTGGCGATTGTCCAGGCCACTAGTGCCCTGTCATCCCAAACCAGAAGATAACCGGTAAAATCTGTAAGAACCGTCAGTATTAGGCACGCCACCCCGACTACCCAGTTCAAACGTCTTGGTTCTTCATAGGAGCCAGTCCAGAAAACTCTGGTCATGTGCAGGCAAACTACGACGACCATTGCCTGTCCCGCCCAATAGTGAATATTCCTGATGACTGACCCGTAAGGCGCTATATGAGTAATTTTCTGAACTGAAGCGTAAGCGTTTGAGGCCGATGGCTGGTAGTGAAGCATCAGCAGTAAGCCGGTCAACACCTCAATCAGAAAGAAAAAAAAAGCCATCCCTCCGAAACAAAAGGTGAAAGTCAACCTGGCCGATTTTTCGGGGATGAATCTTGGGTGCAGGTGAAGGATGAAAGACGAAGTCGATCCCTTGGCCATTGTCTCACTTGGCCGCCGGAACAATCTTGTAAATGTTCTTTTCATCCATGGTCAGACGCAATTTAGTAATGGCACGATTTGCGGGGCCTTTTTTGACCTGACCATTGATATCAAATACGCTGTTGTGGCATGGACATTCAAACAGCTTCTTTTGTGGTGTCCAGTTGTACTTGCAACCCAGATGAGGGCACTTGTCATCAAAGACCATGATGTCCGGTTTGTTTTCGTCCTTCACCAGCCACACGCCTGCATCAGGATGGTGGAAAGGAACTCCAGGCTGTAACCGATCGATTACTGTTGACGGGATTTCCCTGGATTGAGCTTTCTCCCCGGAAAATGAAGCAAATTTTGTTATAGCCCAGGAAACCAGTCCAGTCAGAAGCACTGTCAACATTGATAGAACAATTTTAAGGAATGATCTCTTGCCCATTTTTTAGACTCTAAAACACAAATTTCAACACAGACAGTAATTGGGAAAAATGTAACCGGGATTTTAAAGCAGAGATTGCGGCGCCTGGTGAATTCCTGGGCGCCGCGGCAAAGTCTGGGCAATTGTCAGCAACCTACTGTCGGTGGCTTGGGTTTTGCCGCTGCCTTCATAGCGGCTTCAGCTTCCGCCTTGGTTTTGAAGGGTCCTTTCACGACGGATTTTTCATCAGCGGGTTTCTTATCAACCACCGCCGTCTTACCGGCCGCTTCTTTGACTACATAGAATTCATCTGCTGCAAAAGCGGTAGTAGCCATAGCAAAAGCAAGAAGCGAAATCATCACCACAAGCACTCTAACCAATTTCTTCATCAAATACCTCCTTATGTTTAATTATGCTATTTCTAGCATGTTGAGAGTGACTAATACATCTTATTTATTGTATGGGCCCCATTTTTCACCCAGCCAGGCCAGCACGAAGGCCAACAATGCCATCACCAGGATAATTCCGGCCATCATATCTTTGGATGTTCCAAAGAGTTGCCACAGTGTAAGCCTGCCAAGATCGGAACTCTTGTAAAACCAACCCCATAATGGCCATCCAAAAGCAAAAATCCAGATTCCAAAAACCATTCCACCCAGAAAAACCAGACTGTCAATCTTGCCGGAGGCTGCGCCTACAATAGCTGTTCCGGGGCAATAACCGCCAATGACAAATCCGAGTCCGAAAATTATTCCACCAACAAGCTGAGGCCACAGGTACGTTTTCATCAAGCTCTCTTCAACAAGAACATTGTAGTCAAAGAGCCCGATATAACTGAGCAGAATGAGTCCGATCATTGCCGTCACAAGGGCTGAGAACATGACTCGAAGCACTCTCATGTCACGAAAGTAAAAGATGTTGGTCAGGTTGCGGGAGTCCCCGAAGCCTGCCTTTTCGAGCACGAAACCGAACAGGATGCCGATTGGAAGGGCTAGCAACAGGCTTGTTTCGTAAGATATGACTCCTGTATAGAGTAAAGGACCCATTATGACCATTCCTTTCGCACATAATAAGCGGCTCCAAAAGCTGTAGCAAATACCGCCATCATGAAGACCCAGCTACCAACAACCATAGTTGCCCCTCCGCTCAAGGCCTGACCGCTGGTGCATCCCATGGCGAATCGGGTCCCCACACCGGCTATGGCGCCTCCGAGGAAGGCCATGGATAGTCTCAACGTAACGCCGGACGTCGGTCCCTTGCCTATTCCAATTGAGAAGCGCTTTGATGTGAATACCGAAATCAGGCCTCCAATGAAAACACCGAGAACCTCTAACACGGTCCAGTCCCAGAGCGGGTGGTCGGCGCCTTCCCTGTAGAACTCCTTGAAATAACCCTGGTTCTCAATAGCCTGCGGGGCCACTCCATGCGCCACTATGGCTGCTGTTCGCGCCACCGCTCCTGACGCCCCCAAACCTGTTCCCATCACATAAAATGTTAAGGTCAGAACTAAACCCAGCGCGATTCCTGCGACATAAGGGTTCCAATAACCTTTTGCGTAGTCCAGATCAACTTTCATCAGCTCTCTCCAGTTGCAGATTCCAGCAGAAATTCAATTTCGGCCAGCTACTTGTTCTTGTTTTCGGCTAGAGACACTCCTTTAAGATAGACATCGGAAATCTTCTCCGGAACTCCAAGTCTAGCGCTTTTCGTCTGTTCAGATACGATGTCTTGCCAGAGGACAGGAGCAGGATCATTTATGGGAACTTCAAAAGGACAAACCACCAGCAACTTCGATGTAAGCTGAAAGATACCAAAAACCGAAACCGAGATGACTGAAATGATGATTACCGCAATGATGGAAGCCGATATCAAGCGGCTTCTTTTTTCCGCGACGTGGTTGGCGCTGTCTGTATCAATGCTAGTCTTCGTCTCAGTAGAGACCTTTTCCAGAGAAGCCTCTTTTTGATTGTTTGTTTTGTCACCCATCAAATTTCTCCATTTCATCGACCGTTTCATGAACAAAAGCATTTGCTAAAGATATGACTGCCAAGAGCGCTTTTCCTGCGTTGAGCCGGGAGGCGCACTCTTCGAGTTCGTCAACCCAGTCCAGGTGATCGTGACAGAAAGTGCCCACTTCCCTGGAGGGTCTGTTCTCAAGGAGAAATCCCAGAAACTCGAACAGTGTAGACAGGCTATCCGGGGAGCGGCCTTGCCCGGTCTCCAGAGAGAGTCCAAAGGACTCAAGGACCGCTAACATGTGAGCCGCAGGGTCGCCGAAGCATCGTCCGGTAGCTCCGCTCAAAGGGTGGCTCTTTTGTTTGGTCCAGGCTTTATAGACCGATTCATCCAGGCTCAACGGATTTTCACTGTCCAACAGTAATTCCATGTCCTGGAGCCAACTGGTCAGGAATTCTCCTGGACTCGTGTAAGGACGGTTTTTGTCCAACTCTGGACGTTCTGAAGCAAAATTCAATAGCCTTTCAAACTGTACCAGGCAAACTCCCGAAGGATCTCCGAACATTTCACCCAAAAGGTAAGCCATTTCTGCCCTTTCCCCGACCGAAGATTTCAATGCCGGCTTTTGAGCAACAGAAGACTCGCTTAAGGCTATGTCTGATGAAGTTTTCATTCAATTTTGCTTCTTCCGGACATTCCGGAGACCCATGTCAAGCGCCCTAAATTATCTGTGGCGGTGTGCCTGAAAATATTATCAAGGCCCTCAGACTCATGCCCCCCATGAGGACAAGTAAGTCTGAACCAATGACAAGACTCTTGGGCATTTCACCGTACTCGTAATATTCTATAATACTTAGCACAAAGGGAATCAGTATCCCCAAAATTACCACAAGCACCCAGAAGTATGGGCTAAGCGCTCCGGTCAGGAGCATGTTTGCAGAGATGGCCGCTTCCGTGGAACGGGTTAGTGACATGAACACGAAAAGCATGAGAACCAATCCTTCAACGGCCAGGAATATGACGTGACCCAACGCGAAATTGGACAAGGTCTTGATGGTCCGAATGTCAATAATAGCTGCGACTATCATGGCTGCGGCAAGTCCTGTGGATATCGCCGAGGCCAGAAACAGCACAGGCATCATGGGAGTGTTCCAGAATGGAACTCCGTTGACTACGGCAATCAGCACGCCGGTGTAGGTGGCGGTAGACACAGCCAGAAAGCTGCCCACATATTCGAGAATTCGAATATATTTCCTGGCTATTTTTCCAACAAAAGTTAATTCGTTTAAGGCTGCGGCGTACAGAAATGACACCGGAATAAAAACAGCGAGAATTATTACGCCCCAGGTGATCATGCTCCTGAGGTTCCCCACCAGGTAAACTTGCCTCCATGGCTCCCACAAACCCGCCTCAAGGTCGAGAACCAGGCACACGGTTCCTATTGTCACGAGAGGCCCGGCAATCAGGGATCCTGCTCTAGCCAGTGATTTCGACCAGTCCGGCGCTAACAGATCACAGTAAACTGCCGCCAAAAAAGCGCCAGACCCCGATCCGGCCAGGAACAAGTAAACTACAATCAACCATCCCCACGCGCTTTCCGGCATGATCAGCTCCTTTTATAGTAAATTTTAGGAAGCGTTCCCAGATCAGTTCTCAGCGGTTCAGCCCGACTTTCCGCTATAAATCGAGATATCTCACTGTTAGGATCGTCCAGGTCTCCAAAAATTCTGACCTGAGTAGGACAAGTGGATACACAGGCAGGGGTTCCACCTTCTCTGACCAACTCTATGCAGAAACGGCACTTAACCACTATCCCGGCATGGTGGAGAACGATTCTCATTTTGTAGGGACAGGCTTCCATACAATACTTACATCCCACACATGTTTTCTTGTTTACCAGGACCACCCCTTCCGGAGAGGTGTAGGTTGCTCCTGTAGGACAGACGCGCTGGCATGGAGCATTTTCACAATGGTTGCACTGAAGGGGAACGTATTCACGATCATAGGAGGGGTATTTTCCGCGTTCCTTCTCCTTGATCCAGTTGAATGTTTCAGTATATTCCAGGCCATTCTGATTCTGGCAGGCCAACCTGCAGGAATGACATCCAACACATTTTGTAGTGTCTATGGCAATACCGTATCGTGGCATTTCATACTCCCATCAAGATCGTCCACAAATAATCGACCTGAAGTGACTCAAGCCTTAACCTCGTGGCATCCCCGAGGTCACGACTGGGTTTTTTCTACTCGAACAATGATTTCATTAGCCATCACATGGCCTAGAACCGGATCAAAATAAGTCGGTAGATAATCATTGTAAGAGGTTCCAAATCCATAAGCTCTCTGTAAATTTTTTGCAAAAACCCCGTAACCACTCGGCAGGAACACGCAATCCCTGTGAATTGCTTCTGTCACACGTGCACGCGCCCTGCCTTTTCCAACGGATGAAGTTATCGTCATGCAGTCCCCATCCTTTATCCCCAGGGCTTTGGCCCTATGTGGGTGAATCCAGGCACGTGCGGCGTCATTCAAGGTTGTTACTTCTTTGAGGAATTTCTGGTTAATGGAACGAGCGTGAGTCAGGTGGGCCTGCTTACCGTGGATCAGTCTGAACTCATAAGGGTCAGACGGGTTAGGATTTACCAAGGGCTCTTCCCATAACGGAACTGCTGGCAGATTAAGATCCTGAAGTGTCGATGAGGCTATTTCGAGCTTGCCGCTTGGGGTCGCAAATTTGGGCTCACCTGGTTTCCATTCGCCGCCAAGGTCGATTACTCCCTCTTTTTTCAATTTCTCCAGAGATATGTTGAGGGGGGCCAGCGAGGCCCGGTTATACTCTTCCAGGCTAAAATTGAAATATTCCCCGACTCCGCAGTGAGGCGCCAACCCAATCAGGATGTCCACCATGGGTTTGGTGTCATAAAGAGGTTTCATGACGGCCTGTCTGATTGCTACCTGTTTGGATGTGTAACAATGGTTGGTATGAACGACATCATCGCGTTCCAGGTAATAAGATTCAGGCAATATGTAATGCGCCAGGGAGGCTGTTTCTGACATCACGTAATCAAAACTTACCAGTAAGTCGAGTTTACGATACCCCTCAATCATCCTGGCTGGGTTAGGGCAGGTCCTTAAGGGATTATTGTGATAGACAAACCCTGCCTTGAACTTACCTGCGATTGCAAGTTCAGGTATAGCCTGGCTGATGCCCAGACCAACCGGGGTTAATGGGTAACGCTCGGGATCTCCACTGCCGTCAAGCATCGGGGCGTCGTTTTCAGGGACTTCCGGAAATTTGTCCGGACCTAGTTTCCCCAATTTGACTTTGGGGGCGTTAAACATTCCGCCCTTCTGGTTGTAATTGCCAAGTAAGCCATTAATACAGCCAACTGCCCTTACTAACTGAAGACTGTTCTTGTACTGGGTGCCCATTGCGCCGTGGTACCCGCGATGGATGAGAGAACTGGGCGCCGCCTGCGCCATATCGTGGGCCAGTTTGACAATTACTTTTTCCGGGATCGTAGTAATTTCTGAAGCCCATTTAGGGGTGTAAGTGTCAATTTTAGACGCCCACTCTTCGAAGCCCACGGAGTATTTTTCTACGAAATCCTTCTGATACAAATTCTCCTTGATCATCACGTGAGCCACCGACAGCAACAAGGCCAGATCCGTTCCAGGCCGGATCTGAATCCACTGATGTCCCATGGCCGCCATTTCGCTAAATCTGGGGTCCACTACCACATATCTGGCGCCTTTGTCTTTAGCCTTGGCCATATCGACAAGCATTCTGAGCTGCAGGCCGGCGGCAGGGTTGCGACCGATGAAGACAACATGTTCAGCGTTCTCCAGGTCTTGCTCCGGTTTGGCGTAACCTGTGCTGAGCCACCATCCGATGTTGCGGGGAAGAAAACATGTGCTGGCATGTGAGAATACGTTCTGGGACCCCAAAGAATTCATGAAGCGGATAGTCAGAGCATCATTTCCTTCTGGGTATTGGACAAGGAAAACCGACTGGGCCCCATTTTTGGCGATTGTGTCCCTGAGTTTTGAGCCCACTTCCTTGTACGCCTGCTCCCAGGAAATTGGTTCAAACCTGTTCGCGCCCACTCTCTTCAAGGGTGACTTGATTCGGTCCTTGTTGTAAACTTCATGCAACATGGCATGGCCTTTGACGCACATGCGTCCCTTGTTCAGGCCCGCCACCGGATTGCCAACCGCTTTCCAAATTCGTCCGCCCTTGGTGTAAACATTGATCGCGCACCAGTTGCCGCAAGCGTCACATAGGGTGGGGGTCACCTTAACGTCATCAGACGTGACGTCTGCTGCCGCCCATGCGTCGAAGCTCATATATGGTGACGCGACTAAAGACGCTCCACCTACCGCGGCTCCGGCAAGAAACTTTCTCCGGCTCATACCGAATCTTTTCATATTTCCTCCACCGAGGTTTGTAGTCCTAAATATTTTTATATATAGATATTAATATTAAGTCAAGAGCTTTTTGACAAC
>CAYNZA010000105.1:0-10363 GCA_964401595.1 uncultured Desulfomonile sp.
TGAAAAGCTTTGAACAGGGGTATACCTACAGTTTTGGAGCGCCTCCGCTGATGGGTGAGTGGTGGTATGAAGGATTTTTTCAGTGGATGGAGACTGTTCCTGCAGACAAGAGACCAAAGAAGGCGGCAGTTTACACGATGAATAATCCGGTGGGGGCATCTTTGACCGGGTCAATTCAGAAATGGACCAAAAAACTGGGGATAGAAGTCGCTATTGATGAAAAATATAACTTGCCGTTACCGGAGGCTACGCCCCTCATCATGAAGGCCAAACAACTTGATTGTGACATGTTGTTCGCCAACGGTTTCTTTGCCGACGGTGTGATGATGATACGTTCGGCGAAAGCTCTGGATTACAACCCTAAGGCAATACTTCAGGGGATTGGATCAGTTGTCCCTGCGTGGACCAAGGAGCTTGGAAAAGACGGTGATTACGTCTTCTCTGGCACATCCATATTTAACAAGCTCAATTTTCCCGGCAACGACAAACTGAATGCCTATGCAAAAAAGGAATTCAACACAGAGGGTTATCCACTTTACTTTGGATTTGGTTTTGCCTGGATGCAGGCTTTGGCTCAGGCGGTGGAGGGCGCCAAAAGTCTTGATCAAACGAAGATCAGGGATTGGCTTAAATCCAACAAAATAGAGACAATAGCAGGTCCCATGACTTTTGATGACAAAGGACTGCCTGAACCCATTAATTTCTGCACTCAAATAATCAATGGTAAGGTTGAACTCATTTGGCCGTTAAATGTTCGAACCGCCGATCCGGTGTATCCCAAGCCGGCGTGGAGATGATCCTCAAGTTCGGGCGCTTATGTTTCTTGCTTAAACGCCCGAATTCAACATCAGCTCAAGAGTTATCTCCTGAGATCCTCAAAAATGGCGTCAAAGTAAATGAACGCGACATTAATTATTCAGTCATTGATTAGCGGTATAATGATGGGGTCGGTTTACGCCCTACTAGGGGTTGGGTTTTCTTTGACCTGGGGGGTCATGAAAGTAATTAATGTTGCTCACGCAGCGTTCGGTTTGCTGGCCGCTTTTTTTGCATACACACTCTTTCAGCGATTTCACATAGACCCAATTATGTCCTTGGTTCTCTCGATCCCATTCCTGTTTCTGGTTGGATGCGGCATCTATCAGATTCTTCTGACACGTGTTACAGGGGCCAAAGCCGTCATAGTGTCATCCATGATTTTGACTTTTGGTGTAGCCATCGTTGTCGAAAACATCGCGCTGCTAATCTGGGGAGCTGATCCGAGGCTTTTTACAACTACTTATACTACCAGGGTTTTTGTCATTGGTCCTTTTTATTTTCAGTATCCGCCTGTAATCGGTTTCATGATGTCATTGATCGGTGTCAGTTCAATATACGTGTTCCTGAAAAGGACTTATCTCGGGAAAGCTGTTAGGGCCGCCTGGCAACAGCCGGAGGCTGCGCAATTGTGCGGCATTAACCTGAAGAGGATTTCCGCAATTACTTTTGGTATGGCCCTGGCGTCGTCGAGCGCTGGAGGGGTAGGAATGGCATTGCTTTATTCTTTCGATCCTCACTCCCATAATCTGTGGCTCATCTATCTGTTTCTGGTTGTTATCGTTGGAGGAGTAGGCAATGTTCTTGGCGCCGCAATGGCCGGAATACTCATAGGGGTCATAACTGGACTTTCTATGGCTTTTTTGCCGTATCAATGGGTGAATCTGCTTACGTTCGGTCTGTTGATGCTGATTCTTTTGTTGAGACCACAGGGGTTGTTCCAAAGTGAAGTGTAATAATATGGGTGACAAGCGGATCAGAATTTTTTCTTGGCTGTGCATGTCGATGCTGGTATTGGGACTGACAGTTTTCCCTTTATCGTCTCCCCCTGTTTATTTTTTGTCTTTTATGTTCTGGATTTTTCTTTATGTATGTTTGGCAAGTTCGTGGAACCTGATCGGTGGTTATGCCGGTTATCTGTCCTTTGGACACGTCGCTTTTTTTGGAGTTGGAGCTTACGCCACGGCGATGTTGGCCAAGACATTTTCCTTAAACGTGACGTGGACTTTGATGGCAACAATTCCGGCAGGTTTAATATCAGCGGTTACAGCGACAATTGTGGGTTACCCCAGCTTGCGTCTGCGTGGGCCCTATTTTGCCGTAATAACACTATGTTTTGCATTTGTGGCGCAGTTGACCGTAAAAAATCTTGAATTTCTCGGAGGCGCTGACGGGCTTTGGTTAAAATCCATGGAGGTGTCGGTGGTAGTCAACCGTGCAATTTTTTATGAACTCATGCTTGGCTTGACACTTGTCACTGTTATCTCGAGTTATCTGGTTGGGCGATCCAGATTTGGGGCAGGATTGCGGGCGATCAAGGAAGATGAAGAGGTCGCCCAGACCTTGGCAATAAATACGCCTCGTTTAAAAATTGCGGCCTTTGCGCTCTCCTCATTTTTTCCGGGCATTGCAGGCGGGTTATACGCTTGCTACTTGAGTTACATACACCCCGATGTTGTTTTCGATGTAAATATGTCAATCCTCCAGGTTCTGATGGCGCTCTTTGGGGGGGCATCATCCTGGTTGGGTCCAGTGATTGGCGCCGTAACTCTAACGATTGTGAATGAAGGTCTTTCCACTTTCGTAAAAGCCGAATTTGCCAGAATAATCTATGGTTGTCTTTTTATAATAGTCATTATTTTTATGCCTGACGGTATACTGGAATTCTTTTCTCGCAAAAGACACAGAGTCGACCGGTAATGATTGCATAAATCCCTGGTTTCCTGAATTCTGGAGTTCAGGCTTTCAGACCCCATTTTTTAATGATCACAAGTTTTGGGGAAGAGAAAAAATTTTGATCTGGTGTTGTAAGAGTTAATAAGAAAGAGGAGTCATTGATGGGAAAACTTATTATTACTGCGGCTATCAGCGGAGCAGCTACAATTCCGTCCTTAAGCCCTTATTTACCCTTAAGTCCTCGTGAAATCGCCGATTCAGCTTTAGAAGCTGCCAAGGCCGGCGCATCGGTAGTGCATGTTCATGCTCGAAGGCCTGAAGATGGATTCCCGTCATCAAGCCCCGACCATTTCAGGGAGATACTAACTCGAATCAAGGACAAGTCAGATGTCGTCGTTTGTGTTACCACAGGTGGCTCGGCAATGATGACGGTCGAGGAACGGGCGGCCATAGTTCCTCTCTTTAAACCGGAAATGTGTTCTTTTAACATGGGGTCCATCAACTTTGCCCTGCACACTTCCCTGAAGTATCTGAAAGAATTCAAGTATCCATGGGAAAAGCCCTACCTCGAGATGAGCAAGGATTTTGTTTTCAAAAACACGTTCAAAGATTTCGAATACCTCTGTGAGGTCACCAGGGCGAATAACACCAAACCTGAACTTGAGATTTACGATGTCGGGCACCTGTACAATCTGGATCATCTTGTGACCGAAGGCTTGATGAAGCCTCCTCTTCACATGCAATTCGTGATGGGGGTTTTAGGCGCCATAAGAGGAACCCCGGAGGATTTAACATTTCTTGTGACCAAGGCCAGAAGCCTGTTTGGGCCGGAGAATTTCTCCTGGTCCGTCATAGGTGTCGGCGCCGCTGAAATAAATCTCTCCACTATGGCCATTCACATGGGTGGTCATGTCAGGGTGGGGCTCGAAGACAATATTTTCATAAAGAAAGGCGTTCTGGCAAAAAGCAATGCTGAGCTCGTTGATAAGGTGGTTAAGCTGGCTGACTTACTGCACCGTGAGGTGGCCACGCCGGATGAAGCTCGGCAAATTCTGGGGCTTAAGGGGTTGCAAAATGTCAACTATTAAATAATTCCATCTTCTTCAAAATAAACTTGATGCGGCAAGAAACCTGCCCCAATTTCTGCCGCATTTCAATCAAGATTGCTTCATGATCCGAATCAAACCTGAGTAATCTCGTAAATTGCCTCCGAATCCAGATTCTGTTCAGTCCTGTCACAACTCCCGGCAATTATTTCCATCCAGGCCTCCAGGCTTGTTCCGCAATGAAAAGAATCGTTGGAGGAGTTGTCCGATGAGTGGCATTCTTCAAAAATGGTGTCCTGCGTTATGAGGCAGACGGGCCATCCCGGAACGTGACTTCTCGGACCAAGATTGTTGTGAATCCTGTAGACCATGAAGGAAGATTCGTCACACCTGGCTTTATAGCTACATCCGGACAACTCAACCATAATTTCTTTGTTTAACAGGTTCAGACTCTTGAAAACACCGTAAACTCTACCAAATGTCTCAGATGCCGATTTTCTCATGATTTAGCTGCTATTCCCGAATAAATGGATTTAAAAAGATCCCTGATCAAATAGACATTGCCTTGTCGTGTCTTGTCCAGAAATCACCCTGGGAAAACATGTGGCATTGGGTTCCCTGACATTCGACTCCAAAACTTGCACAGACTGAGCCCATTTGAGCCGCCTCAACGAGGTTTTTTCCCATTACCAGCCCTTTTATCAAACCAGCCCTGAAAGAATCACCGGCCCCTGTTGGATCAGATACTTTTAGCGGCCTGACTGCATTTATATGAGTTTCACCTTCAGAGTTAAGCACCGTGGAGCCTCTTTCCGCCAGAGTGGTTATTATTGCTCCGGTTCTTTCCATCAGCTGTTCCCTGGACAAGTCAGTTGATCGTATCACCATTTCAAGTTCATAGTCGTTGGATATGAAGATGGCCGATCCAGTAAGCATTTCGAGCAGGTTGCCCGTTTGTAGAGCCGGAATGGATTGACCCGGGTCAAAGATGTATGGAATGTTCAGTTCCTTGTAACGTCTTGCCAGAACCAGCATGTCGTCCAGATTCCCCGGCGCGATTATAGCAATGGTGTCCTCATTAATGGTTTTGTCAACTTGATACATGCATGGGTGTTTCATTGCGCCCGGGTTGAATCCTGTAATCTGGTTGTCCGCAAGATCCGTGGTGATATAAGCGCCGGCGGTAAATTCGTCCTGAACAATGCGTATTCCTTCCTGAGAAAGGCCATGCCCCAGGAGCCATTCCTGATAAGCGCTGAAATCCTTGCCAGCGCTGGCCAGAATCAGAGGCTTTTCACCGAGCAGGCACAGATTGTAGGCAATGTTACCCGCAGTGCCTCCAAATTGCTCTTTCAAGCCATTTACCATGAAACAAACGTTGAGGATATGAATCTTGTCTGGAAGGATGTGATTGGCAAATTTGTCCGGAAAGTCCATTATTCTGTCATAGGCCAAAGAGCCGGAAACGAGAATTCTCATTAAAACCTCTTGTTAAATCTTTAGCATGCAATTAGGTTACATTATTTTAGAGTGGTCCGGCTGTCAAGTCCGGTTGTTCTGTCACACACCAGCCATTCTGAAACTCTTTCGCAGGTTGAATCATCTAACAAACATATGTGAACTTTGTTTAGAAGGCCGTAGTAATTGTATCATGTGATTGAATTTGACATACGGCAGTAATACTTTCAAACCAGAAACCGTTTTCCTGGGCATTAAACAGAGGAGAGGAAACGAAATGAGCGATTGTTCCGTAACAGTTTCAGAGGCATCAAGAAAATGGCCCGAGGGCGTCATATCTGTGAAACTCACCATGAATCCATATTTACTTTCCCTGGCCGAAGAGGCAGCAGCACAAAATGGAATGAAACTTTGGGAATATATTAATGTGGCTTTGTGGGAGAAACTCGGAGAGCCGGGTCAGGATGCCATGTTGACTCACGCAGCCAGACAGGAAATAACTGAAGAGGACGCCAAGTGGAAAAAAAGGCTTAAACTGACAGCGAGACATGAACTGGAAGTGCTTTCGCACAGACAGACGATGCAGTGCGCAATTAGATGTGATGACGACAACGGCAATTCTGAATAAAGGAGTTTAAAATGCCTATTTTAAAATATAGTTGCCTCGAGTGTGGAAAAGAATTTTCGAAAATATTTTTTTCCGAACAGCATGCGCCCACCAAATGTCCTGTGTGCGCATCGGACAACATAGCTAAATTGGGTGACACATTCAAATCCGATGAAGCGTTGGCTTCACGAGTCCTGTGTGTGTCATGCAGCTCATGTTCAGATGATTCCTGTGGCCAGGCAAGGACTTCTTCATGATAAACTAAAGAGAGAGCAGGTCTGCTCTTCTCCAACATCCGTCGGCTTGATTTTGAGAGCCAAGTAGCCTATCATACAGACATTAAGTCGCAGTTTTGTAACCGGGCGTTTGGGCCCGTTCATGTGGCTGCCTTATTTGTAGTATTGAGGACTGTGAGGTTAGAGTCATGAAGTTTTTCGTAACTCTGTCGTGCCTGATTTTATCCACCGTTTTAAATGGATGGGCTCAGCAGGCGCCTTCGGCTAAGTCAGGTGATGTTTTGGCAAAGGTTGGAAATAAAGAGATTACAAGGGACATGCTGGATCATGTGATTTCTACGATTCCAGAGGAAAATAGGGTTCCATTTCTGACCCCTGATGGCAAGAAAAAGATACTCGACGAAGTAGTAAATTTCGAGCTTTTTTCCCAGGCTGCCAAATCCGATTCGCTGGACAGAGAGCCGGCCATAAAGACCAGACTCGATTATGAGCAGACTCAGTACCTGGCGAGAGAATATTTCAGGCGTATTCAGGCCAAGAATCCTCCCGTTTCCGAGGATGAACTAAAGGCATACTACAATTCACATCTGGCTGAATTCAACCCGCCGGAAGAACTCCAGGCAAGACACATACTCGTCAAGACGGAAGCTCAGGCTAACAAATTGATTGATCAGCTGAAATCCGGAGCGGATTTTGCGGAAATGGCAAAAAAGAATTCCATTGATCCTGCCGCATCCAAAGGTGGAAAACTCGAACTCATGGATGGCAAGGATTGGTTGCCTCGCGGGTCTTTCGAAAAATCCTTTGAGCATGTTCTATTCAAAATTCCTAAAGGTCAGTTAGGTGGTCCGGTAAAAACCCAGTTTGGGTGGCATATCTTAAAAGTTGAAGACAGGCGTCAACCGGCAACGCCGGCTTATGTGCAGGTCAGAGGAATGATCAAGAGCAGAATTGAAAACGAACGAAATTCCAAGTTACACAATCAGGTCACAGATCAGTTAAAGCAAAAAATACCTGTCATAATACACTAAAATCTCTTGTGACTTTTTACTTCGGAATTTTTAGTCCTGGAGCTGAGTTGTTGCGGAGTGAAGCTGGGGAACCTATCCCAGAGGGTTTGTGCAAGCCAGATGGCATTGCATGGCGCCGTTATTTGGTGTAGACCTTCCTTGCCTGCGCTTTTCAAGGAGAATCCACCCATACCGAAACAGAATTGGTCCACAAAAATCATGAAAGAAAAACGCATACTGACCCTGCTTCTGATTCTCACAAGCTTTTTTGGGCTTGTGAATGTCCATGGGGAGCCCAGGACACTCGATTCACCGCCCAAAGATCGTATTGACTCTTCACCAAAAACCAGTGAGTCCAGATTGTTTGAGGTGATAAACTCATATTTGGACGGAATGAGGGGAGGCTCGAACTCCGGTAATCGCAAGGGTTCGGCAAAGAGTGATGAGCAGCGCAGAAGCCCCGATAACATTGTGACTGAGGTAGACAAATCCGAAGTAACCAGACACGAGTTGTCAAACGAAGAGGCGCTTGCTAGGAGGAGATACCAGAATTCGGACTGGGAGTTAGCCTCGGTTTCTCTGCAGAGAGCGCTTCAATTGGCTTCGACCATACCCGATAGTGATAAAGCCGACAAGATCAGAAACAAGCTCCGTGAAGTTCAGACGAAGTCAGATGGCGCCGCCTCCGAAAAAAAGCTGAATGGCTCCGAAATTGTCAACTCTGTTGGGATGGATCTGGTTGCCTTGCCTGCCGGAACATTTGAAATGGGGAGTTCTGCCTCGGAGATAAGAAGAATCAGAAGTGAATGGAACGTGCCGGAAAACATGCTGGAACCTGAAACTCCAGATCATAAAGTCAGGATCACCAAGGCGTTTCTGATAGGTAAATACGAAGTAACAGTCCAGCAGTTCAAACAGTTTACCTCCGAAACGGGTTACCGGACCACTGCTGAGACTCAGGGCTGGGCATGGGCTTTCGATTCTGAAAAAAAGAAGTGGGTTAAGAAAAGCGCTGCCTCATGGCGGAATCCGGGCTCTAAATCCTGGGACGATTTGCCCGTCACATTTGTGACCCACACTGATGCACTTGCCTATTGCGACTGGCTCAGCAACAAGGATGGCAGGAAATATTACTTACCCACGGAAGCTCAGTGGGAATATGCGGCGCGTGGTGGAGAAGCCTCCAGGAGATTTCCATGGGGAGATGATTACCCAAACGCCGCTCAGTTGAACATGGCCGACAAGAGTTCGCCATTCCCTTGGGCGGATAGAACTCTGGACGACGGTCATCCTGTCATTTCTCCGATAGGCAGTTTTGAGTCCAACCGATTCAAGTTGTATGACATGGCTGGAAATGCCTGGGAACTGTGCGCTGATTTTTATGACTCCAAAGCCTTTAAAAATAGAACTGACGCCACGGTGTTTGATCCCACAGGACCAAAGACAGGCAAGAAACATGTGGTTCGCGGCGGGAATTATGCTTTTGGTCCCGAGATTGCCCGAAATGCATTCCGATTTGGACTGGATCTAAATACATGTGTTGATATTTGTGGATTCAGGGTGGCGGCAGATGTGAAATCAGGGGATCCGATAGTGAAGGTCACGGAATCGCAGGTTGATCTCAATGCCCCACTCACTGATGAAAATGTCGGCAGTTTGTTGTCCAGGGTAAAACAACTTGTTGAATCCGGTAAAAGGCGTTCCGCCAAAAATATGATAGATGGCCTCAAGCCGGAAAAGAACGCAGATCCTGGCTGCATCAAGGAGCCTGAGTTTTTTGTAAAAAACACATTAAATGCTCTGATCGAGCAGACGCAGGATAAATCTATACAATCGTTTACCAATTCTTACGGCATGAAAATGATAAGAATCCCCGCTGGATCATTTGTCATGGGAAGCTCAGAGGCTGACATTGCGTGGGCCATGACCGTGCTGGCTCAAGGTAGACCGGTAAATCTTGAAAATGAATATCCTTTCCACAAGGTACGCATTTCGAGACCTTTCTATATGTCGGAAACCGAAGTCACGGTTAAACAGTTCAGAGCCTTTGTTGAAGACACCGGATATGTGACAGACGCCGAAGAGGAAAAAGGCGGACAGATTTTCAACGCCACTGAAAACAGGTTCGAGAAAAAGGATGGCAGTTCATGGCGGAATCCCGGGTGGGATATTTCCCCTAATCAACCAGTCACCATGGTCTCCTATAACGACGCCCAGGCTTTTGTCGAATGGCTGGGCGCTAAAGAAAAGCTCCCCTACAAACTGCCGACTGAGGCTCAATGGGAATACGCTGCACGCGGCAAGTTGACATTGGGTCAATTCCCTTGGGGAGACACTCTTCCTGACGGTGACAAGGCAAATTACGCCGATAAAAATACGGATTTTGAATGGCGCGACAGGGACGCAGACGATGGTTACAAATTTGTGGCGCCTGTCGGTAAGTATCAGCCCAACAGTTTTGGGCTTTATGACATGGCTGGAAACGTTCTGGAATGGGTGAGAGATTATTATGGCGAAGACTATTACAAGTTTAGTCCCGAGATAGACCCAGAGGGCCCGGGGCATGGCGAATTCAGGGTAATGAAGGGTGGGGAATGGACATTTGGGCCGGTTAATATGAGAAACGCTTTTCGTGGATGGTCCCGGCCCGACTTGGCGGTATACAATGGCGGTTTCCGGGTAGCCATAGATTATACCCAGGCCGTCAAACCTTCACATTTCTCTGATGATTTCATGACTAAAGAATGGATTCCGACGCCTGATTACAAGGAAGTCGCCCAGGCTATTGCGAAAGAAGAGCAAAGATCATCGCAAACAAGATCTGCAAGGACCAAGCCCGAAAGTAAGACCCCTAACCTGTCTGCTGAGCCGAAGATTCTTAAGGGAGTGTTGGTGCTGGACTTTTCTCCCAAATCAGACGGTAAGAAAATTGGACTGGCCAAAGGTGATATCATAATTACTTACGATGGAGTTTCGGACCTTTCGTCGGAGAAGCTCATAGCGCTGACATCAAGGTCTAAAAAGGACAAGTCCAGGCCCGAGATAATATTCGTCAGAGAAGGTAGGGAGTATTCGCTAAAGGCACTACCCGGTTTTCTGGGCATATCGGTGATGGACACGACTACAAAGACTCCGGAAAGAATTCCGGAATCGGATCAGAAAAATACTCCGGATAAAGATAAGAAAAACAAAGGATTAAATTGGACTTGATACCCATTGGAACATTTACGGTTGAATTCGAGAGCGCCAAACTCACAATTTTGGGAAAAAAAGCTGGATTTTTTGAAAGTTTAT
>CAYNZA010000106.1:0-9872 GCA_964401595.1 uncultured Desulfomonile sp.
TTAGGGGAAGATTTTGAAGTCATGGATGTAGGAGTTCCAGATTCTTTTCTCGGGAAGACTCTTATAGATCTCAAATTGAGGGAAAGATTCGGGGTCTTTGTGATAGCCGTCAGGGAACTGGTGCCGCCCAAATTCGTTTTTCTACCCGGCCCAAATTTTGTGATCAAGCCCAGTGACGTGCTTGTTATGATTGGCAAAGAAAAGGATTTATCGCGAATCCAGCAGGCCGGTGATTGATCGGGTGATTTACGAACCCCGCAATGCGCACTACTTTTCCGCGAAACAGGCCGGCGCTTCTGCAAGAGTAATAAATTCTACGTCGTATTTGTCGGTCAACCACCTGAAGAACTTTCTCAACTTTTTCAGGAATCTCTGAACCGAGTCCTCATCTGGATGAAGGGGATTCAGACCGGGAGCCAACTCAGAGGAGTGAAAAAATATGGTAAGAAAACGCCCACCTCTCAATCTGTGAAGCATCACGGCAAACTTGGCCGCTCTCAAACCGAGCCAGGCGGGTTGGGCGGGTATGGAAACCACGCTTGAAACCAGTCGGAGTAATTCATCGTTTCTCAGGAGTCCTGCGGACCTCGCCTTTTCTACAAGAACATCAATTTGGGGAATTATTGGATTGATCGTAATGGGAACCTCGAGAATTTTCGAGGATCCTGTCTTTCGAGGATCGTAGGAATCCGGGTAATATGGATCACTTTGCGCCACCAGGTGATCAGGTCCACCGTATTCGCTTCGGAGCGGCTCAATGCTGCTATCGATCCTGAACCCGGTTTCTTCAAGGACTGAGAACATTTTAGGCCCCAGGTTGAAACGTCCCATCCTGAATGATGTCGGACGCTCCCCAGAAATTGAGGACAGAGCTTCCAACAGATTTTCGGTTTTGGCTCTCAAAACTTCCACCGGGATTAACTCCGAGGGAACTGGAGGCTTGTGCGTCAGTTCAATCTTCGGGTCTGTGTTCCAGTGATGCAGATGAGCCCCTATCTCCCCAGCCCACCGATTTTTTAGCTTCGGGAGTATTTGCCTGCATTCCGTGTTTTTTGCAACCTGATAACTTGTAAGTAAGGTCGGTTTTATTCCATAGTCCCTGATCAAGGGATCAAGTCTCCAAAGATGCCTGACGTTACTAACGCAAGCAGTCTCAGAGGCATAAGATCCTGTAAAAAGTCCATCCTCTTCGACATCTATGGTTAGCGCCACATTCAATCGCTTGCTATCCATTGATTATGACTTTTCGACTCTTTCCAACCGCGTTTCCAAACCCCCAGGCTTCTCAAACTTTCTGGAGACTCTAGCTTTTTTCAGAAGATAAAAAGTAATTGCCAGAAAAAGCACCGCCGCCCCCACATCGAAAAAAGTGTAACTGGACAATGTCTTGTAATCCAGTGTGATTACCTTTCGAGCTATTGCTATTATTGCAACTATGACCACTATCTCAACGCGTATGGTTCGATCCTCATGATATGAGTTGATGGTCTCCAGAAGCTCGACTCCGATCAGAACCAGCAGAAACTGTCCAAATATCTCCAGAAATTCATTTACTTCCAGCATGAACAGAGGCGGGGAAAGCAGATCAATTACAATCAGGTAACCGACTTCAAGCGTCCCAAAAAATATAACCACCGCCATCATGGACATCAGAGTTATCGCTACATATTTTTCAAATTTCCTGATCATTAAATCTATGGTCATCCCAAATCCCTAAAAAAAAACCGTTTGATCATTTTTCCCAACCGGCATCTAAACTCAAGATTATTTTTAAAATTCGCCTGGGAATCCGTCGCCGCTTTCATAATCCTGCTTGGTCTAAAAAACTCATCACTTTTATCCTTTTTTAGATCAACCATGTCAAAGGTTTTGCGAAATCTGCAGCCAAACGCAATATATAATGTAAAACATTATATTTTTTATATATATAATTGATATTAATTATTTTTGACTAACAAGTATCAATATGTTATTATCAACACAGCGGATAGGGGTAACGATTTGTTTGCAAGGGTTTTGCCATCGACTTGTGAGAATTTATTGCGCCTTCCCTAGGACCAGTGAGATGAAAAGGTACATTGAAGTGACGAGAACCATCAGTAAATTAGTTGCATTGGGCATCAAGTTAAGCGCCTTCAGTGCATTATTGTGCGCTACATGCCTTGCCCAGGAATCTTCGAGCGGAGCCATATCCACAGTGAGAATATCGCCGGACCTCCGACAAATAGTCGTTCGCGCCGACGGCGTTCTCGGCAGGCATACCGCGTTCGCTTTTGAGAAGCCTTACAGGCTGGTGGTAGATTTCGAATCCACGTCTTTAGGTAAAATACCCTCGAAGATTAAGCTGGAAAAACCACCGATCAGTGAAATTCGTCTTGGAAAACTTGAAAATCGCGCCAGGCTTGTAATTGATTTCGGCGAAAATCCTGTTCCACCATACGCGATAGAGCGACAAGACAACATGGTGGTGATAGCCTTGGGAGAAGCAGGGCCGCCGAAGTCCGATGACCAGGCAGATAACATACAGGAATCCGATCGAAAACCGCAGAAACGATCAGTAGCCTCCGCAAAACCGGTTCTTATGAAGAAAGAACAGAATCAGGTCTCAGAACAGGTCCCAGCGCCAACACCACTTAAAAATAACGCATCGCAACCCGTTTCAAAAAAACGGAATGACAGTTCTCAGGCGGAATACGCTTTGAAGAAGGCTGTGCTATCCAATGATTTGCTGCTCATCGAATTTCATGACCCACGGAATCCTTCCCAGACTTACAGCCTCGCTATTGAAATCGACCTGAAGGACAAGACTCTTAAAAAGGCATCCCTGAGCAATCCGGACGGAGGGATTAAACGATTCGAGATAGCTGAATTCGAACAGCCAAACGACCGTCCAGCGCAAAAAACGACCACTTCATCCACACCCGCTCACGGGCCTCGTAAACTAGGCGCTTCGAACACCGTTTTTGAAGCCAGTCCCATGGAAAAACCCAGGAATGTTTTTAACAGCATGCCATCGGTGACCTCAATTCAGCCACCCGAAACAAGCGTGAGCCAAAATCCCCTGAAAATGGAGGAGTTTAAATTACAGATTAAGAAAGACCAGCAGTCATGAGAAATCGACAATAGTATTGTCGTTAGGACCTAATCAAACTGATTTTGATACAGCGCCACAAAGATATAAGCCTTAGAAACAGCGCTTTTCCACATTTGAGGACGAGCAATTCTTCATGCCTCCCAATCAAGGCCTGACTGATTGTGTGAGGTCAGGCTACGAGTTTTTTGTATCAATTTGTTTCATAATTATTCTTCATTGATGTCCTGCCTGTTGTACTTGACGAAAACAAATTTAACTTTATGATGTTAGCTTACCAAGCCAAGGATTCATGTTGAATCAAAATGTTTCATACGGAAAGGAGTAAAGAAGGATGCCACATTCGGTTCCAGTATCCAGACTCATGACAAATCCTTCCGCGTGGCCTCAATTGAGAGGGGATGCGGAAGTAAGAGACGCCATAAAGCTGCTCAGGATTCTCTCCGAGGATGAAAAACTCGAACAGGGTCACTCCACTCCTCTTGTGTTCGATAACAACTATAACCTCATGGGACTCGTTCGATTGACCGATCTTCTTGAAAATGTCAGACATCTTTGCGAACAAAAAGAGGGAGCCTGCGACCTGGGCGCCGCTGTCAAACCCATTAAGGATATAATAAAAAAATTCCCGGGTTTTGTCTCTCCAGAAGATAACATTCTAAAAGCGCTGGACATCATGTTGGACCACTCGGTCACTTTGGTGCCGGTGCTTGATGACGGAAAACTTGTAGGGATGTTGAAGCTCGCCGACATATTCAATTCAATTTCGTCGCTTCTGTTTGATGAGGAGAATCCCATGGAACGAAGTCGAATAATGAAATTTCTTCACATCAGTTAATTTTTAAAATGTCATTTCATCGGTCTGATCGGTTTTCTACGGTAAAATTCACAAGACTGAACATCCGGAAGCCAATTGCTGTTCATGAGCATGACACAGCAAATGGCTTTAGTCTTGACTGAGAGGTTGATCATGAAACGTCTGGCAATTACGCTTCTAATAGTCGTCTGTGGTCTGGTCTGGTCTTCTCAATGGGTATGGTGCGAGGATCCTTTGTCCAACAATGCCCTCTTGATCATCCAGGGTAAAGTTGAAGACACCAGCGGGAATGCGTTGGGAGAGACTGAAGTTTTTCTGTTCCTTGACGGCAAGAAGTTCAAAATTGAGGAGTCGACTGCCCTTGGCGGTTTAAAAACAAAGAAACACGAAACTGGAAAAAATGGTTTATTCTCGATTCAAGCGCATGGACCACCTGATACATTGATGAAAGGAACATGGGCCATTCAAGCCTCAAAGACAAGTTTCGAAACTTCCGAATTAAAACCACTGAAGAACATTTTAGACGAGGGGACGGATGAATCAGGACGGAGACTTTTCTCCGGACATGTTGATCTGGAACTAAAGAGAGTCCACGGCCCTGCGTTCTGGATGTCTCTGGCAGTACTCGTCGGCGTTTACGTCCTCATATCACTGGAACTGGTTCATCGCACACTGGCCGCCCTCCTTGGCGCCGCGTTCATTCTGACAGTCACTCATACTGTTGGTCATTTCAATCATGAATACCAGATGCTGACCTTCGAGCAATCGCTTGGAGTGGTCGATTGGAACGTTATATTCCTGCTCATGGGCATGATGATAATTGTCGGTGTCCTAAAGGAGTCCGGAGTCTTTCAATGGCTTGCTTACAAGTCGTTCCAACTTTCCAAGGGGAGAGTGTTTCTATTGGCGGCCTCGTTGTGCGTGGTAACGGCCATTTTGAGCGCGTTCCTGGACAATGTGACGACTATGCTTCTGTTGACTCCGGTGACCATAGAAATTGCCCTGGTATTAGGCATTTCGCCTTTTGCCCTGCTCATACCGGAAATCATGGCTTCCAATTTCGGTGGAACAGCGACCCTGATTGGAGATCCTCCAAATATTATGATAGGCTCTTACGCTGGCTTAAGTTTCAATGACTTTCTGATGAACCTCACCCCGGTGGTCATAATCACGATGGTGGCCCAGATACTGTATACAAAGTGGTTTTACGGGCGGGAGTATTCTGCGGCCAGAGTGGCCGACGTTGAACAAACCATTGTATTTTTGAGAGAAAAATACAGGATAACTAATCCGAAATTGCTCTATATAGGTGGAACCGTCCTGATTGGGGTTATAGTTCTTTTCATAATGCACGGATTTTTCCACATGGAGGTAAGCGTTGCGGCCCTACTGGGAGCAGCGCTGATCGTCTTGCTAAACAAGTCGGATATTGTGCATACACTGGAACATGATGTGGAATGGCCCTCGCTGGTCTTCTTTATAATGCTCTTCATAATCGTAGGAGCAGCCGATGAAACGGGCATACTGCAGTTTGTTGCAAACTGGCTTAAAGAAGTTTCATCAGGGAATCTGGTCCTTGCAATCCTCTTGATACTGTGGACATCTGCCATTCTGTCGGCCATAGTTGATAACATTCCATTCACAGCTACCATGCTGCCTGTTGTGGCTCTCCTTAGCAAATCAATCCCTGGCGCGGAAACGGGAATATTGTGGTGGGCCTTGGCATTGGGAGCATGCTTCGGAGGAAATGGGACTATAATAGGCGCTTCCGCTAATGTCATCACCACCGGAATAGCGGAAAAGGCCGGTTATAAAATAACTTTTGTGGATTTCCTGAAACATGGAACTCCGATAACTCTGATCAGTCTTGTGATCGCTTCAGCTTTCCTATTGTTTGTAATGAAATGATCTGAACAGGGGGCGCCTCTGTTTGGGAACGCCTGTTTTGTGTTTTTGTTGGGGGTGTGTTCATTGAGAACCTTGGGAAACTTCGTCAATGATGCGCCCCCGACAGCAAATCTGCATTTTTCTCCCTGATTATTATTAAACCTTGTTTCCAAGAAACATTTTTTCAACTAAATTATGTTTCAAAATCCAGATGGGGGATTTTAATGAAATACAGGCCCGTTAGTTTTGAACCATTTTTTGGTTGGGTGAACCGAACCCGCGTTCTTTATGCGCCTGGGGTAAGGAAAGAGTTGGCGTTCGAACTTTCCCAGTTGGGAGCCAGGAACGTTGTTATTTTCACCGACCAGGGGCTCCTTAAGGCAGGCATTGCAGACAGGATTGTTGAACAGATATCGGACTCCGACTTGCGCCTGGCAGGTGTTTTCGACAACATAAGCCAGGATGCCAGAATCGGAAACATCAACGATGGCGCAGAATTCTACAGGAGCTGCAAGGCTGATTCCATGGTTGTAGTCGGTGGCGGAAGCGTCATGGATACGGCCAAAGCCATCAACATACTGATCGGATCGGGCATGGATGATTTCATGCCGCTAGCAGAGCAGGCGGGCCTTTGGGATGACGCAAAGCCGCTCCCACCTCACATTGCTTTCCCTACTACAGCCGGAACAGGGTGCGAAGTCACCAACGCTCTGGTGGTTCTCGACGTTGACGCAAAAGCCAAGCTATCTGTCACACACCCTTTCTGCAATTCTGACGTGGCAATGCTCGATCCCGAGCTGACGGTAAGCCTCCCCCCTAAAGTCACAGCCTTCACCGGTATGGACGCACTAACCCACGCCATAGAAGGGGTCACTTCCGTAGGCGCAGAACCGATATCGGATGCGTTGGGATTGCACGCCATCCGTCTAATCTCAACATTTTTGCCTATCGCCGTCGAACAACCCGAAAATATGGAGGCTCGCGGCAACATGCTTATCGCTGCTACAATGGCCGCCATGTGTTTCTGCAATACAATGACCGGAGCCACTCATGCGACCGCACACGCTTTAGGGGCCATTTACGGCATTCCTCACGGAATGGCCAACGCCATCATGTTGCCACTGGTAATGGAGTTTAACCTCGAGGAAAATCCTGAGCGATATGCCATGATTGCTGACTCATTCGGAATGAAGGTTTTGGATGATGACCCAACAGCCGTAGCACGCTCCGCCGTTAAGGCGGTAAAGGAACTCAAGACATCTTTGGGGCTCAATGAGACATTGAAAGACTTTGGAGTGAAACCTGATCGTGATTCTCTCGCTCAACTGGTAGACCTTGCAGCGGGTGACGGTCAAATATCCTACAATCCACGATACGTTGAAGAATCTGATTTATACGAATTATTCAAGAAGGCAATGTAACGCCACGGAGGTCTAAATGGAATACTGGAATGATCAGCATGAACCTATAACCGCTTTTCTGCACCTTTTTGAAAAGGCCAAGGCGGATCCTGAGCTTTCAGAGGGGCTCAAGAAGGTCAATCAGCTTATCTGGTTTGATTACACGGAGGACGGGCCGGAGTGTTCTTTTCATGTGGACTGTCGAAACGGACAGATCAGTTCCGGCAAAGGGAAACCCACGGGTGAGCCAGATCTTACCATGAGTCTGTCGGCTGATGACGCTCACAGGTCGTGGTCCAACAAACTAAACCCGGTAATGGCCATTACAAGGAAGAAAATCAGGGTGAAGGGCTCGGCTACCGGCCTTCTGAAACTTGCCCCTAAACTCAAAAAGGTAGCAGTAATTTACGAACAGGCTCTAAATGAGTTAAACTTTTCCGACAAAATAATCAAATAGTTACGCTTAGAGGATGTTCCCACATGTTTGGCAACACCGGCAAAATAATTTGGGCGGACCTGCAGTCCGAGACCTTGGAAGTCAGACGTCTTCCCGAAGACTATTACGTTGATTACATAGGCGGAGCGGGCCTTGCTGCCAGAATTTTCTGGGAATTCGGTGATTTCAAAGCTAGGCCCCTGGATCCTGATTCCTTGCTGATATTCATGAACGGTCCCTTTGCCGGAATAAAGCTGTCAGGGTGCTCGCGCTCAGCGGTTGCAGGTCGCTCTCCATTGACAAACCATTGGGGAGATTCGTCATGTGGAGGACATTTCGCTCCTGAGCTTCGTTACGCCGGATTTGACGGGATTGTCCTCCAGGGAAAGGCCCTGGTTCCTTCCATAATCCTGATAGAAGATGAATCATTGAGAATGCTGCCTGCCCCTGAATTATGGGGAATGGGGGTATTTGAAACAACGTCAACGATCAGGAGAAAATACGGTAAAAAGGCCAAGTCTCTGGTTATAGGACAGGCTGGGGAGAACCTTGTCAACTTCGCTTGCATAATCAACGAGGGTCATCATGCCTACGGTCGGGCCGGTTACGGCGCTGTTATGGGATCCAAGAATGTAAAGGCAATAATCGTCAAGTCATCTGAGCAAAAGTATAGCCCTGCAGATCCAGAGTCTTTGGACCGGCTTAAACGCGAGCTTGATGTTCGCATCAGGGAATCTGTCACATCCCAGGTGTTTCATGAGAATGGAACTGCCGCCAATCTGGAGGGCGCAGTACATGCCGGCGATGTGCCGATAAGAAATTTCACTTCCAGTTTCTGGGAGGAAATGGCCGAGGCACTGACCGGATCGACTTTGACTGAGACCTACCTCACAAACAAAGCGGCGTGCGCTTTTTGCAGGATTGCCTGTAAGAGGGTGATCAGAGTTGACGAAGGGCCTTTTGCAATACCAAAAGGTCCCGGGCCTGAATATGAGACCATCGCCGCTTTTGGGGCCATGCTGGGATCAAAAGACCTGGCCGCTGCATGCGCTGCGGGAAGAATCTGCAATGACCTGGGAATGGATACCATTACCGCTGGATCCACCATATCCTGGGCCATCGAAGCCTTCGAGAAGTCCGATATCACCACCTCTGATACCGATGGAATTGTTCTTAAATGGGGGGATCTCGACACGGTAGTGAAGAAGATATTGCCTCAGATTGCGCTGAAAAACACAAAGTTGGGCGAACTGCTTAGTCTCGGTAGCTTTCAGGCTTCTTCAAGAATAGGTAAAGGCTCCTGTCAATGGCTTACTACTGCAAAAGGTCTGGAAGCGCCAATGCACGATCCCAGGGGTGGTGGGCACGGATTGGCGTTGACATATTCCATCAGCCACAGGGGAGCGTGCCATACGGCCAATCCTATGCTGTTCATGGAGATGGGCGCATGTTACTACCCTGAAATAGGATTCGAGTATGAACTGGAGCCCATGACATCCGAGAACAAGGCTGAATCGGCGCTCCTGGCAGTTCAGATCGGAGCCATTGAAAACAGCGCATGCTATTGCCAGTTCGCCGATAGGGAAATAACAATCCCCGAATGGACGGAACTGTTCAATTCAGCAGCCGGTTACGGATGGTCAGTTCAGGATATGATGTCCGCCGGACTGAGAGTGTTTTATCTTCAGCGACTATTAAACTACAGATTCGGACTGAGAGCCTCAGACGATTCAATAGCTTCACGCCTGCTTGAACCGGCGCAGGACGGGGCCCCGGAGGGTGTCGAGATCGATTTCCAATACATGAAAAAACGGTTTTATGAACTGGCCGGCCTTGATGAGACTCTAGGGATACCTGACCGCCAAACATTAGAGTCTTTGGACATGAACGACATAAGGAAAATTATTTGGACGTGAACTGAAGTGAAAGTAATTATCAAGCCATTCGGAATTGTCAGAAAATACTGTGCTGAAACATCTCTCGAATTGCCAGATGATCATGTTGCGTCAGACCTTACGGAACTCCTTAAAATCCCTCATGAAATAAGACCGGTTGTGTTCGTAAACAACAAACGGGCGGATTCAAACCAACTACTGTCAGATCGGGATGAAATCAAAATAATTTCTCTTATCATTGGAGGATGAAATCCTGGCTTGACTCCAGTTCAGCGATTCTTTTCCAGCCATCGCATCAGCGCCAGTAATGTCCATATCTGCCTGTTATTGTCCCGTTTACCGGTTA
>CAYNZA010000107.1:0-9846 GCA_964401595.1 uncultured Desulfomonile sp.
ACATGCGCGCAATGGCAAGCAAACCATCTCTGAATCCCTCTTCAGCCAATACGCCACCGTAATCGAAAACCACCGTAGAAATGGAAGGGCAAACTTTTGGGTCGTCATACCTGAGCATAGTTATCTAAAAGACTTTCCCTTTAAAAATAGTGATTGATAAAATCGACTGTTAAGATATAATTAAAAATCTGTATTGTTAAGTCAATACATCCTGGAATTCGTCGTCTCGGGCGCAACGACGGGTAACTTCTATAAGTGACGACAGAAAATTTCTTAGACTTCAAGGAAGGGGTACGCTTGTTAAAGCTGTACCATTCATCGAACAGTTCAAATAATTAAGGAGTGATGTGAATGAATCATCAGAATTGTGAATCCAACGGTCGGTTGAGACTGAGGAGTGAGAGAGGGTCATCTGTTTACAGCTTCTTGGGTTACGCAGTTTTGGCGGTCCTGGTGGTTGTGACTCTTTTTGTCTTTCCCTGGGGTCAGTTGATGGGTCCCAAAACCAGCGCGGACGTTGCGGCCGGCAATGACGCCATTTCCAAGAAACAGTTCGACAAAGCGATTGTTTTGTTTGATAAAGCTCTGAAAGCAGACCCAAATGATGTGGCTGCCCTGGTGGGCCGTTCAAGGGCCTTCCTTCAGATGGGCGATGTGGCCAAAGCTCTTAACGACGCTAATGCGGCTATTCAAAAATCTCCCAACGTAGCATCAGCTTTCGGCCAGAGAGGAATCATTTTCAAGATCAAACAGCAAAACCCTGAGGCCATCAAAGATTTTTCCAAGGCAATAGAACTTGACGGGAATTACGCCTGGGCCTATGCCCAAAGAGCCGACCTGTATTCTCGAGCACAGGAAAATGACAAGGCTCTCAAGGACATAGATAAGGCTCTCAAAGCTAAACCCAATTTTGTCGAAGCTCTCAGACTTCGCGCCTGGGTGTTGAGCCGAATGGGCAAATGCAAGGAGGCCTCGGAAGATTTCCAGAAAGTAGCCAAGATTAGCCCCAATGACGCGTGGTCGATCCAGGACACGGCCTGGTTCCTTTTGACATGCCCCGACGAGAAACTCCAGGACGCAGCAAAGGCCATGGAACTTGCTCAGAAAGCGGTTCAGATGTCAGGTGATCAGGATGGCGTGTTTCAGGAGACTTTGGCTGAGGCTTTCTTCAAACAGGGCGACCCGCTCAAAGCCATTGAGCACCAGAAAAAAGCTATTGAACTTGGCTCCAAAAAATGCCCTGATGGATCATGTGTCAAAGAAATGCAGGACAGGCTAAAGAAATATGAGTTGGCTGCTCGTCAGGAAGTCAGAACTTCATACGAAATCATTTCGGTAGACAGCGTCAATTAATTTACCTGTCACAAAAAAAGGCGACCCATGTTCCAGGTCGCCTTTTTTCATGCCATCGCCATTTTTTTTTGTTTATTTCCAGGATTCCAGACTTACCACCCACTGTTCCCCTTTTAAATCCTCAAAATGGACCTTTACAGATTTGCCAAGAAACGCCGCCATTCTGGCCCTTTCCTCCCTCACTATCTTGGCGGTTTTTCTGGCGTCATCCGTTCCAATCAAGGTGACGCTGTCAGTATCTATTCTCGCCAACTTCCAACAAAATTCATCCGCCGCAGAGGCGCTGCTCATGATGAACGCAGCCATCAGACCCGCGGCGCCTAAACAAAAAGTCTTCATGTTCTCCTCCAACCCATCTTAAAAACCCCGTATACAACGAGGGGAAACAAAAAACCAGTCGATTACGCCTGATCTGTGTTATCGACTGTGTTCAATGATCCTATTTTAACCTATTGATGAGATCGTATCAAGTTTCAAACACATAGACATGATTTTACAGGCATGGTTCACTCTTTTCTCTTAAATGAATCTTTCAATCACTACCAGTCGGTGTCATGCATGGTCTACAGTGAGGGCGTCTATGCAGGGATGGATCAAAAGGGATCCCGAGCATCCGCCTCAGCTTCGCGAGGGCTAGGGATCAGGAAGGAAAAACAGCCGAGTCATGTTCAACATCTGCATGGAATATGATGTCCGGAATCCAGAATGTGCCGAAGGTTTTTTTCCGTCGGCCAATGGGGGCGCATCAATTACATGATATTGCGCAGATAATTGTTCGTGACGTAAATAAAGTTCGCCCGGATTCTCAGCTTTTTTGCCTGAAGTCTCGGAGGAAATGGGAAATAGGGCGCCGCCGACTTTATTGCACGCAGGGCGGACTCATCCAGAATAGTGTGTCCCGAGGAATCCAGCAAGTTCACATACAGCAATTGCCCGTCCTTGGCTATTGAAAACTCTACAGCCAGACTGCCGCCAAGCCCCGATTTTGCGGCTGATGAGGGGTAGACCCACACTCCCTCTATCTTCTTCTTTAAATGGAGCATATACGAATAAAACTTGTCTTCTCTGGTGTTAATGTCCACAACAGCTTCTTCCACATCTCCCTCAGGGAAGAAATCCGTGGCTCCTGGAGATTGAGACAAGCCCTTGGCGATCTCTTGCGGGGTAGGACGCAAATCTATGTTTTTTCGTTTAGCGCCGGGAGTTCGGTTCGAATCCTGAGGCTGTTCCTTGTCATGTTTCCTGTTGAGGTTCACTGGCTTTTCAGAGGTACTTTTTTTCTTTAGGTCCTCCGGTGGAATTTCCTTCTCCACATTTTCCTTGTTAGGCTTTGCAGGGCTTTCAGGAGCCACAGGTGGAATCAGAGACGCCATTCTCTGTTCCGTTGCCTCCATTTGTCCAATCGGGGCCTTGGGCGCTGTCGGAATCTTCGGTAACCTTTCCTTGGCTGCCGTATGATCGCGGTCTGAAATGGCTGAAGCCTCCTTGGGAGGGGGTTCTGGCGCTTTTTCCAGATCCTGAGGCTCAACCAACCTGACTTGTGTCACTTTTTCGCCCGGTCTCAATAGCGATTTAGGCTGCGCAAGGTGTTGAAAATACGGCACAGCAGCCACTAGGGCGAAGTGTAAGAGAAGCGCCACCAGCACACAATACTTGAACAGTCTGTCAAACTTGTCACTCTCTATCGTGCGATAACCGACACGAACTAATTCTATTTCCACCTCGTCTTCGATATCGTGCGCCCCTTCATCAACTTCATGCGCCTGATAAGCAGAACTAGAATAAGACCTTTTCTTTCGACTAGTTAAAACAGTTTCCCAGAATGATTTGAGTTTATCTGTGAGCATCAAATTGACATCATGTTCCAAACATATAATAAATATAATAAACAGTTTTAAGGTTTTTACAACCTAATTTATGTAAGGCAAATCACACCTTTCCTGCCATCCGCCTGCTCAATGAACAATACCATTTTGCACAGGCTTTACTAACTCGTTCTGACTGTCTCGCTCCGGGGATCCAGGCAGTCCCTCAAGTTGACCGATTTTATCAATTCTTCAGGTCGGTTTAAAGTCCTTTTGGCTGCATAGCAATACACACAGTCATGCAGACAGGTGTCATAAGCGCCAATGCCAGAATATTCAACACACGCGCATCCCGGTTCTATTGCGAGAAGTCTTCAGATTCATCAGGGCATTAATCGCGTCTTCCGATTGGAGCAGATTCCTGATGAAGCCGGCGTCAATACATTTTGCCCTGGCTATTGCATTGTTGACCAGAAAATCATGCGCGCACGAAAACAGTGAGACTCCGCGTCCAGACGCAATACCAGCCATCATAGTCGATATCTTCATGGTTTCATCATTGTCGGGCGTCACTAATTCAAGGCCTTTCTCCTGCATTTTTCGGGTAGTCTTCCTGTAGTAATCACAGGGACTGAAAATACACTCCCTAGTGTAATTCTTCATTTTGGAGCAAACGAAATCGAAGTTGTCGAGACAGATATCAACGTTAAAACCTTTGATGACAACCTCCGGGTCATATAGCCACCGTATTACAGGCCTGTCAGATTGACCAGCGATCATTTCGATAGTCTTAAGGTTGTGACGCACTTCCGGCGTATGAGGTTCCAGGTCTTTGGGATAATTATTCACCGTGTATAAGAAACACATTGAGTAACCACGATTCTTCAAATCAGGAACATGCTTGACTAATGGCTGTGCATTTTTTGTCCAGAAGACAAACGCCATGACATTTTTCGGTTTCAGATCTACATGGAATACTTTTAGACTGAATGGAGACATTACATTGACATAGCCGGCCCGAATAAAAAGCCGGAATATCCGTACGTCTGCTCGCCGAGATTATCTTCATGGAACTGGTCGCCTTCCGTCCTTTTTCGCTACTTACTGATGATTTGAAGAACTCATTTCCTCTACCAGCCAAGGAAACAGCAGATGAAATGGCCCCGAGAAAAGCCTCACTTCATTCGTTCACATTTTTGTTCCATGTCTGGGAGATGTGGTTATAATGGGCTAACCAGTCTCAAATCATACGTCAGGATGCTCATATTTCAAAGGTGTCACGAATGCTGAGGTATGGAACATGCTTTTTTGGGGAGCGTCGGTCAGAAACACGTTTTCCATCTCTATAAACATAGGCGGGCGCAATGCGCGTTGATTATAAATTGATAAGAGAAAGGAAATTTTATGGCTAAGCCTAAAAAAGGCCAGGACTCGTATGAAGGGGTGGTCGCCGAAAACGAACGAGCCAAGGCTGTAGATGTTGCTGTAAGCCAGATAGAGAGACAGTTCGGACGTGGCTCCATCATGAAATTAGGTGATGCAAGCATGATCCCCAACATCAAGGTAATATCCACCGGGTCACTGGCGCTGGACATGGCTATAGGAGTCGGTGGCATTCCAAGAGGCAGAATCACGGAAATATTTGGTCCCGAATCATCCGGTAAGACAACCCTATGCCTTCACGTGATTGCCGAGGCGCAAAAAAGCGGCGGTTATGCTGCCTTCGTGGACGCCGAACATGCCTTAGACATTCACTATGCAAGAAGATTGGGAGTAAAAACAGAAGAACTGCTGGTCTCTCAACCCGACACCGGAGAACAAGCTCTTGAAATCACAGAGATACTTGTAAGATCTGGAGCTTTGGACGTGGTAGTGATTGATTCTGTGGCGGCATTGGTTCCCCGGGCTGAGATAGAGGGAGAAATGGGCGACTCTCACATGGGGCTCCAGGCTCGTTTGATGTCTCAAGCCCTTCGTAAACTTACCGCCGCAATTTCAAGATCAAACACTTCCGTGATATTTACGAACCAGATAAGACAGAAAATCGGAATAATGTTCGGCAACCCGGAAACAACCACCGGAGGAAATGCCCTAAAATTTTATTCATCATTGAGGTTGGACATCAGAAGAATCGGGCAAATCAAGGAGGGAGAAAACATCATAGGTTCCAGGACCAAGGTAAAAGTGGTGAAGAACAAACTTGCTCCTCCATTTCATCAGGTAGAGTTCGACATCATGTACAATGAGGGAATTTCCAGCGCCGGGGAAACGCTGGATCTCGGTGTGGAAGCTGGCGTAATCGACAAGTCCGGAGCCTGGTATTCCTACAATGATGACAGAATCGGACAGGGTAGAGAGAATGTTAAGAATTTCCTTCGTGACAATCCAGATATACTGAACGACATAAGAAGCAAAATCCTGAACAACAAAGGATTCAAGACTTCATCCGGATCCACGGGGACTGAAGCAGCCGAATCAGAGATTCCAGACCCCGATTCTAAAGATTTCCAGAACGCTCTGTGACCACAAATCTGGCAGAGTCCGTTGAGCCTACGGGTAGTTACCGGACAAGCTGAAAGAACATGGCAATAATTTGCAGTTTTAAATTCTCATTTTACATTGTCTGCAAAGGCTCTTGGGAGTAATATAATGCTCACGCAAAGTTCAGAAATAAAGCCATGTTCTCACACGCTCTTCAGCAGTATTTTTTCAAACTCGGCAGTTGCTGTTTTTCACTGCCGGCATGATTGAGAATTTTTTATGAAAGATGTGAATTCCAGTGTGACGAAAGAACTTAATGAGCATGCCAGGTACTATAGGTCTCTGACCATCAACATGGTCCTGATCATAGTATTGGTCTCAATAATGCCGCTGATAATGGCCTCGGTCACTATCGGATATTTTTTCGACATTTCTTACAAAGAAAAGGTCGCTGATCATGTAGTTACGCTTATCAAGAAGCATCAGCAAAGTATCGACAGTTTTCTCAAACAGCGAGTTGCGAACATAAGGTCTCTGGCCAGATCTTTTTCTTGCGATCAGTTGAACAATGACGCGTTTTTAAAAGAGAGGCTCTCGATATTGCAGGAAGAATACGGATCCATTTTTGTTGACATCGGATTGGTGAACCAGAAAGGGATCCAGGTGGCCTATGCAGGTCCGTACAGCTTGAAAAATGCGGATTATTCCAAATCTGACTGGTTCAAAAAAAGTATTGAAGCCGACGTTTACGTTAGCGACGTCTTTTATGGCTTGAGAGGTGTTCCTCATTTTATCATAGCCGTTCGCAGGGAAGCGCCGGATGGCTCTCGCTGGATACTCAGGGCCACTGTCGATTTCGAATCGTTCAATTCCCTGGTGGAGAGTATTCAGATCGGTAAGACGGGATTCGCTTATATCCTTAATCGTAAAGGTGAATTTCAGACTCAGCCCAGATTTGAAGTCAGTAAAACCAAAGGACCTTTTCTTGAATTCATGTCCGGTGAGAAATTCAGACCAGACCAGGTGGGCTACATTGAGCAATCGTTTGAGAGTGGAAAAGACACAGTCCACGTGATGGCTCCGCTCAAAGGCGGCGACTGGTTGCTGGCGTTTCAGCAGAGTTCGTCAGACGCCTATAAAGTCCTGGAATATGCAAGATTCCTCACTCTCGGTATTTTCTGGCTGGGCGGACTGGGTATCGTGGTGGTGGCCATCCTGCTTTCAAAAAGAATGGTGCGCCACATTGCGCGTGCGGACCTGGAAAAAGAAATGATGAATGAACAGGTGATTGAGGCAGGCAAGCTGGCTTCTCTGGGTGAATTGGCCGCCGGTATCGCTCATGAAATCAACAATCCCGTTGCAATAATGGCCGAAGAAGCAGGCTGGATAGAAGATTTACTGGCTGAGGAAGACTTCAAGGATAGCGAAAATCTGAATGAATTCAAACGAGCGTTGCTCCAGATAAGAACTCAAGGAAAAAGATGCAAGGAAATCACTCACAAACTCCTCAGTTTTGCCAGGAAAACTGATCCCACTGTAAAAAACGTTCAACTTAATGATATGATTGAAGACGTGGTGGCGCTTTCCGAACAGCGGGCAAAGTACGCCAATGTAAAACTTTTTGCCGAGTTAGACCCAGAATTACCAACAGTCGATGTTTCTCCTTCAGAGATTCAGCAGGTCCTTCTCAATCTGGTGAACAATGCCGTCGATGCGCTCGAACCGCAAGGTGGCAGGGTCATCTTGTCAAGTAGGGTTGAAAACCATTTTATCGTCATGGATGTTGCCGATGATGGCCCCGGTATTCCAAAAGCTAACCTGTCCAGAATTTTTGATCCCTTTTTTACTACCAAACCCGTTGGCAAAGGGACAGGACTGGGACTCTCCATCTGTTACGGAATAATAAAAAAGATGGGAGGAGAAATTACCGTCAGTAGCGCAGTAAGTCTTGGGACCTCATTCCACGTTAAAATCCCCGTTTCCAAAAGGAGCGTTCAGACTATTGAGGACTGATTGGTGTCAACCACGGAAGTAATTGTTAAATTTGGATGCCAGTCGGGATTCATAGCCTTAAACAGATTACAATGAGGAAGAAATTATGAGTGGCAGTTCCAGTGACATGACTGACAAACCCAAGCTCCTAATCGTTGATGACGAAGAGGGCTATGTGAGCATATTGTCAAAACGTCTGACCAAGCGAAACTTTATCGTAAAAACCGCATTGAGTGGGGCTCAGGGAATTCAGGAATTAAGACGTAACGATTTCGATGTTGCAATACTAGACCTCAAGATGGAAGGAATGGATGGCATAGAAGTTCTCAAAATTTTTAAACAGATGGCTCCGCAACTTGAAGTCGTCATGCTCACAGGACATGGTTCAGAGCAGGCGGCCAGAGAAGGCATCAAGTTTGGAGCCTTTGACTATTTAACCAAACCATGTGAACTCGATGAACTGGTAGAAAAACTTAAACAGGCTTGCAAAAGGAGATCCTGTAGTGAATGAATTCAAGGTATTATTGGTAGACGATGAAGAAGACTTTGTTCATACACTGGTCAAGCGCCTGACCAGAAGAAAACTGGAAGTTCGTTCGGCATTGAGTGGTAAAGATGCGCTGAAATCAATCTCTGAGAATGCGCCTGATGTCATCGTGCTGGATGTCAAAATGCCAGACATGGACGGCATAGAGACTCTCAAACAGATCAAGGCATTGTGCCCATCCACCGAAGTCATAATGCTCACCGGTCACGCTAATGTGGAAGTGGCTATCCGAGGCATGGAACTTGGAGCATTCGATTACTTGATGAAGCCAATTGAGATCGACGAATTATTATACAAACTTCAGGACGCTTATAAGAAGAAATGCTGCAATCAGGACGACAGACAGTGAATGTTTTCCTCAATCAACACAAGTCCGAAGAACGGGGTCCAGCGATCTTAAGTTTGACACTTGGTGTAAGAAATTCTTACACCAAGTAAAAGACAAGTATCAGTTTTTTTTATAGCGTGTCAGTTTTTTTTACACTTGGCTCTTGTCTGCCCGGACTTTTACGCGAGTCTAGGTGGAAAACTCTTTTGAAATGAAAAGGTTAATAATTTTGTCCTGCCATTTTTGTGGCACGGGCATTGCAGTCGGATAACATTTTAAGTTTGATGTTCAAGGGAGGAAGCTTGAGATGAAATTGGGCAAGGCTTTGTATGGTATGTTCATGGAAGCGTCAAGGGCTCATGCCAAATGGGATTATGAGACATCTATGAACATTCTTAAAGACAAGAAAAGGTTACGCATACTGGCCCTCATGACAATTCCGGCAGTTTTGACCGGGGTTGTCCTTGCAGCTGACGTGCCCACTCAGTTCCTGGGTGGATACAAGGCGTATCAGCCGGCATATTACACCCCACTAATCTTCGTTGTCTCGATAGCGGTAGGCCTTTGCGCCGGTCTGATCACCGGTTGTATTGGAGCAGGGGGAGGCTTCATTATAACACCGGCTCTGATGAGCGCCGGAGTCAAGGGAATACTGGCTGTAGGCACCGACCTTTTTCACATTTTTGCCAAAGCTATCATGGGCACGGTCATTCACAAGAAACTTGGCAACGTTTCAGTGGCTCTGGCGGTGGCCTTTTTGGTTGGATCCGGAATCGGAGTCACTGGCGGCGGTTTTATCAACCGTGCAATCTACGACCACAACCCGGTCCTTAGCGATTTGTTTATTAGCGTCGTCTATGTTGTTCTCCTTGGTTTCCTGGGCTTTTACGCTCTTATCGACTTTCTGAAATTGAGAAGCGCAGGCGGCGATGTTGGCGCACATGGTGGAGAAAGTTCTCACGGAGAAGCGGCAGCTTCGGGAAAAGTAGGTTTGCCTGCCAGACTTCAGGCCTCGACAATTCCTCCACAAATAACATTTGATGAAGACCTGGTTCCTGGGGGAAAGAAAATTCCAGCTCTTTTCGTAGCCATATCAGGCGCGATTGTTGGATTTGCGGCGGCTATCATGGGAGTTGGCGGAGGTTTCCTAACATTTCCCATTTTTGTCTACGTATTGGGCGTTTCATCTTTTACAACAGTGGGCACAGATATTTTGCAGATCATCTTCACAGCCGGTTATGCAGGCATTTTCCAGTACGCCATCTATGGCTTCATTTTCTACACTCTGGCCATGGGAATGCTGCTGGGCTCACTCTTGGGAATCCAGATCGGCGCGTTGA
>CAYNZA010000108.1:0-9815 GCA_964401595.1 uncultured Desulfomonile sp.
CTTTGTTGCCGCCAACATAAGAAACCAGGCACTGCGCCAGTGGGCCGACTTCCATCACTTTTCCGTCGTAGCGAGGAGCCTTAATCCAGGAATATTTCCCATCTTTGGAGGTCGTGTCCGGAACTGCGCCCTTAAGCGGTTCGCCCGACAGAGGTTTGGTTTCACCGACTGACGGATGCAGCGGGGCTCCGGCTTCATACCACGCCCTGGTGACGTCCTCGGTAATTTTCTGCGGATCGACGGGAAGAGCCTTGAGCTGGCCGTCAAGTATCATGCCGCGTGGGAAGTAGAAGCTCTCAGGTTCTTTCTCGCTCTGCGGGAAATCGCCGTAGCACAGGAAATTCTTGTTTCCACCGATCTTGGTCCAGTCCTTGTAGAAGGAAGCCACAGCCAAGACATCGGGAATGTAAACTTCCTCGAGGAAGGCGATCTGTTCTTTGAGCATGAACAGGTACTGGGAAATTCTGTCAGCGTTCAGCTGTTCGACTACAGTCACACCACCCGGGAGATGTCCCTGCAGGTGCGGGTTCTTCGCTCCCCAGATTGCTGTCATCTGGGCTGCGTGAACCTGCTGACGCAGGTTGTCCAGGTAATGACCTACAGCCATCAGGTTTGCCTCCGCCGGGAGCTTGTAGGCTGGGTGCCCCCAGTAGGCGTTGGCAAAGGGACCAAGCTGTCCGGAGTCAACAAAGGCTTTTAATTTGCCCTTGAGTCCTTCGTAGTATTTTTTTGTCTGCGGCCTGCCGCTAACAGCGGCTGAAAGGTCAGCCGTTTTGGCCGGATCGGCAGAAAGAGCGGATACGACATCTACCCAGTCCAGAGCGCACAGTTGATAGAAATGCACTGGGTGGTCGTGCATGTTCTGGGCCGCGTGTGTCAGGTTTCTGACCAAACGGGCATTAGGTGGTATCTTTATTTTGAGAGCGTCTTCAACTGCTCTGACGGACGCCAATGAATGGACTAGTGTACATACGCCGCATGAACGCTGGGTTAAAAGATGCGCATCACGGGGATCTCTGCCCTGCAGAATTATCTCCAGACCACGAAAAAGTGTTCCGGTGCTCCAGGCGTCCTTCACTTTTCCGTTTTCAACTTCAACTTCTATGCGCAGGTGACCCTCAATTCGTGGAATAGGGTCAACGACGACTCTTGCCATGTTTTCGCTCCTTTTGAAAAGCTTATCTCATCTTCGATTGTTGGATATCTGAACTGTGAGATTGTTACTTCTGAACATAAAATGGGGCAAAATTGTCCCAGAAACCCTTCTCACTGCAGCCTATGCAAGGGTGACCGGCTTCGATCGGCCAGTTTGTCCCCTGGTTCCATTTAATTATTGGGCAGTTGTTGTAGGTTTCCGGACCTGCGCAACCCACTTCATACAGACACCAGCCTTTGGCGGCGCCAGCATCACCGAATTCTTTCACGAATTCCTTGTTTTCGAAGTGCCCACGTCTCGGACAGTTGTCGTGGATGAGATAACCGTATGCGAACAACGGTCTTCCCTGGTCATCCAGCGCGGGAAGTTTTCCCAGCAGCAGATAATGCACTATGGTGGCTACCATGTTGTCCGCGTTCGGTGGGCAACCCGCTATATTGACCGTCTTGACCCCAGTCACCTCTGCTACGCTCTTGACTCCCGTCGGGTTCGGTTTGGCAGCTGCTACCCCTCCATCAATCGCGCATGCGCCCACACATATGGTAGCTGCGGCGTCTTTCACTACATGCTTGGCAATTTCCAGGAAAGTCTTACCGTGAATCTTGCCATAAGCGCCGTTATCCTTGGTCGGAATTCCGCCTTCACAAATACAGATGTATTTGCCCTTTTGATCTTTTATTGTCTTTTCCAGGATTTCTTCAGCCTGATCACCGGCAGCAGCCATGATCGTTTCATGATACGCAAGATCAATAATGTCTAAAACAATGTCCGCTGTCCAGGGATGGGTGGTCCTTATGAAGGATTCAGTGCATCCAGTGCACTCTGCAAAATGCATCCACACCACGGTGGGACGCTTGGTTGCGACCGCTTCAGCGATCTTGGGAGCAAAAGTCATCGGAAGGCCAAGCACAGTTGCCATCAACCCGCAGAACTTCATGAATTCTCGGCGGGAAACGCCTTTGGCGGCCAACCTTTCATTGAACTCGACGAATTTGTCCATCATCAGCCTCCTTAAGTGGACTATCTAGAACAAAGCTATTACGCCCGTATGGAATGTCACAGTAAACTACCGCATGAAAAAATGTTTGCAGTTATTGAAATAACATGACGGGCTAAAAAAGACGGCAATCATTAATACCAATTCTGAAAAAACATAGATACAAATTAAACCCTTACTATGAAGCCAAATTTTTATCAAGTCAAAAAGAACCAGATAACAGGGTGTTACACGATATTATATCGTAACACCAACACCCAAGGCCACTCCTTCTAGAGGCTCTCCATTGCAGCCTTCAATGTGGACTGCAGGTCACCTTCGGAGTGGGACACGCTGATGAACCAGGCTTCAAAGGCAGACGGAGCCAAATAGACTCCGCGTTCCAACATGTTTGAAAAAAACATGTTGAATGCGCCTTTGTCGGATTCTAATGCCGCCTCATAATTCTGCACCGGACCACTTTGAAAAAAGACGGACATCATGGATCCGACCCTGTTAATGGTGTGCGGAATCCCTTTGGCTTCGAGAATAGACACGAGACCACGTTCAAGGAACGAGGCTTTGTGTTCAAGGGCTTTGTAGGGATCATCCCTGCGTAATATTTTAAGGGTAGCGAGTCCTGCAGCCACAGCCAGCGGGTTTCCGGACAAGGTTCCGGCCTGGTAGACGCCACCAACCGGCGCAAGACATTCCATGATTTTCTTCGTTCCTCCAAATGCCGCCACCGGTAGACCGCCCCCGATAATTTTGCCAAGACAGGTCAGGTCTGGTTTGACGTCGTAAAGCCCTTGAGCGCCTCCCATGGAAACCCTGAAGCCGGTCATGACCTCATCGAAAATGAGCGTAGTTTCAAACTCGTCGCATAGTTTTCTCAAGCCTTCCAGAAAGCCTTGGGAGGGAGGAACAACTCCCATGTTTCCGGCTACCGGCTCAACTATAATGGCGGCAATTTTACCCGGATATTGTTCAAACTTTTCGCGGGTGGCGTCAAGATCATTGTATGGAGCAACCAAAGTCTGTTCCACTACGCAAGCTGGAACTCCCTGAGAGTCCGGTATGGAAAAAGTCGCGGCTCCAGAACCTGCTCGGGCAAGCAGTCCATCGCTATGACCGTGATAACATCCGGAAAACTTGAGAATCATGTCTCTTCCGCTAAAGCCCCGTGCCAGCCTGATGGCGCTCATGGTGGCTTCAGTTCCGGAACTCACCAGACGGACCATTTCAATTGAAGGGACCATGGAACATATTGTTTCGGCCATTTCAATTTCCCGCCTGGTCGGAGCCCCAAACGACGTGCCGTCTCTCATCGTTTTCTGTAAAGCGTCCAGCACTTCGGGGTGGCAATGCCCTAAAATCAACGGGCCCCATGAACCGACATAATCTATGAACTCTGAGCCATCCTCATCTGTGATCCTGCATCCTTTACCGGACCTTATGAAATGAGGCTCAAGACCCACCGACTTAAAAGCTCTGACTGGTGAGTTCACTCCTCCGGGAATAAGCTCACAAGCCTTGCCATATAAAGCAGTTGAGACAGAATTATTCATGATGCGGCTTCCTTTGTATTCTCCAAATCGCTTCATTCTGCATCGTCAAAATACGTCATGCTGACCTTTTTCAACTCTCGTTCACTGAAGAGTATTTCAAAATCACCGACACCGGAGGTCATGGACATCTTTTCTATGACATCCATACACGCTGCCTCCGAATCGGCATGCACCATTGTAAAAAGGTTAGCCTTTTTTTCACCAAATGGCGGCCTTTCATAACAGTGGGTTACCTCCTGGAACGAGGCGAAAGCGCGCCCGACAGAATCAATGCTATCCTGACTCACCGCCCAGACTACCATTCCATTGAACCCTATTCCTGCTTCAATGTGCCTGATCATTGCCCCAAGACGTCTTATGACTCCGGAGTAGATCATGGTCTGGACACGTTGAAGCACTTCAGATTCATCTATTCCCAACCTTTGGGCGATCTTCAGGTAAGGCTGGGGCGAGTCATCCAGATCACCTTGTAAAATAAGTAAAATGCTTTTATCAATTGAGTCGGGCTCGAAATTTGACATGATCCGGCATCTCCGAACTGGATTTCTGGAGACTATATATATATGAACCTCAGGCATAAAGAAAATTATTCGTTGTGCATTGTCTTCCCCATGGGAATTGAAGCTCATCCTTTTCTGAAAAGGGTTGAGACCAGGAGCAGGTCAAAGTTGGGAAAAGCTGTTCTGAGGCGGTGTTTTTTTGAGGGGACAGAGTTTCTGGTTCTTCGCAGCGGAATAGGTCCGGATAGAGCGGCTCGAGCTGTAAGGTCACTGGACAGGGATGTAGATCTGATCCTCAGCGTAGGCACAACGGGGGCCCTTACGCCGGACCTCTTCCTGGGACAGATGGTAGTTGTCGGGGAGACTGTCAGCGCCGCAGATTCCGGGGAAGTAATAAAATCGGATCAGACTGTTGTCCAGAAACTGGTTCATGCTTGCAATAAGGTCGGACAACCAAATATAGTAGGGCGTTTGGTTACAAGCGCCAAACCCGTTTTTGCGCGGGATGAAAGACAGAAGTTGAACACGAGAGTTTACGCATCTGCGGTAGACATGGAGAGCCATGTAATGGCAGTCGAGGCAATGAATAGAGGGATATCTTTTGCCGGACTCAGGGTAATATCGGACACAGTCTGTTCAGGTCCATTACCGCAGAAAGTGGATTTCAAATCCCTGGCCCGGGATCCACTTACGATTGGCAAGAAACTGGCGCCTTTCATGAAATGGCGAAATTTCATAAAGCAGTTCTTTTTCGCCATCGGTAAACTGGACCCGGCGCTGGTCAATTTCTTGAGGTTAAGCTGACAATTCGAGGAGGACAATTGATAGACCGCAATCATTTTTCAAGTTCCGTTCAGGCCGCCCCTGGGGAAAGGTTGTTTGAATGTAAGGTTTACTATGAGGACACCGACTGTATGGGGGTCGTATATCATGCCAACTACTTGAGATTTATGGAAAGGGCACGAACGGAATTTGTGGCCGACAGATTACGAAATGTATCTGAATATCACGATCAGGGCACTTATTTCATGGTTCACAAAATCGAGATTGCCTTCCATGCCCCGGCAAAACTCGGCGATTCACTTGTCATAAGAACATGGATCGACAAAACCACCAGATACAGAGTGCTGGTGAAACAGATCATCACAAAAAAGGGCCAGGCCAGGGACTATCTTACTACGGCTTCAGTCACCCTGGTTGCGGTCGGAGCTGATGGTAAACTCCTTGAGATTCCCGATGAATTTCATTCCCTGGTAACCCATTGACACACTTGGGCAATGTCCAGGAACTATTTCAGGTGAATTCGTGCATGCTTTCAGAATCACATCGCTGTTGATCTCCGTCATTTTTGTTTTTCAGTGCCTGGACTATTGTTCAGCAGAGCAGAATGAGAATGAGCTGGTCACAAGATTGATAAAAGCATCCGGCTTGTCTGCCCAGATCGACCAGATTCACGCTGCCATTTGGGCAGCGGCTCCCGCAGACGTTTTTGTCACTGAGGCCCAGGGAAACGATGCATTCAAACGTTTCAGGAAAACTTTCACAACAGACCAGTTGATGTCGTTGGTCCACAATCAGATGTTGAATTCATTTGATGAGGACAAGATCGCGTCGTTGATTAAATTCCATGAAACCCCGTTGGGTCGTAAACTGGCTCGTATTCAAAAGGACAGCCTGAATTTCAGGAATTTGAAGGGCATGAGGGAAAGCAGGAAGACTGCCGCCCTGCTGGAAGGCAAAAGGCTTGACTTAATATCCAGAATTATGGAACTTGACCAGGCATCTGAAATCAATACCCAACTAGCGACGGAGTTTGTCCTGGCCATGTTGAATCCGGACACTTCTGCCGATACTGAAGAAATATCTCCGGAGATGCCCCAGGATAGACGAAAGACATCGGTAGCTCTTGAGAAGAGCCTTGTCGATGAAACGACCATACTGTCCTATGCAAACAATCTCAAGTCGTTTGATGAAAGTGAGTTGGCCGCTTTGGCAACTTTTCTCGAGACACCGGAAGCTGACTGGTTCAGGAAGGCCACCGGGGCATCTTTCAGGAATGCGGCAAGAGAACTGGGCAAAGCATTGGCGGAGACTCTGGCAAGTAGATCCAAATAAACGAATCGGATTTTCCTCCCTGAATGGAATAAAAATGTTTTTCCGCTGCAAAAAGTCTGCAACAACCCTCTTTCCTGTCATTTTCATTATGGTGAATGCGGTCTGCTTCAGTCTGTTTTCATCTCAGGGAACATGCAGCCAGGATGGATTCAAAACATATGTTGATCCGCTCGCACGTTTCTCGATGGATTATCCCTCTACAATGACCGTTGACGCGCTTTCACCCGACGAACTCAATTTTTCCCATCCGTCAGCCTCGCTCAGGATGAGTCTGGATGTCATCAGGCGACCCAAAAAAGCTTCGAAAGACGTTAAGGCTTTTTTGGAGGCCATAAGGCAGAATCTCAAGGAAGAGTTCAAGGACGTCGTTATAATATCTGATGGGCCATCGAAAACCGATCCGTCACAACTTTATCTGCTATATTCGTTCACGGACAAACGGGGAATGAAGATTACCCAACTGACCCAGGTTTATCTGGCTGATGAACGAATCCTTCAACTCATCATTTCCGACAAGTCTGAGGGTTTTAAGAATCTGGACACCATAATCGATCGGATTCGTAACTCTTTGAGAATTTCAAAACCTTCTCTGGAATGATTTTTCCAAATTACCTATGCAAGACAAATGACTGAATTCAGACTAATTTCCGACTTTTCTCCTCAAGGTGATCAACCGGGAGCTATAGAGCAACTGGTTGATGGTGTAAACCAAAAAACCATGCACCAGGTTCTGCTTGGCGTCACCGGATCGGGGAAAACCTACACTATGGCCAACCTCATAGCCAAGGTAGGCAAAACTTCTTTGGTGCTTGCCCCAAACAAGACCCTGGCTGCCCAGTTATTTAATGAATTCAGGGCATTGTTCCCTGAGAACGCCGTAGAGTATTTTGTATCATACTACGACTATTACCAACCGGAAGCATACATACCTACTTCCGACACTTACATCGAAAAAGACTCCAGCATTAACGAAACCATTGATAAGATGAGACATTCCGCCACAAGATCTTTGTTCGAGAGGCGGGATGTCATAATAGTGGCATCAGTCTCCTGCATCTATGGCCTGGGCTCACCGGAAGCATACCAGAACATGCTATTGCATTTGATCAGGAGGGAAGAATCCGATAGGGATGAGGCTTTGCGAAAGCTGGTTGAAATCCAGTACACCCGAAACGATATCGATTTCCACCGAGGCACATTCCGGGTTCGCGGAGACACGGTGGAAGTCTTTCCCGCCTATGAAGAAGAAAAAGCCATCCGTATAGAGTTTTTTGGTGATTCAGTCGATGCAATTTTTGAAATAGACCCTTTGCGCGGCAAGGTCATTCGTCCTTTGGACAGGGTGGCAATTTATCCTGCAAGTCATTACGTTACTGAAAAATCGAGATTGGTCAAATCGGCCGACAGCATTCTTGATGAAATGAAAGAGCGCGTTGAGCATTTCAGGAATAACGGGAAGTTCATTGAAGCCCAAAGGGTTGAGGAGAGAACCCGTTTTGACGTCGAAATGCTCAAGGAAATGGGATACTGCAACGGCATAGAAAACTATTCCCGATACTTGACCGGTAGAAATCCGGGAGAACCTCCACCTACCCTACTGGAATATTTTCCAAAGGATTCTCTCTTCCTAATCGACGAATCTCATGTCAGCATCCCGCAGCTAAGGGGTATGTTCCGTGGAGACCGCGCCAGAAAGCAAACATTGGTGGAATATGGCTTCAGACTGCCCAGCGCTCTGGATAACAGGCCTTTAACATTCGAAGAATTTGAGAAACTGGTGAATCAGGCAATCTATGTCTCCGCCACTCCAGGACCGTATGAACTTGAAAAGGGAAAAGGACATGTGGCTGAACAAATCATTCGGCCGACCGGTCTCATGGACCCGGTTATCGAGATTCGTCCAGCCTCGGATCAGGTGGATGATCTGTTGCACGAGGTGAGACAGAGAGTTTCAAGGAATCATCGGGTACTCGTAACCACCCTGACCAAGAAGATGGCGGAAGACCTCACAGAATACTATTCCGGTCTTGGAGTGAGGGTCAAATATCTACATTCAGAGATTCATACCATAGAGCGCATGGAAATTATCAGAGACCTCAGACTCGGAAAATTTGATGTCCTGGTAGGAATAAACCTGCTCAGAGAAGGCTTGGACATCCCCGAGGTTTCATTGGTCGCTATCATGGACGCTGACAAGGAGGGCTTCCTGCGTTCGGAAAGGTCCTTGATACAGACGGCAGGACGTGCTGCAAGAAATGTCGATGGAACAGTTATCCTCTATGCGGATAAAATGACTGATTCCATCAAAAAGACAATAGATGAAACTTCAAGAAGAAGAGACCTCCAGCTTGAATACAATAAGAGACACAACATCACCCCGGAGACCATTCGCAAACAAATCAACGACATATTAAGCTCGCTGGCCGAACAGGACTACGTGACCATCGAAACTGATCCTGCCAGAAGCCTTCAACAAATCCCGGTAGACAAGATTCCAGCGATGATCGACAAAATGACAAAACAAATGTTCGCATTCGCAAAAGATCTGGAATTCGAAAAAGCAGCAGAACTACGAGATCAGATTAAAGAACTGGAAAATATCAGAATAAAATACTAATGTAGATTCATGTGTATTTATTGGAGTGGTGGATTCCGGTTCTACCATAAATAATTAAGCTTTTCCCAATAAAACAAGCCTCAGGTTGTGAACAATACAGAAACTATCAAAGGTTTGGTCATGAATGAAATTGTTTTCAGGCCGATAGGAATAGTGAGATCACCGTTTAACGAAGTGGAAGGGATGCCCATACAGGCATCCGGAGCCAAGGGAATCCGCGGCAAGGTCGAAATTGACCCCGGGTTGGTTGAAGGACTGAAAGACATTGAAGGATTCTCTCACATAATAGTCACCTATTATTTTCACAAATGCAAAGGTTGTTCCTTGATGGTTACCCCTTTCCTTGATGATGACCTCCACGGGGTTTTTGCCACCCGTGTTCCAAGGCGCCCCAACGCAATAGGTCTGTCCGTGTTGAGACTGACCGGTGTAAAAAACAACATTCTCGAAGTCGAAGACGTAGATATTCTTGATAGAACTCCTGTTCTCGACATCAAGCCGTTTGTCCCTGAATTTGATCATCGGGAAACCGAGATGACCGGCTGGTTCAAGGGAAGAGCGTCCAATGCCGACAGGGTGAGGGCAGACGGAAGGTTTGTCAGCGAGTGAGAGGCCGGATCCGGCGTATGACCTGGAGCCTAATCCCAAACTGGATGAAATAGGACTTCTCACGGCCGTCTTTGTGCTTTATGATCGGTGATCCATAGGGAGTCTCGCACCTGTCGGCCAATTCAAAAGCCTGCTTTTTTGAAGTCCGATCTTTTAACTCTTAGGGCGGATCATCCAGCAGGTTCCTTGGATCAGACATCCTCTGTTTTGCCGTTACCTCAGAATGCTGCGAGTATTCTGTAGGAAGCTTGTGTTCAAGCTACCCATCTAGGCC
>CAYNZA010000109.1:0-9770 GCA_964401595.1 uncultured Desulfomonile sp.
AACCTCCCAAAATGGCCCGTTCACCTTCCAGGAACTGGGGAGGTGTTCTCAGTTGGCTGTTGGAATCAGCCGACATCCTCTGCAGTCGCCTCCGGATTGACAACCACCTTGATAGTTGCAGATACCTCGGGGTGGAGTTTCACACTTGCCGTAAATTCACCCAATCGCTTTATAGGCTCAGACAAGGATATCTTCCTGCGATCGATCTCGTAACCTTTTACCGCCAGCGCTTCAGACACGTCAGTATTCGTGACCGACCCGAAAAGGCGGGCATCCTGAGCCTGGGATTTTCTGATGAAAGTCAGAATGACACTCGAGAGTTCCTGGGCATGCGCTTCGGCTGATGTACGCATTTTAGCCAGTTTGCGCTGCTTGGACTCTATAAGGGTTTTGTAAAAGTTGAGGTTCTTCTGTGTTGCCGGACAGGCTAATTTGCGCGGCAAAAGGTAATTGCGCGCGTAGCCGTCCTTGACTTTGACTGTCTGTCCGACGGTTCCTAGATCGTCCATGTTCTCTAACAGTATAACGTTCATCTGTTTACTCCACTATACCAAACTACCGACGGGGAACCGTAAACGGCAAAAGGGCTATGTTGCGTCCACGCTTGATGGCTGTTGTGAGTTGTCGCTGATGCTTGGCGCAATTACCTGAAATTCTGCGCGGAACGATCTTGCCTCGTTCAGTGATGAACAGTCTCAGAAGGTTGGGTTCCTTGTAATCCATACGTAATGATGAATCTGCGCAGAACCGACATACTTTGCTTCTCGGGAAAGGTCTACGCCTCGGGGGTCTACTCATTATACTTCCTCCTCCTTCACGGCGTTGGGCTCTTCGCCCGACTCAACAACCACTTCGACTGTCTCTACGGTTGCCTCGGCTTCCTGAGGGGTTTCTGGAGCTTCTTCCACCTGCTCTTTTTCCTGGCCTGCGGATTTGAAGGCTTCCAGGTCTACATCCTCATCGAGCTTGACCGTCAAATATTTCATGATGTTTTCAGTGATCTTGAACTGGCGCTCGATTTCGCTGATCAGGGCAGGTCCGCTGACGAAATCGAAGAGGATGTAGCGACCCTTGTCTCTCTTGCGAACCAGGTAAGCCAGCTTCTTGATGCCCCAATCCTCTATCTTGATTACTTCTCCGTCTTGGCTCTTTATAAGATCTCCGAATTTCTCGGTAAGAGCCTTAACCTCATCATCGGCCACATCCGGCTCAATGATGATTACCGCCTCATAGCGTCTCATAAATTCTCCTTTCGGCTATCAAGCCCAACAGGGCAAGGAGTGGTAATGCAATCGCCTATCATATGATATAAAAACCGATTATTCAATAAAATAGTCGGACTGTAAGGCAAAAAAGTCCGGGAAAGATTCTCAGCGTTTGGATATTTCTCTGCAATCAGAGCATTTCCAGACATTTTCCCTGATGAAAAAGAACAGAATTCCAAAACCGATAAAAATGGATCCGATGTAATATATTGCAGGGAGAGAAAACTTTATGATCCATGGCGCCTGATAAAAGTGTGTGGCCCATCCGTAAAACGTCATCAAAAAAAGTCCAGTCAACATGAGCGCTATACCATAAGACCATGAAAGGACTCGCCTGGTCTTTTTTTTCATTATACCACCGCAAACGTGGCAAAGCTTTACCGAGCCTTTTGCCAACTGGGTCTGGAGTTTGCTGAAATCAGCATCATTTTTAACTGGTCGCCTGTATCCTGACGGGTTGCTGGTTTGGTCCGGAGCTGCGAAGGCGTAATCTGGTTCATTGTCATAGGCGCGATTGGCGGAAGAGTTTTTTCGGTCACCTGATTCACCCATGTTCATAGAACCTGCTCTCATCGTCATGTCCTTGTTATCTCTCATGTATATTTGAGTGTCCCATGTTCGGCGCGAACTGCATGCCCACGCTTGTGCTCCTGATTAAGAGCATACTTTTATTAATCCAAGGCGAGGAATGATTCAAGCCATTCCGCTCCTTAAAGGTCAAATAGTAGCCTAATTTGCTGAAAACCATAGATTTGGAGAAGACAGGAAGGGAACTGGAGGAAAATCAGGGGACTGTAAAGTCCCCTGATTATAAGGCATTTACGCCGCAAACAATCTTGCGTAGGGGTTTCCGAAAAGAAGTATGAGGGCTACGACGAGCGCGTAAATGGTCAGTGATTCGATCATGGCCAGACCGATGATCATAGTGGTCATAATACGTCCGCCGGCTTCGGGGTTACGTGAGGTACCTTCGCAGGCGCCGCCGATGGCGGTTCCCATACCTATACCACTTCCAATTGCTCCGAGTCCGATTGCAAGACCGGCTGCCAACATTGTGTAGGAAACGATGCTGGCGGCGCCTGCGCTGACATCAGCCGCTAAAGCTATTCCGGCCGTAAGGCTCAATGCGATTGTCATCAATCCGGCTACTACTACTCTCTTCATTTATAAAACCTCCCTTGGTTCTAATATCAGTGAGCTTCTTCCAACGAACCGACGATGTACATCATGGTCAGCATGATAAACACCAATGTCTGTATGAAAGAAGTGAACACTTGCAGGAACATCATAGGCAACGGCACCAGATAAGGCACCAGCATTGTGAGGATGATAATGGCCAAATCTTCTCCCATTATGTTTCCGAAAAGTCGAAAGCTGAGGGAGAGGATGCGGCTGAAATGTCCGATAAGTTCGATAGGGAGCATCAGCCAAATAAGCCACGGCACCGGTCCGATAAAATGTTTGTAATAATGGCTGCCGTGGGATTTAACACCGACGACGTGCGTAGTGGTGAAGGCAACTAATGCCAAGGCCAGCGTGGTGTTAAGATTGTTGGTCGCCGACTGGAAATAAGGAAGAATACCGATAAGGTTGCATGAAAGAATAAACAGCGCCAATGACGCAATGAGCGGAAAATAGTGTTTACCGTGTTCCCCCATTGTTTGGGTGACAATGTCATCAAGGGTTGAGACCACTACCTCCCAAAAGTTCTGGGAACCTCTCGGGACTGTTTCAAGCTTTCCCTTGACCCAGATCGAAGCGCAAACCAGCAGTAACATCACAAGCCATGTGTTGAGGACATTGTTTACGTCGGCATGTGATACGCCATACTTATCGAAAAAATCATGCATGGTATGCAGCAACGGATTGGCTATAATGTCAGTTAGAACCGGCGGATGCATGTCTGCTGCCATTTATTGAACCTCCTGAGGCCTTCTATTCGATATGTATATCAACACCAACATTAACATCAATCCGGCTGGAATAACCGATAACCCGGTAACTAAACCCACTGGATCAATGTTTCCAAACTTGATGAGCGCAAACAGGCTGAGTCCCACAGCAATCAATCGAAAATAAAAACTACCCATCAGTGACACCATAGCTGCGTTCCTGTCAGTGAAGGATGCCTGATTCACCCTGCGCGCAGACAACCATGAATTCAACAACACCAAAAGAGCCCCGATGAGGTAAGCGAGCGTAAAACGATGGGGAGCAAAAACCACGCTCACCAGAAGCCCAATCAGAAAAACTACTGAGGACATTCCAAACCATATTTTAGGGATTTTTTGAAAATCCATCGGCTTTCCTGGCCTGATCCTGCCGAAGTTGCTTGCGAACTTCAATCATGACGTTGCGAGCCGCCGCCGCGATTCCTAACAGGAAAAATACGATGCTGAGATATGGAAATGTATTAAGCTTGCCGTCCAGCCAGTAACCTATTCCTGCCCCAATGAAAATGGCGAACACAATCGATGCGCCAAGTTGAAGCCCATCTCCTACCAGCTTTCCAGTTTCACTTATAATTTTCACTAATAATACTTGGTTATCAGATAAAAACCTACTGTGTCAAGAATGATCTCACCCTCTTCAATACGGACTGAATGTGACTGATTGTGTTGCTCTCGGAAGAAAATCCTGACTAGTCCTTTTTACACCAAATTCTCTCTGTCTGCTATTTTTTTCTGGATGAAATTTCAAAAAACTTTCATTCTTGGGCTACACTGAGGCCTGTTACCGGATTTACCGGGATGCATATGTTGAGAAATCAACTCTTCGGCCTTTATTCCACAGGTGATTGAGGGGTTGAGCAAAACCTGAAACGAACTTACACACGGCTCAGTGAGGCAATTGTTGGCTAAAACTACTTCGATTGACCGTAAAACGTAAGAATGCTAAATTAAGTCCATTAAAGATAATAATTTGTCGCATCACATATTCTATTTGACGGTCACGGTTCAAAATGCGCAACGGCCGCTCGCCGAGGGGGAGGGGCCCAATACTTGTCAGAGGCTGTGAAGGATAATGAGTCTTGCTGAACAGTACAAATTGGGTTTTACCGGAAAAATAGTAGAGGCTTTTCTGGTTTCAAAACTGCCGGTGATTTTCATTCTTGCCTCGGTATTGGCCGGCATTGCCGCCGTCACGATTTCCCCGAGAGAGGAAGAGCCTCAGATAGTTGTCCCTGTGATTGACATCATGGTCAACTTTCCGGGCGCCTCGGCCAAGGAAGTCGAAAATCTCGTCACAATCAACCTCGAGCGTAAAATCTGGGAAATAGACGGGATAGAACACGTATATTCCATTTCACGTCCTGGATCAGCCGTGGTTACGGCGCGTTTCCATGTAGGACAAGACCGCGAAGACAGCATACTTAAAACCCATAACAAGATAATGTCTTATCTTCCGGATGTTCCTCCGGGAGTGACAGGCTGGGTGATCAGGCCGGTCGAGATTGACGATGTTCCTGTAGTGACCTTTTCGTTGTACAGCCAGGTTTACTCTGATTTCGAGTTGAGACGGGTCGCTGACGAGATACTGCATCGTTTTCAGAGCATTTCGGACACTGGCAGAGCTTATGTGGTCGGTGGCAGATCGAGGCAGGTCAGGGTTCTTCTTCATCCGGAAAAGATGGCCGCAAGAAATATATCGGTCCTGGAAGTGGTTCGGTCACTTAAAGGGGGAAACGTAAATGTTCGCGCCGGGAAAATGGACATTCGCAACGAGGAAGTAATTGTTGACGCAGGCCCATTTCTAAGGTCTGCGTCCGAAGTGAATGACTTGGTTGTAGGTGTCCATTCGGGGAGACCGGTATTCCTGCGTGACATAGCTGACGTAAAAGACGGTCCCGCGGAGGTCAGTTCCTACACGCGGATAACATTCGGCCCAGGCGCATCGGTCGACCAGCATACTAACAAGGTGGAACTGGCTCAACCCGGAAAGACGTATCAGCAGGTCACAATAGCGATTGCCAAGAGAAAAGGCACAAACGCCGTCCAGGTTGCGCAGAACATCGAGAAGAAAATTAATGAACTCAAGGCTGAGTTGATTCCGTCCGATGTTCACATCCTGCTCACTCGGAATTATGGAAAGACGGCTGATGAAAAAGTCGATGAGTTGGTAAAGCATCTGGGTATAGCAGTATTGAGCGTTGTGATCCTGCTTACAATCGTTCTGGGAACCAGAGAGGCCTTGATAGTGGCTCTGGCAGTTCCTATGACCCTAGCCGTCACATTGCTGGCTAACCTTCTTTTCGGTTACACAATCAACCGGGTCACGCTCTTCGCCCTTATTTTGTCATTGGGTCTTCTGGTGGATGACCCTATAGTGGATGTCGAAAACATCCACAGGCATTTCAAACTCAAGACCCATCCTCCATTGGACGCTACCCTGCTTGCCGTGGATGAGGTCCGACCACCCACCATACTGGCCACTTTTGCCGTAATTGCCTCATTCATACCATTGTTCTTCATTACCGGAATGATGGGGCCATACATGCGACCAATGGCGCTAAACGTTCCAATCGCAATGATAATGTCGCTGGCCATCGCTTTCACCGTAACTCCATGGGCGACATATCATGCGCTCAAGGGTGAATATCATTTAGAATCAAAACCATATGATTTCATGGGCGGACCAGTCTACAAATATTATAGCAAAATTATCAGTCCATTCCTGGACAGTCGCAGGAAGAGCCGGTTGTTTGTCGGTGTAACTGCGCTGGCATTTTGCATGTCATTGATTTTTCTGGCCGTTGGTATAGTGCCGGTGAAAATGCTCCCTTTCGACAACAGGAACGAGTTTCTCGTTCAGATTGACATGCCGGAAGGAACGACACTTGAAACAACCGACAAAGTGGTAGAGGACCTGGAACGGTACCTGTCAAGGGTTAACGAAGTCCGGGATGTAGAATCTTTTGTGGGGCTTCCTTCTCCCATTGATTTCAACGGCATGGTCCGGCAGTATTACCTCAGGGAAGGCCCGGGTTTGGCGGACATAAGGGTAAACCTTCTGGATAAACACGATCGGGAGTATCAGAGTCACCCACTGGTTTTGAGACTACGACCCGACATCGAAGAAATAGCCAAACGTTGGTCAGCAGTGATAAAGCTGGTCGAGGTTCCCCCCGGACCCCCGGTTTTCTCGACTTTAGTGGCCGAAGTTTACGGCCCCGTTTCGGCGTCTTACGAGTCTTTGATTCAACAGGCAAAATATGTTCGGAAAATGATGGAAAATACTCCAAACGTGGTTGACATTGATGACTCAGTCACTGCGCCCCAGAAACAACTAAACTTCGTGATCGACAGGACCAAGGCCGGGATTCATGGTATTACCGAGGAGGAGATTACTCAGTCGGCCAGGATATTTCTGGCCGGGGAGTCTCCCTCTATTGTTCATACTGACACCGAGCGTTCTCCACTTGAAATAAATGTCAGGCTGCCAAGGTCTCTGCGGTCCAGAATGGAAGACATGGCGCTTCTGAAAATCAAGGGGGCCGACGGTCTGATGGTTCCTTTCCATGAACTTGGTTCACTCCAGGAGACTACAGTAGACCAAACCATTTTCAGAAAAAATATGGACCGAGTCGTTTTTGTCACGGCTGAGACGGCAGGCGGCAGCCCAGTGAATTCGATCATGGACTTGAAAGCTGCTTTAGAAAAGAACCAAATCAAACAGGGTTACAGAGTTGACTGGGCGGGTGAAGGAGAGTGGAAAATTACCCTGGAGGTCTTCAGAGACCTTGGTCTGGCTTTTGTTGGAGCGCTGATTCTCATTTACGTCCTGCTCGTGCATCAGACACAATCTTTTTCATTGCCCCTGATCATAATGGTCGCCATACCTTTGACCCTGATTGGGATTTTGCCGGGCTTTGCTTTGCTTAACTCCCTTTTAGCCCATCAGATAGGACCGTATAGAGACTCCATTTATTTTACGGCCACCAGTATGATAGGAATGATTGCTCTAGCGGGAATTGTCGTACGTAATTCAATCATACTCATAGATTTTGTTCAGGTGCGAGTTGCGGCGGGCGAGGACTTGCGGCAGGCAATAATTGAATCCGGGGCGGTGAGGCTGACTCCCATTTTGTTGACAGCAGGGGCCGCAATTTTTGGCTCGTGGGTCATCACTCTAGACCCAGTGTTCTCCGGATTGGCCTGGTCTTTCATTTTCGGAATTTTTGCCTCAACATTGTTTACTCTAATTGTAGTGCCAATCATCTATTACATGATTTACAACAAAAGGTGAAAGTCTTGCGCATCCTGCTCCGATTGACTATGGACGAGCAATGATTATGTATAGATAACTTGTGTTGTTCTGTTACTGGAGATTCCCAGACACTGCGACCCTAAAAGTTTGTCAGAATGTTCTTAAAATAAATCAGGAGGTCCACTGCCATGATCAATGAGAAAGTTCAGGACGCTTTCAACGAGCAGATAAACGCAGAAATTTATTCGTCTTACCTCTATCTTTCAATGGCCGCTTACTTTGATTCAATCAATCTTAAAGGTTTTGCCTCATGGATGAGGGTTCAGGCTCAAGAGGAATTGGTTCACAGCATGAAATTCTTCGATTTCATCAATGAGCGCGGAGGCTCTGTCCTTCTCAAACCGATAGCCGGGCCTCCCACAAGATGGGAATCACCGCTTGCCGCTTTTCAGGAGGCTTTCAGGCACGAACAGAAGGTGACCAGTCTCATAAACGGCCTTGTTGACCTGAGTCTTCAGGAGCGCGATCACGCGTCAAACGTATTCCTTCAATGGTTTGTCACTGAACAAGTCGAAGAGGAATCGTCGGCCGATGGTGTTGTTCAGCAACTGAAACTGGCTGGGGAACAGGGCGGTGGACTTTTCATGATTGACAAGGAGCTGGCGACCAGAACATTTGCTTACCCGCCTGCCACTGCCGCTTAGGTATCGGGGAACCAATTTTTAAGAAAATGCAAGTTGAAATAGGTCTCGCCCAAAGTGTAAACTGTCAGGCACAGGCCGAATTATTTGAGGAGGACTTGATGACGCATCACAATGAGGCAATTATGGGGATGTTGGCTGCCGCTCTAGAAAAAGAGGAGAGAGGAAGGGACTTTTACAAGAAGGCCTCGGAATCCTGTGTAGACAGACTTGGTAAAGATATGTTCAAGACGCTGATGATCGATGAGGGCGCCCACATTTCGCGTATAAAAGAAATTTTCAATGAACTCCAGGGTGGGAAAGCCTGGTCGGATCAATGGAAGAAATTCAAAGTTGAGAATGAAGACCTACAGGCCCTTTTTAAAGAGAGAATGAAGAATCTGGGCCCTCGCGTCAAGGGGGAAACGGGAGATATTGAAGCGCTTTCAATAGGAATTGAAATGGAGCAGGGCGCTGTCAAATTTTATGAAGATTCCCTCGCAAAGGCTACTGACTCGATGGAGAAGGAATTCTGTGAGTTGATGCTTATCGAGGAGAAAAAACACTTTTCCGCATTGCAGGATTTGAAACTTTACCTTCAAGACCCCGAATCCTGGTACTCTGAACTGGAACGCCACGGTTATGACGGGTAGTGGGATAAAAGTCTCCGAACCTGTGCCAAACTACAAAATGAGAGGGCTCCATAGATATCGATGGAGCCCCCATCTTGACATGAATCGGTAATCCAGAGTGAAACATGACAAGCTCAGATGGAATGCCAGATACGTTGAAAACATCGAGGCAGATCCTACGCCTGATGTTTTCCTGACCAGTAATTCACATCTGTTGAGTGGGGAACGGGCGCTCGATCTAGCGTGCGGCCTGGGGGCCAATTCAATTTATCTGGCCGACAGCGGCTTCTGGGTGGACTCAATAGACATAAGCGAGTCGGCGATAAGGCGGCTTCAGTCTAGAAGTCGTAGCCTGGGTTTGAATCTGGGACTTGTCGTAGGCGACACGGATTATTTTCCTCTGCCTGAAAACTTTTACGATCTTGTAGTGGTTTTTTATTTTTTTTCCGAACCTCTCATTCCCAAAATTGCCAAGGCCCTAAAAAATGGAGGGCTGGTCATTTACTGCACTTTCAATCATTTACATGAAAGTTTGAAGCCTGATTTCAATGAGCGCTATCTTGTGCCCCGAGGAGGTTTGGCGCCGCTTTTTTCGGACATGGAGATAATTGTCGATGAGCCGGAAACGGGCTCGGCTTCCAATCTCAGTCGGCTCATTGCCCGAAGGCGTTTGTAGGCATGCAATTGTTAAGAAGATTTTTTCATCGGGAAATGCAAAATGCTTAATCCATGGGACGGTTTGCGCATTGCCGGTGGGGCTTTGACATCCAACATCCTCAGGTCTCTTTTGACAATGTTGGGCATAGTAATAGGCGTTGGCGCTGTCATCGTCATGGTAGCTGCGGGCGCTGGCGCAAGGGAGATGATAGGCGCCCAGATACAATCCATTGGCAGTAATCTGATTATAGTCGTTCCGGGGGCCTCCACCCAGACTGGCGCCCGTCTGGGGTCGGGGTCGGGTCATACCCTAAAAACTACTGACGCTG
>CAYNZA010000110.1:0-2449 GCA_964401595.1 uncultured Desulfomonile sp.
GGGGGCTCGAACCCCAAACCTACTGATTAAGAGTCAGTTGCTCTACCAATTGAGCTAACGGCCCGATTTGGAATTCATATTTTTACCGCAACAGGATGTTTGTGTCAAGAAATTATCCCAGAAAAATAGACGTCCATAAGGATAACTTCATCTGAGCGGTTGCGATTTGGTCCGTCAGGTATTATCATTCCCATTCCAACAAATACATTTCGGATGAAAACATGATCAACTCAAAAGCGCTAGTTTCGGTTACCAGGACGACGCCGGAAACGGTATTGGAAGATGTCTGCAAGTGCATGAAAGACGCCCGATTCCAGGACTATCTGGATCCATCATCCACCGTAATACTCAAGGACAACATTTCATGGCATTTTCCGTTCCTGAGCGCCAACACAACCCCGTGGCAGCTTGAAGGGGTGATTCTGGCCCTGAAGGATAGCGGTTACAAGGACATAGTTTGTGTTCAGAACGAGACAGTGGTGACAAACGCGTTCAAGGGTGAAAAATTCAACAAATATGTTCCGATCTTTGAGAAATACAAGATTCCGGTCCTCTACAATTTCAGGGAATCCGACATCAAGTGGATCAAATACACTCCGAAAGCAAAAATGCGTATATTGGACCAAATATTCCCCGATGGCATACGAATACCGGAATATTTCATCGGCAAGAACGTCATCCATCTTCCGACGGTCAAGTGTCACATATACACGGGGACTACAGGATCAATGAAGAACGCGTTTGGCGGATTGTTAAACAGCCGGCGTCATTACACACATTCGGTCATTCATGAGACGCTTAACGATTTGCTGGACATCCAGAAGGAAATACACTCGGGCATATTTACGGTAATGGATGGAACAGTATGCGGATGCGGTCCCGGACCGCGAACGATGACCCCTTACGACAAGGACCTGATGATGGCGTCCGGAGATTGCACAGCCATTGACGCGGTAGCAGCCAAAATGATGGGTTTTGACCCCATGACGCTCGATTACATCAGGATAGCCGATGAATCAGGCCTGGGCGTGGGCCGGATGGAATCCATCGAAATAGTCGGAGAGGACATAGACAAGGAGAACTGGTGTTTCACGGTGGGTAACAACGCAGCATCAGCCGTCGGAAACTTTATATGGTTCGGGCCTTTGAAGTCTTTGCAGAAGCTGTTTTTCAGGACGCCTCTGGTTTACATGTTCGTATTAGGCTCTTTCTTTTACCACGACTTCATTTACTGGCCGTTCAAGGCAAAGCCGCAAATGGATGAATTCAAAAAAACCTCCAGGTGGGGCCAGCTTTTTGACAGCTATCCCGAATAGAATTCGAATGTCTGGAATGTTTTCTTATGGTGTTCTGACGGGCCAAAGAAAGGTTTTTTGTGAGAAACCACGTAAGATGTGCGCTGCGATGATTTGGCCGGCGAGCCTTATTACCACACCTGAGTCTGGTTAAGGCCACGCCGGTTTTGAAGCCCTGAAGCAGTCGAGACCATTTCCATAGGATCTTTTCGCCTATTGAATCAAATGCTATGGAAGAATTCCGTTTTTAGATGATTGTTCAGTTCGGCCCGAACCAAGGCTCGCGCCCGAACCAGATCACTACGCCATTTCTCTGCTTTTTCCAAGGCTTCTGTCTCCCACGGAAGACGCTGCGTCGGCTCTTTTGCCATGATGTCGCGTTCGAGTTCCTCTGGAACGGGAGCCTCAAGAAGAGTCTGACATCTGGACTTGATACTTCGGATAAGATGAAGAAGTTTGAGCAGGTCGTCCCTGGAGAGTGTCGCTGCCTTCCTGGTTGAAGATGATTTACGGATCAGCTTGAGGTCTTCAACAGGTGTGCCGCTTTTGATCGCTTTGTTGATAAGTTGCTTTAAGTGACGATAGTTGCTATCGAAGTCACCGGGAGGTTCGGAGACTCCAGCAGCCGCATCGGAAAAAGGAAACAACATATCCATACCTCCTACTGGAAAAGTGAAACCCGGGAGAGGCCCGATTCTTCCTCTCCCGGAAACAAGACGGCAGATAACACGTCCATGAGCCTTAGTCAACAAATAGTTCATAGTTTTTATATATTATATTGAAGAAATAGGAAAAACTGTGACATTTTGCGCGGATAGCCACACGACAGTCGTTTTCGAGGGTTACGCTTAATACATCACATTATTTTAAGACATCAATAGTTCAATTTTGTTCGTTAATTTTTATTTAAAAAACAAGAAAACCGGAGATTTTTTTTAAAACATGGGAGCGACAGAAATTATAATCAGAGGGGCGCGTGAGCATAACCTCAAAAATATTGACCTGAATATACCTCGAGATCAACTTGTCGTTATTACAGGATTATCGGGATCAGGCAAGTCTACTCTGGCTTTCGACACTATCTACGCGGAGGGTCAACGGAGATATGTTGAATCATTATCCGCGTATGCGCGCCAATTCCTTGAGATGATGGA
>CAYNZA010000110.1:2549-9583 GCA_964401595.1 uncultured Desulfomonile sp.
GGCTTTGCAAGGGCAAAGATTGACGGGAATCTTACTGAATTGTCCGACGAGATAAAACTGGACAAAAAGAAGAAACACAGCATCGAAGTGGTCGTTGACCGCCTGGTGGTAAAAGAGGGTATTGAGAAGCGACTTGCGGATTCACTTGAGATAGCCGCCAAACTGGGACAAGGCGTGGTTTTGGTCGAAGACCTCAGCGGCCCGGTGAAACTGTTTAGTGAAAACCTTGCCTGCCCCGAGCACGGGGTTTCATTCGGCGAAATATCGCCAAGATTGTTTTCATTCAACAATCCTTTTGGCGCCTGTGAATCATGCGGAGGCCTCGGTGTTCAGGTCAGGTTTGACCCGGACCTGATTGTCCCGAATCAGAACCTTTCACTGGTAAACGGGGCGATAGCGCCGTGGGAAAAAAGGAACTCGCTCTTTTTCAACCAGACTATAGAAGCGCTTGCCAAACATTTTGATTTTGATCCCAAATCACCTTTCGGAAAGCTCTCTGCAAAGGTTCAGGACGCTATCCTTTATGGATCACGCGAGGAGGAGATCGACTTCTTTTACGAACGTGACGGTCGAAAACATTTTTTCCGCAAGTCCTTCGAAGGTGTAATCCCGAACCTCGAACGAAGGCGCCTGGAGACGGACAGCGAGGAAATTGGCGAGGAACTGGATAAATTCATGAGTTCCATTCCCTGCCCTACGTGCGGTGGGGCCCGACTCAAAAAAGAAGCCAGGCACGTTTTAGTGGGTGGAATGCCTATTCACCAGTTGACCGCTCATTCAGTGCGTGATACCGCCGAGTTTGTCGAGCAATTGAATCTGAGCGATCGCAGTATGGAAATAGCAAGACGTGTGCTGAAGGAGATACGCAGTCGTCTGGGTTTCCTCGACAAGGTGGGACTGGGTTACCTGACCCTTGACCGGGGCTCTGCGACATTGTCCGGAGGAGAATCCCAGCGAATAAGGCTTGCCACGCAGGTTGGATCCTCCCTGGTCGGGGTGCTGTACATTCTTGATGAGCCCAGCATTGGACTGCATCAAAGGGACAACCAGAGATTGCTGTCGACCTTGCTCGAACTTCGTGACCTGGGCAACTCGGTGCTCGTCGTTGAGCATGACGCTGAGACCATATTGAGCGCTGACCATGTTATAGATATGGGTCCGGGAGCTGGTCGCCTGGGAGGAAGGGTTGTTTGTGAGGGCAAACCGGAAGACCTGCTGAAATGTGAGAATTCCATCACAGGGAAATACCTGTCCGGTTCCGAGTTCATTCCCGTCCCGAAACAGCGCAGAAAACCAGGGGCCAAAAGAATTGTCCTGCGAGGGGCCAAGGCTAACAATCTCAAGAATATAGACGTTAAAATCCCATTGGGAATAATGACTTGCGTTACCGGAGTGTCGGGCTCCGGCAAAAGCACGCTTGTGGTTGAGGTTTTAAGACGCGCCCTCTCACAAAGGCTTTATGGCTCCAAAGAGAAGGCAGGCCTGGTTGACTCGGTCGAGGGTATTTCGTTCATCGACAAGGTAATAGACATAGACCAGAGCCCAATAGGACGAACGCCTCGTTCGAATCCAGCCACCTACACGGGGGTATTCACTTTTATCCGTGAGCTTTTTGCCAACCTTCCGGATTCGAAAATGAGGGGATACAAGGCGGGAAGATACAGCTTCAACGTGAAAGGGGGAAGATGCGAGGCCTGTAAGGGAGATGGCGTAATCAAGATAGAAATGCACTTTCTTCCAGATGTTTATGTTAAATGTGACGTCTGCCAGGGCAAGAGATACAACAGGGAAACTTTGGACATTAAATTCAAGGGAAAGAGCATAACCGACGTTTTGGACATGACGGTCAACCAGAGCGCCGAGTTCATGGTAAACATCCCCAGTGTCTACAACAAACTCAAAACCATACAGGAGGTCGGCTTGGGTTACATAAAACTTGGGCAGCCGGCGACGACACTGTCGGGTGGAGAGGCTCAACGCATAAAGCTCTCCAAGGAGCTTTCCAAAAGGAGCACCGGAAAGACGCTGTACATTCTTGATGAGCCCACCACGGGTCTGCATTTCGCCGATGTGGCCAAGCTCATCGAGGTCCTGCAAAGCCTCGTGGAATCCGGCAACACTGTTCTGATAATTGAGCACAACATGGACGTAATAAAGGTGGCCGACCACATAATAGACATGGGGCCGGAAGGTGGATCGGAAGGCGGGAAAATAATAGCGGAGGGCGCCCCTGAAGTTGTAGCGAAAACACCCGGCTCCTACACCGGAAATTTCCTGGAACATGCGCTCAGCAATCCCAGGGGATACAAACTTTCATCAACCGATAAAAAGCCGGTCAGGGACCACCTTCACAATTGAAGACCGGCTTTACTTAACGGTTAAAGTTGAGCAAAGCCGGTTTTTGAATATCCTGAACTAAAATCAGGTAAATCGTTAATCACAGGCAAAATACAAACGTCGATTATTTTCCGGCCGCCTTTTCCTGATCCATCTTTCGGAGTTCTTTCCTCAGTATCTTGCCAACTGCGCTCTTGGGAAGCTCCTCCACAAATTCGACGTATTTTGGAACCTTGTATTTCACAAGGTTTTCCTTGCAGTAATCAATAATTTCTATCGGGGTAGCCGACTCACCTACCTTCAAGACTACGTAGGCCTTGATTCGTTCGCCGGAGTACGGGTCAGGAACGCCGATGGCGCAAGCCTCCATGATCTTGGGATGCGCAAACAGGACTTCATCTACATCTCTGGGATAAATATTGAAACCTCCGGAGATTATCATGTCCTTTTTGCGATCCACTATTGAAAAGAAGCCGTCCTCATCCACCACTGCAATGTCACCGGTAAGCAGCCATCCGTCCTTTATGGTTAATTCAGTTTCCTCAGGCCTGTTAATATAGCCTTTCATGACCTGAGGCCCTTTCACGCAAAGTTCTCCAGGTGTGTTGAGTTCGGTAATCTCCTTGTAGAAGTCATCCACATCAACGATCTTGGCCAGTGTGTTGGGCAATGGAACTCCGATGGACCCCGGCTTGGTTATCCCACCGAAAGGATTGATCGTGGCCACCGGTGTGGTCTCGGTCAGACCGAACCCTTCACATATTTGAGCCCCGGTGAGAGCTTCAAAATTCTTAATCGTCTCAAGAGGCAGCGGGGCTCCGCCAGAAAAACATCCTTTGATGGAACTGATGGAATATTTCTTCAGTTCCGGAAAGTTGATCATTCCGTTATACAAAGTCGGCACTGCCGGAAGATAAGTGGCCTTGAACTTGTGTATGGACTCAAGAATGCTCTTGGGTTCGGGTTTCGGTATGAGCACATCTGCCCAGCCATAGTATATGGCCATGTTCATGGCGGTTGTCAGGCCGAAGGAATGGAAGAACGGCAGGCATCCGACCACTATTTCCTGTCCGTCGGAGAAAGCCTGGAACCATGCCCTGCACTGCTGGACATTGCAGGAAATGTTCTGATTGGTGAGCATAACCCCTTTTGAGACTCCAGTGGTCCCGCCGGTGTATAACAACAGGGCTGTTTCATCCCAATCGGTTTTCACTGTTTGCTTGACCGGCTCGTTTTGTTTGACGAGATCCACGAAGTCGTAAACATCCGGAGCCTGGGGCGTCTTGAGATGCATGGTCTTTTTCACGTATGGAAAAAGCTGTTTTAGTGGGAAGGGCAAGTAATCACGTATATGGCATGAGATGATCTTCTTGATGCCTGTCTTTTCCCTGAGGTTTATCATCCGGGGGACCAGAAGATCGAGGCTGACAAGAATTTTGGAACCGGAATCATTGAACTGGTGTTCCAGTTCCCTGTCAGTGTACAGGGGATTGTTCAGCACGCCCACGGCCCCAAGCCGGAACGTTCCGTATATGCCAATCACGCACTGGGGGATGTTGGGCAAAAGTATGGCTACCTTGTCTCCTTTTGTTATTCCCAGAGAGGACAAGGCGGACGCGAACCTTGACACCATGTCATCAAGTTGCCTGAAGGTAATCTTCGCTCCCTGAAATATAAGCGCCGTGTTGTTGGGAAACCGTTTTGCGCTTCTTTCCAAAGCCTCAGACGGATTCATCTTCTCGAAATCAATCTCAGGCGGAACGCCCCGAGCATACGACTTCAGCCATGTCTTTTCCATTGACTCCTCCTTACAAATGTAGAGAACTTTGTGGACTTCGTTACCATTATTTCATCAGCAAGATAACTGGGACTACCTTTTGAGCAGGGGACTTTCAGAAAGAATCCGGATAGATTCCGGCACGGAATCACGAGACCCACTCCAAAAAAACCTCAGCATCCACCCGATTCCCGGTAAGAGTCCCTTTAATATGAACAAGGTAGGTGTAGACTATTGATCCAAGAGTCAAAATTGTACACAATTGTTAGGCAGGCTTCAAGAAAAAGCCCGCCTCGCAGTGAATATTTTTGAAAAATTTATGCACGGATAGTGATATAATCAGACATGCTAAAATTAATATTAAGGGAAATAGCAATATTTATTGCAAGCGTCTCCATTTTTCCCGGGGCAATTCTGATACTTTTCTTACGCGGAGAAATAGGCCAGGCGCAACTTATGGGATTGGCCCGTGAATTGATGTCGGTGGACATCATAGGGTTTTGGCCGCTAATATCCTTGCTGATGAAGATAGTGGCGCCGTACCTGATTATACAGGCGATGAGGGCGTACAAATGGTCGCAGTCCGGCATAACCGGACTCAGGTACGCCAACCTTTTTTACGCCTCGCTGACCATGGGAGCGGTCATCTGGTTCTGGTCGCAATCGCTGGAGTTGCTCTATTTCATGCATGCCATGGACGACCTGCCAGCAGAAATACCTCAGTTCATCAACATGGAGGCGTCCAATTTACTGATGGGTGGTATCAGCCTTTATCTTTCCATCAGATGCTTCAGGGTTTTCATGTATGCTCTTGAGCCTGTTAAGGACATCAGTAGTCGCAGGTCCTCTGACGGCATGACTAAAACCCAAATTCGCGACTAATGGTTTTCAGCATTGCGATATTTTCGCTATGTCCCGTCTGGACAGCTTTTATCTTGCCTATAATGGGTCGGCCCAACAGATAGAAATCCCCAACTATATCAAGGATTTTATGGCGAACGAACTCATTCTCGAATCTTAACGGCGGATTTATGACTTTTTCATCATCAAGCAGTACAACATTTGACAGTTTGCCCCCGCCGGCCAAACCCATTTCGTCCATCATCCTCATGTCCCTGACAAACCCAAAAGTTCGGGCAGGCGCTATCTGATCCTTGAAGGAGGCAGGATTGTCAAGACGAAAATTCATTTTCATCCGACCGATTGGCGCCGGATAATCGAGATCATACTCAACCTCAAAGCAATCCGAAGGCTCTATTGTCATGCTCTTGGGCGATCCATCGGGCATGTCCACTGAAAGTGGCTCGTTTATACGGATTTCTTCAACAAATCCATCCTGGTTCAGTATCTCTGCGTTCTCCACCATGCGGCAGAATTCAAGGGCAGATCCGTCCATTATGGGGACTTCTCCGGATATTTTAACAAGAAGATTGGTGAGCCCATAGGCATGAAAAACCGCCATAAGGTGCTCAACCGTTTTTGCCAGCGCCTCGTTGTTTCTCAGCGAGGTGGAGTAGTCAGTTGATTCAACCTGACTCAACAGGGCCGGCACAGCCCCTCCCGACGTAATGTGCCCAAAAAGTATTCCCGAACACGGAGGAAGGGGAGAGATGGTCAAACCCGTCTTGACACCCGAATGCAAGCCCTGACCATACATTACCACCCTGCCCCGCAGTGTCTTTTGTCTCCTCAAAGGGGATTCATAACCCGATTCGGCAATGTTCACACGTTCGTTGACGCATTGCTGGGACATCTGATCAGAGACCGAAATAAAGGAGGACGTCGATGCAAATGAGAGGTCGGTCTTTTCAAGAATGTTGACCTCGTACAGGTCTTCCGACTCAGAGGGCAGCAACAGGTCATTTATGGTAATTTTGGGCCCAGGGGCTGTCATCACTATGTGTTCCATCAATATCTTGAGTTCCTTGACGTTTCCCGGCCATGAGTAAGACAACAGCCTGGCTACCGCGTCGTCTTCGATTCCGTATATGTTGCGGTCAAATTCTTCTGCGGCTTCCTTCAGAAAATAATCCACCAGCAGAGGAACATCCTCTGATCTTTGCGACAACGCCGGCGTGTATATGATCCTGTCGCTAAGATGCCTGGCCAACTGGCCCGGAAATCCGATGTTCCTGATCAAGTCATCCGGATACGAATCAGCGGTGCACATGATTCTTATGGCCGCCTTGCGGGAGTGCGGGGCTACTTTCTGGGCGGTGACCTGATTGTCTATTATCTCCTCAAGTCTCTTGTAAACCGTTTTCTTTAGCCTGTCGATTCTGACAAATAACAGTGCGCCACCCTCAGCCAGGCTCATTTTCCCCTGCCGAACAGGCGTCACAGTTGTCGTCTTGCCTAGCAGAATCTCATCAATGTTGTTCTCTGTAAGCTCGTTGCAAAAAACCTTCACCAGCTTGTTACGGTCCTTACCGCCAAGAAAGTGTATGACCCTGGCAATGAATTCCTTGCCCGAACCCTTGTCGCCTACCATCCATATCGAACCTTTTTCCTGCCCGGCCTTGTCCACTGAACGGCGCAAGGCCAGAATGGCCGATGACTCACCAATGAGTGGTCCGGGATAATTGGCAGCCGAGTCTTTAGGTTGAGCGGCCTTTTCCCGGTCGGATATCGCCTTGTCCACAAGGTGCAACACATCTTCGAGATTGAGGGGTTTTTCCAGATAATCCTCAGCGCCGAGCTTAATAGCTTTTACTGCGGTTTCTATCGTACCGTGGCCACTCATCATTATGACAAAGCATTTGGGGTCAATCCTCTTGATTGCCTTCAATGTCTGCATTCCATCTATCCCAGGTATCCAGATGTCCAGAAAAACAATGTGAGGCGCGTCGCTCTGGACAACATGAAGAGCTTCCTGTCCATCACGAGCCAGCATGACCTCGTGACCTTCATCCATCAAAAC
>CAYNZA010000111.1:0-9529 GCA_964401595.1 uncultured Desulfomonile sp.
CCGGTTATTCACGTTCCGAAGTCATGGGAAAAAACACCCGAATATTGAAAAGTGGCAAGCATGCAAAGGAATTCTACGAAAAACTGTGGCACACCATTAACAGCGGTCAGGTATGGAAGGACAGATTCATAAATAAAACCAAGAATGGGCGAATTTACTATGAGGACGCCACTGTCTCTCCTGTTCTCGGACCTTCAGGTGAGATAGTAAATTTCGTGGCCGTAAAAAGAGATGTCACTCAACACCTGGAACTTTCGAGGCAACTGCAACAGGCTCAAAAAATGGAGGCTGTCGGCACGTTGGCTGGTGGTGTGGCCCATGATTTCAACAACATATTGCAAGTCACCCTTGGTTACACAGAACTCATGCTAAATGACAGGGACCTCTCACAAAATCATAAGTCTGACCTGAGCAAAATAAGAGATTCCGCAGTTCGAGGCGCTGATCTCGTACAGAGACTCATGACTTTCAGCAGAAAAACAGAAACCAACCCAAGGCCTCTGGATCTTAACAAAAGAGTAACAGAGTTGCGAAAAATTTTGGAAAGAACCATTCCCAAGATGATAAAAATAGAGTTGAATCTTGCTGACGATCTTGGAACTGTTAATGCCGATCCCACCCAGATTGACCAGATACTCATGAATCTATCTGTCAATGCCCGTGACGCCATGCCTGATGGAGGGATTCTAAGGTTTGAAACAGCGAATGTTGAAGCGGAGGAGAGATTTTTACGAGGACTGTCCGGTCTTCAGCCCGGTCGGCACGTCATGCTGAGCGTGTCCGACACAGGCTCTGGGATAGATACGGACCACATTGAGCACATTTTCGAGCCGTTCTTTACCACAAAAGAGGTCAACCAGGGGACTGGACTGGGGCTTGCAATTGTCCACAGCGTGGTTCAAAATCACAGAGGTCACATCACATGCGAGAGCCGACTTGGAATTGGAACCACGTTTAGAATCTTCTTGCCATCTTCTGCGTGCGACGAGGTTGGAGAAAATTCACCTCAGCAGTTCGATCAGTTGGGAGGTTCGGAAACTATTTTGGTTGTGGACGATGACCCAATGATTCGGGATCTGAGTTCACGGATATTGACAAGAGTCGGGTACAAGGTTTTGGAGGCTTCAAATGGTTATGAGGCGATCAATATTTACCATAGAAACCCGAATTCCATAGATCTGATCCTGCTGGATCTGATAATGCCCCAGATGGGTGGAAAAAGTTGTCTTGAGAAATTGCTGGAAATTAACAGAGACCTGAAAGTCATCATTGCCACCGGCTATTCTTCAGAGGGCGAGGCGTCTCTAATTTCTCCGGACCTTGTAAAAGGTTTTGTAGATAAACCTTTCGAGATGAATGAGTTACTGACTGTGGTTCGCCAGGCTCTGGATGACCGGATCATTCTTTGAAAATTGCGGTTAAACAGCTTTAAGAAGTTTCATCTCTTTGACAAGAGTCTTTTCATGAATTCTCGGTCTTCAACAAAAGCATCAACGTAGAATAAAATTTGTCAAAGACTCACAAACATGAATTGATGGCCTGGACTTAATCCTGGAAAGGCATGCGCCGATGACGGATAATCCCCAAAAACAGGGTGACATCAATAAAAGAGCCCGCCAGATATTTCTGTCTATTTCAGTGGTATGGACGGCGCTCATCGTGGGGCTGTGCATTCTGACATACGACTATCACTTCCAGACCGCCCTGGACATAGCCATAAACTCTTCCATGAACAGTTTTGAAAAGGATGTCGTTTACAGAAAATGGGCGGCAATTCATGGAGGGGTTTATGTCCCCATATCTGAACACACTCCTCCAAATCCTTATCTGGCTCACGTTCCCAACAGAGATGTGGAGACCACGTCCGGACTCAAACTGACCCTCGTTAATCCCGCTTACATGACCAGGCAGGTTCACGAGCTGGGTTTCAAAGAATATGGCTTGATAGGACACATAACAAGTCTGAATCCTTTGCGACCGGAGAATTCTCCTGATCAATGGGAGAAAACAGCTCTCGAAAAGTTCAATCTGGGAGAAAAAGAAACCTGGTCAATCCAAAAAATTGAAGACAAAACCTATCTCCGATTCATGCGGCCTTTTATTGTCGATGATTCCTGTCTCAAATGCCATGCTCATCAAGGTTACAAAGTTGGGGATGTGCGTGGTGGAATCAGTATATCCCTTCCTTGGGACAAGGCTGAAAGCTCAATCAGGGGCCATGCCGCACAAATTGTTGGCATCTATTGCGTGATCTGGCTGGTGGGAATCGCTGGAATTTTCATCAGCCACAGAGCGCTCAACCTTAGGGTAGACCAGCATCAGGCAGATGTTGAAGCCCTCAGCAAGAGCGAATCAACTCTCAAGACCATAACAGGTAATGTTCCGATCGCAATTGGACTGGCTCAGAACCGGATACTGAAGTGGGCAAACGAGGCTTTTTTTGAAATGACGGGTTATTCCCGGGATGAAATCTCGGGCTTCTCTTCACGACGCTTGTATCAAACTGAGGAGGAATACGAGAGGGTCGGAAAAGAGCTTCGCTCCCAGATCATGATCAGCGGGCAATCTGAGGTTGAAACCAGTTTCGTGCGAAAGGATGGAACGGCATTTGATGTCCTGTTGAGGCTTGCGAGCATTGACAGTCACGATCTTTCATCTGCTTCCGTCTTCATTATAATGGACATTTCAGACAAGCGCCGGGCCGCCCGGGAACTCAAGGAGAATTTAGAGAAACTGCAACGTGCCGAATTGGCGGCCAGGTTTGGGAGCTGGGAGTTAGACCTTAACTCCGGAAAAATGAGAGGATCAAAAGGAGCCATAGCCATTTATGGTTTGCAGCAAAAAGAGTTGGAGCTGGCTGTGGTCCAAAAGATACCTCTTCCTGAATACAGAACCATGATGGATGAAGCCCTTGAGGCCCTGATCAAGAGAAACGAGCCTTATGATCTCGAATTCAGGGCTGTTCGGCAATCAGACAACAAAATTATCGACATTCATTCAATTGCCGATTTCAATGAAGTCAAAAATATTATTTGGGGGGTCATTCAAGATGTTACCGAGCAGAAACAGGCCGAGGAAGCCCTGAGGCGAAGCGAAGCCCGTTATCGTTTCCTCACGGAAAACATTGAGGACGTGATTTGGCAAATGTCTCCGGACCTGCGTTTCACTTATGTGAGCCCTTCGGTCACAAAAAAACTGGGTTACGACGCCGATGAGATGATGGGGGAAAATATACTGGATCTACTGGTTCCGGAATCGCGTGAAAGGGCATCAAGTGTTTTTGGTCAGCGGATGAAATGGTTGAAAGAGAATTCCTCTCTGGATGGCCACACATACGAGTTGGAGTTTGTTCGCAAGGATGGGGGAATAGTCTGGATTGAGATTACATCGAATCCATCATTCAACGAAGACGGGAATCTGGTTGGTTTCCAGGGGGTAGCCCGCGACGTCAGTGATCGGAAGCGAGCCGAAGAATCGTTACGTGAAAGCGAGAGCCTGTTTCGAAGTTATGTGGAATCGGCTCCCCTGGGGATATGGGAGACGGATGGTGTTGGCCGGATTGTTTCAGCAAACAGGGCGACGACCGAAATAACCGGATATTCCCATGAGCAACTGCTGGGCATGAACATGTTCGATTTTTGCCTTTCTGAGGAGTTACCACAAATCCATGAACAATTTGAGAGACTTGTCCGGACAGAAAGCGAGAGCGCTGAGATTCAGGTTAAAAGAAGCGACGGCTCCATAATCTGGGAATCTGTCAACGCTGTAAAGTTGTCGGAAAATAGATACCTGTTCTTCATCCAGGACATCACTGAAAAAAAACATGCCCAGGAAGAAATTCTTGAGATGGAAAGGCGGCTTTTCCACACCCAGAAACTGGAAAGTCTCGGCGTTCTCAGTGGTGGCATAGCTCATGATTTCAACAATCTACTTGCTGTAATAATCGGGAATCTTGAACTGGCTGCTGACAAGATCGATCCGGAGTCTGGGGCGAGTCTGAATATAGACAAGGCTATGAGTGCCGCTGAACGTTCCGCCCTCCTGACAAGGCAAATGTTGTCCTATTCCGGAAAGAGCGTACAGGATGTTTCAGAAATAAACCTGACAGATGTTATCAGGCGGGAAGAAGAGATTTTAAAAGCGGCGGTGGTGAAAACTGCCCACCTTGAGTTTGTTCTGGATGAGGACATTCCAAACATGCGTGGCGACTCCGGCGAAATACAGCAAGTAGCGCTAAACCTTGTCACCAACGCTTCTGAATCACTTGAAAGCGGCTATGGAACGGTCAGGGTGTCCACAGGGGTGTGTTACTGTAACCATGCCATGCTCTCCAAAAGCCTGTTTCCGGAAAAGCCTCAGCCGCAGAACATGGTCTTCCTGGAAGTTGCTGATGACGGGGTAGGGATGGAGAACGGGGCAGTCGATCGACTTTTTGATCCATTTTATACCACGAAGTTCCTCGGTCGTGGATTGGGAATGTCTGTGGTGCATGGGGTGGTCAAGGGACATCACGGAGCAATAACGGTGGATACCCATCCAGGGACAGGGACTACTGTAAGAGTCTATTTTCCAGTTTCAGAATCAGTTCATATTCAGGAGTATCCGGGCGCAACCTGTCAAACTTTACCTGAGTTGGAGTTGGAACCCAAGCCTGAAGGTTTGTCAGGAACGGCGCTTGTAGTAGATGATGAGCCGCTGGTGTCCGATTTCCTGGTGACAGCGCTCGAAAAGTTCGGTCTGAGAACCCTCAAGGCATTTAATGGTAAACAGGCGGTGCAGTTGTTCAAGCAGGCCTCTGATTCTATAGACCTTGTTTTGCTTGATTTATCCATGCCCGAAATGGATGGAGTCGCAACCTTTGATGAACTGAAAAAGATCATGCCAGATATCAGGATAATTCTATGTAGTGGTTATAGCGAAGAGGAGATGCTTGGAAGGTTTGATACCGACAAACGTCCGGACGCATTTCTCAAAAAGCCCGGAAAATTGAGTGATCTTAAGAAACTTGTGCAAAAAGTCTTGGCTAAATAGTCTGAGCTACCCTTGCAAGTTCTTCGCGTAAATCTATAACAGAATACGGTTTTTGAATAAATCCATCGGGTTTTTTTTCGTCAAATCGTCCCAGCGCCTGTTCCCTGTTAAAACCGCTCATGATGATTATTTTGGCTCCGGGATCGATTGCACGGATGCGCTCAAGCGCCTCGACTCCATCGATCTTGGGCATGATCAGGTTCATAAGAACAATATCTACATCTTCAATATTTTTTTGGAACATGCCAAGACATTCAGCGCCGTTTGTTGCGGTAATGACGTCGTATCCGCAATGCCTGATCATTCTGACTGCCAGGTCCCGGACTGTTTCTTCATCTTCTACCAATAAAATTAGTCTTGCGAGACCTGTTTTTTCTGTTGGGGAGTTATCCGATAATTCTGGAATGTTCGGGGTCACCACATCAGTTTTGATGCAAGCTGGAAACAGAACACTTATTGCCGTTCCCACCCCAGGCTTGCTGTCTATGATTATTGCTCCGCGGTGAGCTTTGACTATTCCCATTACGGCGGAAAGACCAAGTCCCCTTCCCACGGACTTTGTAGTGAAAAATGGATCGAATAGTCTGGGAACAGACCTTTCATCAATTCCACGTCCATTGTCCACTACCCTCAGAAATACAAATTTTCCCGGGACAGGTTTCTCATTAAGACTGCTGCGATTAAGAAAAACCCTATCACAGTTCATTATCCCCGTTGACAGGGTCACTGTGCCGTAGTCTGATCCCAATGCCTCTGAACCGTTGGCGAGCAGACTGTTTATCACCTGAAGGACATGATCGTGGTCGGCCATGATACGTTCAATCCCCAACTGTAATTGAACTTCCAGCTCAACTGTCCTGGAAATCACGGATTTGAACGAGTCCAGATTGCATTCAATCAGATGATTAACATCTAATTCTACCCTCTGACAAACCGCCTGGCCTGAATAGGTGAGCATCTTTCCTGAGATTTCTGAAGCACGTTTTATACAGTTGACTGCGTTCCGGATGCTGTGTGAGGCTTCCGCGTTTCCAAGAATGTCCATGGCTGCCAACTCCAGATTTCCCAAGGCCGCATGAAAAAGGTTGTTAAAATCATGCGCTATTCCCCCGGCCATGATCCCCAGGCTTTCAAGTTTCATCAAATGCTGCGATTTGCGTTCCGTGTCCAGACGCTCATGTTCGAGCCTTTTGCGTTCCGAAACATCTCTGAAGATCACATAGGCTTGAAACGGCTCGCTTTTGTCCCTGATTATGGCTGAGGAAATATCCACGGGGAAAATAGTTCCGTTTTCATGCTTGAAGTTCAATTCACCCTGGAACCTGCCGGTGCGCTCCCTTTCAGTTAATGCGAGACTGAGTCTCGGATCTTCCAGATCCACTATGAAGTCCCTTGCGGAAGAACATATCTGCTCCTCTGTGAGGTTCAGATAAGCGCAAGCGGCCCTGTTTGCATTGAAAATAGTTCCATCGGGCGAGGTGATAAAGATGCCATCCAGAGAGTTGTCAAAAAGGGATCTGAATTTTTCTTCGGCTTTTTTAAGAGCGTGTTCGGCCTGTTTGCGTTTGGTAATGTCTACCATGACAGTAAGGAAGCTTTTCTGCCCCTGGCTTTCAATGATTTCACCGGAAAACAGACCCTCAAGAATTGAGCCATCCTTCGTGCGAACTTTTAAATCCACATCTTTGAGGAAGCGGTGCTCGTCAAGATGTCGGGCAATTTCTTCCTGTGCCTGTGGCTCTACGAAAAGATCGAGTTCGCTGCTGGTCCTTCCTAGTATCTCATCTTTTGAATATCCCAATGCAGAGAGAAAGCTGTCATTCACATCGGTGAAACGTCTGTCGGGTAAACTGCTTACAGCCATCAACGCAGGGTTATATCGGAAAAGCCTGTCAAATTTTTGCAAGGCCTCCTGTTCTTTTGAGAGATCCTTGCAGATTCCGAAAATGCAGTTTTCCCCACTCCATTTTCCCAACCAGGCACGAGTCTCAACAGGAAGGTAATCGCCATTTTTTTTCTGCAAGGGCAGTGGGCAGAAATCACGTTCCCCATCAAGCATTTCCTCGAATATGTTTTCGGCCTCTTTTCGCAGACTTTCAGGATGTAAATCCAGCAAATGCAATTTACCTGTTTCTGAAAGGTCATAGCCCAGCTTCGTAGTGAACGCCGGATTTGTATGGATAATGTCTCCCTCAGTGTTGGTTATTATGATGATGTCGTCTATGGTGTCAAAAAATGTTCGAAAATTCTCCTGGCTCTCGTTGAGGGCTTCAAGTGTGAGGTTAAGTGCAGTTCTCCCTTGCTCTATTACGTCGTAGACCATCGAATTTTACCCGGTTGCCGGTGTTGTCTCCTGCACGTACAAATGATCAGATGGAAAAATGACTCAGCAGGCGCCTGGACTCACAAGGCCGAAAAGATCCGACAAATTTCCTTTTCAGAGATTGTATCCTGTTGATGGAAATCGAAACTCGACGAGCCTCTATCCGGCCGTCAATGATTGCGCCCCTGAGTGAACAGAGAGCATCCAGAGCCTTTTTCCCGGAATTGCAAATCAGAAGTATGTCGGCTCCGGCATTAAAAGATTCTATCACGCATGTTTCAGTGGGGTAACTCTTTGATACGGCCCCCATATCCAGATCGTCAGTTATGATGACACCTTCAAACCCCATTCTTTTTCTCAACAGCTTGTAGAGTATCCGGCGGGACATTGTAGCTGGGCAATCAGAATCCAATTTCGGAAAGAGAACATGGGCAGTCATGATCATCTCTATTTGATTTTGCACCGCTTGTTTGAAAGGGATCAGGTCTCTGGAATCCAAATCCTGAAGCGTTCTTCCATCCACCGGCAAATCAAAATGCGAATCCACAGTGGTTGCGCCATGGCCTGGAAAGTGTTTTGCGCATGGTATTACTCCCTGAGAACGCATTTCATTTATGACTATGTTTCCCAGATGCCCTACCTTTTCAGGGGCGCTGCCAAATGACCGGTCGCCGATGACGGTTGACCTTAAATCAACCATTTCATCGACCACATCGAGGACCGGCACAAAATCCAGGTTGAAACCTGCCATGCGAAGTTCTGTCGCAGTCTGGCGTGCAAAATCTCTCACTGAAACATCAGGAGAAGCGGACTGTGCCATCTCCCATGATGGAGGAAATTTCGAGAAAGGCTCGCGAAGGCGTCTGACACGCCCACCCTCCTGGTCAACCGAAATGAACAATGGATCAAGACCCATTTTCAGTGCGAAGTCCTGGAGGTCATGGTTGAGTTGAGCTATCTGTTCCGGAGATTCGATGTTCCTGGAAAAAAGAATCACGCCATTAGGCCTGATTTCAGTCAGAAAATCTCTAGTGGCGCTGTCCAGAGTTTGACCCGGGATTCCCACCATCAACAAGTGGCCTGCTTTTTGAGAAATGTCTGTGTTCACGATGGCCCTTGTTTTCAGAGACTAGAAATAGCTATGGAGTCCAGGCAAATAATTCACACCGAAATAAGTGAACATAACGGCGGCAAAACCAACTATAGACAGGATGGCGGTTCTACCACCGGACCAACCTCTGGTGAGCCTTGCATGTAGAAAGCCTGCATACACCAGCCAGGTAATAAGAGACCATGTTTCCTTGGGATCCCATGACCAGTAGGAGCCCCAGGCGTGGTCAGCCCAGGCAGCTCCAGTTATTATGCCGAGGCTCAGTAGCGGGAATCCCACCAGAATAGATCTGTAAACGACCTCATCAAGGAGATTCTTTTCAGGCAGGAACTTTGCCGCCGAAGGCCACGTCCGGGCGATCAACAGTAACACGGCAGCAACGAAAGAGACGGCAAAACCGGCATAGCCCAGAAAACAAGTGAAAACATGAGCCACCAGCCAGTTTGATTGAAGCGCCGGTATCAACGGACGAATCTGACTATCTATGAGAAAAGTGGATGCCATCACTATGAAAACGATCGGCATACCAACAAAAACAATCACATCCATTCTGAATTTTCGCCAGACAAACAGAAGAGCCAGCAAAATAGTCCAGGCAAAGAAAATTAATGATTCGTAAAGATTGGATAGTGGGGCGTGACCAATTCCCATCTGATACGACTCCACCCAACGCAATCCGATTGAAGCCGTATGAACCAGAAAAAGAGTGACTAAACACCAAAACAGGGTCTTTTTTGCCGAAACGGCCGCCCTACCGGAAAGAGCTGTAATCAGATAAGCTATTATCCACCCCAAGTAGCCAAAAGTCACATAGCTGTTTAAGTCTACGCTGTTCATCACAAATTCCACACTAATTCATTTTCTGAGTTAAAATAACATGATTCATCAATCTGTTAGTTTTTTTCAAGAGACGCCTTTAGAACCGACTCAACGGATTCCCTGAATTCTTTACGCAATCTTTTGCTTCGACCGCTCACCACGATCCGTGTCCTGTTTTTCTCCGGGATCAGTTCAATCTGCAATCTCTGGATGTTTGTAAACAGAGTCAGAATAAAGCCCAATAT
>CAYNZA010000112.1:0-9500 GCA_964401595.1 uncultured Desulfomonile sp.
TCCTGAATTCAGATGATATAGCGGCCAGAGTTTGCAGAGGATGGGCGACTATCCTTAGATTGTCGTGAAGGGCAGGCAAACATTTCTTGATGTCCGCCGTCCGCAAAACGGTCAGAAAGTCGAAAAACATGGCCTCGTGAAAATCCAGAAATAATTCATCGACATCACGGACCGTTATTTGGCTGCGCTCCCCCAAGAAAGTGACTATCTTTTCCAATTCGGAATGAATCCGCCGAATATCCTTTCCTGACCGTTCATAAATCTTGTTAAGCGCATCCGGAGCAATGGTTCGTCCATGCTGTGACAAAAATTCATCTATCAGTTTCCTGAAATAGGTTTTTTGCAGGCCGAAGCTGTACTTTTCCTGAAGCGGGGTAAATTCGGTTATTTTTCCATGCTTCTCAAGCGCCTTATAAAGCTTTTTTTTCTTGTCGACCGCAGACGAAGTGAAAATGAGATTGACACCCTGAGGTAAAGGTGAACTGACAAGGTCGATGAGCGTAGAGTCATCCTGCAAGCCACGCAAAACAGGAGGATCCGTCAGGAAAGCGCTAGCTACTTCGGAAAGGGTCTGTTTGTCATTTTCTGAGAGATTCGTTCCAATAGACTCTTCCAGTTCCGAGAAGTCAAAAATGGAATTTTGAGAATCGATATTAGCCGCTAAACATAGTTGAGCGAAGTTTCTGATCGAAGATGTTTTCTCTCCAGACCTCCAAGTTTCGCATGTTTTTGAAATGAGCTTTCCAAAATTGCCCTTTCCAGAAAATATAGGGGTTTGTTCGACAATTATAACCTTGTCCGAACAGAACAGTGATGGAGTAAAAACTTCAGATACAAGCTGACCGTAATCGAGTGAGACTCCATCCAGAGCCACAACCGCAGCCTTTTCCTCGTTTGGACCGCTTAATTCAGCGCATAAATCACGCGCAGCCGTTTTCACCAGGTACTCATCGCCAAACAATAGGTATATTGATGAGGGCGATGCTTTTTTTGCGCCATCTGAATCTTTTTTTTTCATGAGAACCGCGTGAGGGACTGCTGAAAAAGAGAACAGACGCCTGGAAAGAGCCTGGAAGGAGAAAATCGATCAGAAAATGGCCGCGTTATTTTACTTCGGTCTTCTCTTTGGGAGGTTCCGCCGCAGGAGCCGGTTGAGCAGGCTCTGGAGCGTCCTCGGTGTCCATGCTTTTTTTAAACGATTTAATACCTTTACCAAGTCCACCCATGATTTCGGGAATTCGTTTGGCCCCAAATATCATGACTACTATCAAAAGAATTAAAATGAGTTCCCATGGTCCAGGCATCATGGATCAGCCTCCATCAAAAAACTACAGACTTAAAATTTATGAACTTTTCGGTTTCATGAGAGTCATTATAATTTAGTCAATTAGACTCGTCAAATAATCTGTGAGCTGGTAAGCGGAGTGTCCGCGCGAATCGCGTCGGATATGGCGTTTTTTGGACAGTGGCATAACTAATAGAATCTTTTGCCATATACTCATATGATGATCTTCAAAGGTGTCGTATATTGTACACTTGGGATCAGTCGTTTTTTTTCATAGTTTTGTAACCATTTGGAAGTTAAATAAAATTTGGGTGTGAAGGGTTTTGGCGCCGGCGTTGCATTGTCAAGGGGCATGAATAATAACAAGGAAGGCAGCATGAGCCGAAAATTCGATAAGCTGGAAAATAAGGAAGAGCGCCAGGAAGAAGTTATCGCCACACTCATCAATCCTATTCATGTCTTCAGCGGAGCCGTTCAGGCCAGGGATTACATAAAGGCGCAAAAACAGTTAATCAGAGATTTTGGAGAAGATATTTATTTTAATTGGCAGTTGGAAATTTTGCATGCAGAAATAGCCTCGATCATTGAAGAACTGAAATTGGAAAATACTGGTGTCCGGGCTAACACCGGAATCATGGGAGAGGCCTGATTAGACTTAGGTCTACTATTGATTCGGACCGTCATCCGTTTTTTGTGCATTCGTAAAAATACGGGAATTAGTGGAAAGAGTATTAGGTTTGGTTTTTTTTTAGGAGAGCGGGTTATCGCACGAGGAAAAGGTAAATGGCGCCGATTGATGGGAATCGTCGCCGCATATTCACTACGCGACAAGACCGAGGGCCTCAGGCCTTCGGTCTTGTTTTTTGTCATTTCCAGTAATTCTAATTCCATTTCATCCCAAATATTTGTTGAGACACTGGGGCTTAGGGTATATAACGCGTTCTAGCTATAGGGCTAAGCTTAGAGGTAACGGTGTGAATGGCGTATTCAAAGAAACTCAGATTGTTCTTATTCCTGGCGGGGCTTGTGCTAGTGACTCCATGCCCGGAAGGGCTCGCACAGGAGTCATTTAGATTATTTCCATCCGCCCGTTTTTTCACAGGGCTTGATTGGGGCTATTATTATGTGACTGGTGATTTTCTCATTCCTGCTGGAGGCAGGCCCGGTTCTGGTTCCAAGATCGATGCTTATTCCGATTTGGGAATGACCCAGACCGAGGCTGTAACCATGGGAGTCGAGGGAACAATGTTTGATGATCATTTTGTCAGCCTCGATTATTCTACATTCATGCCTACAGGTCTCAGAAAAATCACGAGGGATTTCCTCTTTCATAACCAGCTTTATACAGAAGGAACATTGATCTCCTCAAAAATTCAATTTAACTGGCTACGTTTCTTTTATGCTTACAGAGCCTATGAGGAGGGCTCAATCAGACTTTCACCCGCATTAGGGTTCAGTTATGTGAGATTTGGAGCTACTCTGAACAGCACCACCGAGGAAGGAATCCTTGAGTCAAATTCTCGAACGTTGGATATTTTTTATCCCACAGCAGGAATGGAGTTGAGATTTCTTGCGCCCCACGGTCTGGAATTCAGGTGGCAATTCGAGGCCATGAGTCTCATCACACGGGGATTTGTATCGTTGAATAAAGCATCGGCTATATGGGAAATCTATCCGGACATCCAACTCAATTTCAGCTTTTCCAATCGGATGACTCAGAGTGTTGAAGACAATCAGGAGCTAAATAACGAGTGGATGTTCACTCTGACCGGTTTTTCGGCAGGCGTCGCGTTCGGTTTCTAAATTAACGGTCAGAAACCATAGGAGTCGCAGATGCCCTCCTATATTCCGGGTCGGCGACTGGACCGGCTGAAGTTCTCCGGGCGGTCCCATGATACGCGTTAAGGTATTCCATTTTGGTTAATAGCCCAGGGTGATATTCCAGGGCCTCCGGGAAGCAGATAGCATGGTACGTGATGTCCAATGACGTGTAAATCTGTTTGTCCAGCTCCAGGTAACGTTCCTCATGAATGTAATTGGGATCATAAATCTTCAGGATGTTCCCTTCCGGTAGCCACGCATAAGCTAGGACGGCGTGCAAAACCGCTCCCGACGAACTCTTGTTCATCAGCAACACGATTCTAGGCTCCCCTGCAGTCAATCCAACAAGAAACCTTCTGAAAGAGGAGGATTGATTTCCGTTATTTCTATTGCAGTAATCCGCCTGAATTTTTATGAGATTCTTGCTGTAAAACTCCTGAAGTTCCTTTGCAATTCTGGTCTGGGTCTGCTTGGTGAGAGTCCTGCGTAAAGGAGCCTGTGACTGCCTGTTGAGGTAATACCATTTGGAAAAAGCAGCCATCGCAAAACAGTAACCCGGCGCATTCGATATGGAAAAAGCATCTTCTTTTACGTTGAAAGAAGCATGAACAGCATGGACGGACGATAATACAAGAATAAATGCCGGAACCAGAGTGAACAAGACTATCCTACGCAGGCTTTTGACACAAAAGCTTCTCATAAACAACGACTCCAAAAATAAACAGGTATGTCGTTAATTATATAACATAAGGACTTAAACAATCAAGTTTAAAAGACGCCTACGCCCGTATCTAAAAAAATTGCTTTATGGTGTAACGGCATGCTAAAAATGTGCCTGAAAGCTAACAACAAATGGATTGAGGTAATTCAGTAAAATCTAGTGGTTGACAGCGCACAAAAAAGACGGTGGGGGTCTTTCAGACGGGTTCTGTTTTCGGCGGAATCCCAAAAAGTTGGCTGAGCGAGAGATCAAAATGGGTATTTTAGATTTGATTGGAAATACGCCTCTGGTCGAGATTGAAAATCCCAACAGCAATCCACGTGTGCGAATCATGGGAAAACTTGAGGGGAACAACCCTGGTGGTTCCATTAAGGACAGGATTGCGGCTTACATGATTAGGAAAGCGGAAGAAGAACAGTCGATACGGAGGGATCAGATAATACTTGAGCCGACCTCAGGCAATACTGGAATAGGGCTTTCCATGGTGGCCGCCTGCAAAGGATACAAATGCCTGCTGACACTACCGGGATGCGTCAGTCAGGAACGGCGCAATACCTTGAAAGCTTTTGGGGCGGAACTTGAAATCACAGAATCATGCGCAGCGACTGATGGCGCTATCAGGAGGGCTCACGAAATATTTAATTCAGACCCGGAAAAATATTTCATGCCGAACCAGTTTGAAAACCGGTACAACTGGGAAACCCATTATATGACCACGGCTGTTGAAATTATAGAACAGACCAGGGGGGAGATAGACATTTTTGTGGCCGGTATGGGGACTACCGGGACTCTGATGGGCATTTCGAAGAGATTGAAAGAATACAATCCGAAGATTCTGATTGTTGGAGTGGAGCCCGTGGTGGGGCACACAATTCAGGGTCTCAAGAACATGACCGAGGCCATTGTGCCAAAAATTTACGATCGGTCACGAATAGACGAAATTATTTACGTCAATGATGATCAGGCTTACGACACCACAAGATGGTTGGCGCTGACGCAGGGGATTTTTGTCGGGATGAGTTCAGGGGCAGCGGTTTACGGCGCGGTCCAGGCTTCACGCTCTCTCGGTAGTGGCACAGTGGTCTGCATACTCCCTGACCGCGGAGACCGATACCTCAGCACAACTCTGTTTAAGTCAATTTGCGCAAAGTGCCCCCCTTAATAGATAACTTTGCAATGAGTATGAATTCTAGAAGAATTCGTAGCACTCGCCGGGGCCAAACTTGGACGGGTCAAAAAGGAATACTCTCGAGCCATTATGTTCAGGTAATGCAAACTTGACGGTATTCTTGGCGCCATTTTTCAGATTTGGCCCTGCATTCACGAGTTGGAACGCTACAAGCCTTCCGGATTGGTAAACCGGCGAAGCCTCAACTACAACTCCGTTGACGGTCCAAACCGGCCTGGGAATGAAAAAGGTGTATACGGGATATACACCTATCGCCTCAATAGTAGGGTATACGACTCCCCCTGAAGACTTACAGATTTTAACACTGGTGATTTTCCACGGATTGGATGACGAACCTTGAGCGTTCACCACCTGATGGCAGAAGTGGGAGATAAAGCACAAGAACAAAAAATTAAAAATTAAAACACGTTTCAATCTTATCATAGCCGCTCACTCAACGACTCATCAAGAACGCGAGTTTGGCTCACAGCCCTCAGTGGATACATTCGGCGAAGTTTATCTTGTGTCCTTGAGACCGCAGATTTAAACGTCGCCCTTGCCTCTTGATATACCGGAAAATGCCTAAAAACTCAAGGAAAGAAATTATTAGCAATTGACTGTATGTCTAAAATAAAATAGTATTTTGTGGCGCTTAATTACACTGGGAGGTTTCCTATGACTGTCAGATTAGCAATTAATGGGTTTGGACGTATTGGTCGTCAGGTCATGCGGTGCGCCCTAGCCAATCCTAAGGTAGAGGTAGTGGCCGTAAATGATAGAATGGATCCAAAATTGATGGCTTTTTTGTTCAAACGAGATTCAGTTCATGGTCCTTATCCGGGCGAAGTGTCCTATACGGACTCTAAACTGATAGTGGACAACAAAGAAATCAACGCATTAAAAATCACGGACGATTTGTTGAACCTTCCATGGGCCAGCCTCAAAATAGACGTGGTCATGGAATGCACCGGTATTTTTAGAGACAAGGACAAGGCCGGTAAGCACATTCAGGCGGGCGCCAAGAAGGTAATCATATCCGCTCCGGGAAAAGGGATCGACGGCACATTCGTCCTGGGGGTCAACGAAGATTCTTATGATCCTGCAAAGCATGATGTGTTTTCAAACGCGTCGTGTACCACCAACTGTCTGGCGCCTCTGGTAAAAGTGCTCCATGATGAGTACGGTATCGAAAAGGGAATGATGAACACCATTCATTCCTACACCATGGATCAAAGTCTCCTGGACACGGTTCACAGTGATTTCAGAAGAGCGAGAGCGGCGGCCATAAACATGATACCTTCCACCACGGGCGCTGCGGTGGCTATTGGTCTTGTCATTCCGGAGCTTAAAGGAAAGCTGGACGGTTTGTCCATCCGGGTCCCGACTCCTAACGTTTCCATTGTCGATTTGACCGCCATTTTAAAGAAACCCGCAACGGTAGAATCCGTTAATGCCGCCATGAAGAAGGCTTCAGAAGGCAGGATGAAGGGGATACTGGCATATATAGATGAGCCTCTTGTAAGTTCCGATTTTATCAACAGCAGTTATTCATCTCTTTTTGACGCGGCTTCAACCATGATGGTGACGGACAATATGGTTAAGGTTCTATCGTGGTATGACAATGAAACGGGATATTCCACCCGAATGGTCGATCTGGCGGCCTACGCCGGAGAGAAGGCCAAATAGATCCATCAACATTTTCGATCGAGGCAAAACCGGTCCGTTAGCCATGGCGCCAAACAGCGTTGGGCAAGGGCCGGTTTTAGCTCAGGCTACCTAACGCCGGGAGACTTCGATAATGCCAGTAAAAAGTATTAAGGACCTGGATATAAAAGGGAAGAGGGTTTTTTTCCGATTTGACTTTAACGTCCCTCTGGACAGCGCTGGAATAGTAAAAGACTCCACGAGAATAACCAGGGCGCTTCCAACTTTGAATTATGCCATATCACAGGGAGCAAAGTGTATATTGTCGTCTCACCTTGGGAGACCGAAGGGGGAGCGTAAACCTGAAATGAGTCTGAGACCCGTAGCGGCCAAGCTCGAGGAACTAATCGGTAAAAAGGTCCAGTTCGTCGATGACTGTGTTGGTGAGGCGGTCGAAAAAGCCGTGGCCTCAATGGTTGATGGCGACATATTGTTTTTGGAAAACCTCAGGTTTCACGCAGAAGAGACAAAAAATGACCCGGTCTTTTCCAGGCAACTTGCGTCATTAGCGGATGTTTATGTTAATGATGCTTTTGGCACGGCCCATAGGGCCCACTGTTCGACGGTCGGTGTTCCCGGGTTGGTTTTCGAAAAGGCCGCCGGATTGTTGATGAAGGAAGAGCTGGATAATCTGGAGAAAGCCTTGTCAAACCCGGCTAAACCGGTTCTGGCCATTTTCGGTGGAGCCAAAGTGTCCGACAAGATAGAAGTGCTAAAAAATATCGTCCGACGTATGGACTCCATTTTGATCGGCGGAGGTATGGCCAACACGTTTTTGGTTGCTCAGGGATTTAACCTTGGCGCATCCCGCGTAGAAACTGACATGATCGAAACCGCCGGGGAAATAATGGCCTCCGCAAAACAGAATGGGGGTCAGGTATGTCTGCCGGTTGATGTGGTGGCTTCACCCGGTATTGAAGACGAAGCGTCCGCAAATGTTTATGAAGTCAAGGACCTGCCTGTTGACAGGATGGCCTTGGACATCGGGCCTCTAACGGTGAAGGAATTCGAAAAGGAAATATCAAAGGCGGGAACCATAGTATGGAATGGGCCTATGGGCGTTTTTGAGAGTGAGGCGTTCAAGAAGGGAACCATGGAAATAGCCAGGGCAGTGGCCAACGCGTCCGCTTTTTCGGTAGTTGGAGGAGGGGATTCGGTGCGAGCGGTAAAACAAGCCGGCGTCACAGACAGGATATCTTACATATCCACCGGGGGCGGAGCCTTCATGGAGTTCATGGAGGGCAAGACTCTCCCAGGCGTAGCGGCCCTGGAGGTTTGAGGTTGCTCAGGTTTTATCAGGATATGAATAATGAAAGGAAACGTTGATGCCTCAGCGTAAAATAATAATCGCCGGAAATTGGAAGATGCATAAAGACGCGGCAGAAACTGCAGCGTTTATCGAGGAACTGAAAAAGAAAGGGCGTGACCTGGGGGCTGCATGTGAAGTAGTAGTAGCTCCGGTGTTCACCTCGTTGGATGCCGCTGTAAAGTGCGCAAGCGGCTCGAAGATCATAGTCAGCTCTCAAAATGTTCACTGGGAGGACAAAGGCGCCTTCACCGGTGAGATCAGTGGGTCAATGCTCAGGGAAACCGGGGTTACTCATGTCATAATAGGACACTCAGAGCGTCGACAGTACTTCGGAGAGACCGATCAAACGGTAAACAAAAGGATAAAGGCGGCTATAAGACACAGACTCACTCCAATCTTTTGTCTGGGCGAGACGCTAGAGGAACGAGAGAGCGGGGCGACTTTTTCGGTGGTCAAAAGGCAGTTGCTGGAAGGCATGGGAGATTGCGCGCCTGAGAGCGCTGAAAAGTTTATCATAGCGTATGAACCGGTTTGGGCGATAGGCACAGGAAAGACAGCATCCCCAGACCAGGCTCAGGAGGTTCATGCCTACTTGAGGAGAGAACTGGCTGAACATAGAGGGGTTGATTTTGCGGATAGAGTGAGAATACTCTATGGCGGGAGCGTTAAGCCTGACAATACACGAGAACTGATGGGCTGTCCGGACATCGATGGAGGCCTGGTGGGCGGCGCATCGCTAAAGGTTGAAGATTTTCTGGGGATTATTGAACAGGCCTCATAATAAAGGAAGGGATGCGAGTATGTTAACCGTTTTTGTTTTGGTAGTGCATGTAATCGTCTGCATAGCGTTGATCCTGATTATTCTTTTGCAGACTGGTAAAGGCGCTGATATTGGCGCCACATTCGGTGGTGGATCCAGTCAGACTGTTTTTGGAAGTGGTGGTGGAGCGACTTTTTTAAGCAAGGTCACTATCGGGGCTGCAGTAATATTCATGTTTACCTCGATAGTATTGAGTTATTTTGCTGACCGTGGGTTGACTTTAAAAGAAAACTCGTTGATGAGCAAAGAGCCTGGTGTAAAGATTGAGCAGACCTTGCCACCGGACCCCAACGCTTCATCAGTTCCGGGTCCTGGCGCTCCTTCTGTGCCCACGGCGCCGCAATCGGTTCCAGAACCAGCCAAATAATTCGGTAACATACCGTAACCAAATAAAAAAGCCCGATGTTTCACGTGAAACATCGGGCTTTTTTATTAATTTAACGAAACTTAAAAACCGGACCCCAGCTTGATGATAAACTCCCTGACCGACCGGAAAGCTGTCAGCATTTCACGCAGATCTGAAACATCATCATCGGACAATTCATCAGACTCTGCCGCAACCGCAGCCTGCTGGGCGACTTTCGGCGGGGCCGCCGCAGCCGCCTTCGGCACGACTTCCAGTTTAGGCGCAGGGGCAGGAGGCTCCGGCGCTTTTTCAACCTTGGGTTCGGG
>CAYNZA010000113.1:0-4234 GCA_964401595.1 uncultured Desulfomonile sp.
CGATCTGGTGACAGGCTCTCAGCCCATGAGTTCTCATGATGAAACAGTCACCGTAACCTACAACGGGGAAATTTATAATTTTCTGGAGATTCGCAAGGCGCTGTCCAAAAAGGGAATACCTTTCACTACCAGATCTGACACCGAGGTTCTGCTGAATTCCTACATGATGTGGGGTTCTGAATGTCTTGACCGCTTCGAAGGCATGTTTGCGTTTGCAATCTGGGACAGCAAAACAAAATCACTTTTTGCAGCTCGAGATAGAATGGGCAAAAAGCCTTTTTATTTCACACTCCAGAACGGCGTATTCGCTTTTGCTTCCGAACTCACTGCATTCAGGAAAGTCCCCTTCATCAGGCTGGAAATTGATAAGGAGGCGCTTGCAAGGTATCTTGCTTATGAGTATGTCCCGACACCTCAAACCATTTTCCGGAATGTTCACAAACTTCAACCCGGCCACTTCCTGACTTTCCATGATGGACAACTGGACATAAAAAAGTATTGGGACCTTCCGTTACCCTTGGAAAACAGCCCGGCCAGTGAGAAGGATGTTTGTGAACACACCATAACGCTGCTTAAAGACGCAGTGAAGAAGCGCCTCATCAGTGACGTGCCGCTTGGCGTTTTTCTGAGCGGCGGCATTGATTCATCGGCTGTCGTTGCCTTGATGGCGGAGGAGGTCGATCCACGCTCCATCAAGACATTTAGCATAGGTTTCACTGAAGCGAGTTACGATGAGTCTAAATACGCCCGGCTTGTGGCCAATCATTTTGGAACGGATCATCACGAGCAGATCCTTAGCGCCGTAGATGCAGGAAAGCTTCTGCCGTCCATAGTATCTCTATTGGATGAGCCGATGTCCGACCCCTCCATAGTTCCGACCTACCTGTTGTCCCAGGTTACCCGTCGTGATGTCACGGTAGCCCTGGGAGGCGATGGCGGGGATGAATTGTTCGCAGGCTACGAATATTATTCGGCGTTTGTGCTGTCCAATTATTACCTTAAATTACCGGAAACACTTAGAACTCATTTTATAGAGGCCTTTTCCCGTAAGCTTCCGATATCCACTGGGTATGTCAGCCCAAGGCATGTGGCGGAGAAATTCTTCGCCGGAGTTTACGCTCCGCAATGGCTAAGGGCGCAAACATGGCTTGGAGCGGTTCCTGATGAACTCCAGCGTAAGATCTGGACAAATCCACCGGATATCATCACGAACCAGGTTGAGCTATATTCTACAACCAGGCGGCTTTACGACTCTTTTAAGTCAAGCGATCCTCTGAATCGTGTGTTTTACCTGTTGACAAAGCAATATTTGCTCGATTACATTCTTGTAAAAGTAGACAGATGTTCCATGATGAATTCTTTGGAGGTGCGAGCGCCATTTCTGGATCGCAAGGTTGTGGAATATGTGTTCAGTTTGCCTCCATGGATGAAGATTAGACGATTCAGGCGGAAGTATCTTCTAAAAAAGGCCCTGCGCAGACGGCTTCCCGAAGAAATCCTTTACAGGAAGAAACGAGGCTTCCTTATCCCTTCGGCTTTGTGGCTGAAACAAACACTCAGGCCGCTGGTCGAAGAGATGTTTGATGAAAAAAGGCTTGGCCGCCAGGGCATATTCAATCCATCGGTCATATCCGGACTTGTTTCGGAGCATGTAAACGGAGTGGTGGATCACAGGAAGGAACTCTGGACCCTGCTGATTTTTCAGTTATGGTATGAAAATAATTCTTGCGATATAGTTTAGAATCAGTTTCATGTTCCAGGGGCAGGCCCCAGCGATTCAACATGCTGGGGCTTATTAATTGAATGGACGGGTTTTTTATCCTGAATGTCAGGTGATGCTATCCCCAGGAGTTCGATTTAAGTGACTAGACAAAAAGTGGCGTACATTCTGTTGTGGTTTCCCAAGCCTTCGGAAACCTTTATTTTCAGGGAAGTTATGAACCTTTGGAAGATGGGCTTGGACGTAAAGGTCTTCACATTGTACGGAGAACTCACGGAAAAGCTTTCGCCTGAAATGGCCGAGGCCTCCAAAAAAGTGGAGCGATTGGGAATACCCTTCCTGAAGAGGCTCCCTGCGGATATCGCATACTGGTGGAAAAGAAACCGCAGACTGACAGCCAAACTTTTCAGGACCATACCGTTGCGGAAATGGAAGTCGATTGAGTTTGGCGGGGAGAACATATTTGGATTCCTCGCGGGTTTCACTCTGGCAAGGAGATTTGAGGAAGAGGGCATTGGTCATGCGCATGCCCCCTGGGCAATGGGACCGGCCACGGCAGCGTGGGTCGCATCCAGCCTGATTGGAATCCCGTTCAGTTTCACCGGTCGGGCCGGGGATATTTATCCACCTGACGGTGCGCTTGCAGAGAAACTTACCGAAGCTGAATTCGTCATCTCGGAGAACAGGACCAACGTGCCTTACATGGCTCAGTTTGCTCCCGAAGCGGAATCCAAAATACACCCCGTCTACAACGGAGTGCCGCTTGAAAAACTGGCAATGGCTCCAGTTGAAATGAAGCCGCCCTATCAAATCCTGGGCCTGGGAAGATTCGCTCGAATAAAGGCGTTCGACGATCTGCTCCACGCATGCAAAATACTGAAGGGCAGAGGCGTCAACTTTCACCTCACCCTGGCTGGTGATGGGCCAAGAAGATTGCAGCTATTGTACCTGACCAGGAAACTGGGTTTGACCAATCATGTGTCATACCCTGGTTTCGTGCCTTACCATCAGGTCTCTGAGTTATTTATGAAGGCCGACCTGTTCGTCATGTCAAGCGCCGTTCACTCAACTGGGGATAGGGACGGTTTACCTACTGTAATCCTCGAGGCTCTGGCCCACAGGATTCCTGTGGTGTCTACCGATGTGTGCGGAATTCCTGAACTGATCCGCAACGGTGAGACGGGCTTTCTCGTGTCTCAGAAGAATCCTGCCGAGATGGCCCAGGCCATGGAAGAAATGCTCAAGGATCGAGACAGGGCAATTAAGATGGCGGAAAGAGGAAAGGAAGTGGTCCTTAGGGAATTCGACCCGAACCGGACGCACAAACAGGTCTATGACCTTCTAACCGGAAGCCTGAACGCTCATTCGTAATATTGTCCCGTAATGAAATATAAACTCAAAAAACCGCTAAAAACTGTTCTGCTTCTGCAGGACCTGGAATTCGGCGGAACCCAGCGTTACGCTACGCATTTGCTCAAACACCTCAATCGTGAGCTTTTCGACCTGGAGCTTTGGATACTGCGTGGCGGAGAAGACATGCTTCCGATAGCGGAAGAATGTGATGTCAAGGTTTCATATTTCTGCCTCAATTCATGGGTAACGCCCCGGGCGCTGTTCCGGCTTTTCAGGAAGTTAAGGAGGGAGCGACCGGACGTCATCTATACGTTGACAGCGGTCCCGAATATCTGGGGTCGCCTGTTTTCTTATATTGTGGGGGTTCCGGTCATAGTTTCGAGCTGGCGTGGCAGAAAGGAACAACAATTCGAATCATTGCTGTGGAGAGCGAGTAACAGGGTGGTGTGTAACGCCGAGGCCCTCAGAGACTTTGTGATGAAACGGCATTCTGTCGCCGCTGACAGGGCTGAAGTCGTTCCAAACGGTGTTGACACGGATCATTTCACTCCGGACCCGGACCTCCGGTCAGACGAACCCACAATTCTTTACCTGGGAAGAATGGTAAAGATTAAAGACCCCATGACGGCGCTCAAGGCTTTCAAGATACTGAGCGACAGGATTCCTGAAGCCAAAATGCTCATGATAGGCAATGGCTATCTTCAACCGCAGTTAAAAGCGTATGCCGAACAGAATGACATTGTTGACAGGGTTGTTATCAGAAACGGCGCCACGGATGTTCGTCCATACCTCAGAAGAGCATGGGTATTAACTTTATCGTCTGTTTCAGAGGGCTTGCCTAATGTCATACTTGAAGCCATGTCTTGCGGCGCCCCGGTTGTGGCCACATCCGTCGGTGGAAACCCCGAAGTCGTGACACAGGGTGTAACAGGCCTGCTCGTGCCCCCAAACGATCCCGAAAAAATGGCCAGCGCTGTTGAAAAGATTATCACAGACAGTCGGTTGAGAGATTCCATGGGGAAAAAAGCCAGAGAAATGGCAGTTAACAGCTATTCCATAAACGCCATCACCAGCCTCACGGAAAAAGCAATTATCAACGCCTCATGCGACGCCATAGAACGCAAGGGCAGGACAGATCTTCTCGAAAACCAGGCAAGTTTA
>CAYNZA010000113.1:4334-9494 GCA_964401595.1 uncultured Desulfomonile sp.
CGACGCCATAGAACGCAAGGGCAGGACAGATCTTCTCGAAAACCAGGCAAGTTTACTCAACAAGCGGTAATCAGTCCGGGTTGGGGTCACCGGAAATCATCCCCCGCCTTTGTACATGGCCTTTATGAGATCTGCAAAATTCTCGTTAATGTGCCTGCGCTTCACTTTCATTGTAGGAGTAACTTCGCCGTCCTCTTCGTAAAGCTTCTTGGGAACAATCGTGAATTTCTTTATAGTCTCCACATGTGACAACGTCTTGTTGATTTCCTGGACCTCACTATCAATCAACTCCACAATTTCTGGAGCCCTGGTGAGGCTTTCATAAGTGGTAAACGGGATTTTGTTGTCCTGAGCGAACTGCACGACGTTCTCCTCATCAATGACTATAAGGGCGGACACGAATTTCAACCTGTCGCCGATTACTATGGCGTCGTTGATGTAAGGGCTGAATTTTAGCTGGTTCTCGATGTTCTGCGGAGCAATATTCTTTCCGCCGGCCGTAATGATAAGATCCTTCTTCCGGTCGGTGATTTTCAGGAAACCCTTTTGATCGAGGACACCTACGTCACCAGAGCGTAGCCAGCCATCCGTGATTGTTTCAGCGGTAGCCTCCGGGTTCTTGAAATATCCCATGAAAACGTTGCCGCCCTTGAAAAGGATCTCGCCATCTTCGTCAATCCTGACCTCTACACCTGGCAAAGCGGGCCCGACATTCCCGAGTTCTATCTGATCGCCCTGATGAATACATGTTGGTCCGGAGCCTTCCGTCTGGCCATACACTTCGCGCAGCGGCACTCCTATTCCATGAAAATAACGTAGCACATCCGGCGAAATGGGAGCTGCGCCGGACACCGCCAGCCTGACCCTCTCGAATCCCAGGCGTTCTCTGAGTTTGTACAGGACTACCGCGTTGAAAAAACCTCTTAGCGCTTTCAGATGAATAGGTATTCTGTTCCCGCTGAACCGTTTTTTGCCGTAAAGCAGACTGACCTTTTCGGCCGTAGCATAGCTGATCCTCTTGAACCATGTAGCGTTAGCCATTTTTATTCGGATGCTGGAATAATATTTCTCCCATATCCTTGGAACGGCAAATATGACTGTTGGAGAGACTTCCCTGAAGTTTGCCATGACTGTGTCAGGGCTCTCAGTGAAATTGATCGTATAACCGAACCTTATGGGGAGAAACACGCTGAACATTCTCTCAGCTATATGGCTCAACGGCAGAAAGGAGACAAGTTGATCATCGGGATAAATTTTTAGAGCTTCTCCAATTGACCACGTAGTCCAAACTATGTTTGCGTGTGAGAGCATTGCGCCTTTAGGAGGGCCTGTCGTTCCGGAGGTGTATATTATGAGAGCCATATCCTCGGGTTTTACCGATTCAACCAGACGGTCGAACAGTCCGGGATCTTTTTTATCGAGTTGTTCTCCGAGTTCAAGCAGCTCGTCAAAGGTGCACACCATCGGATCTGAAAATCGGGTTAACCCCTTGGGATCCATGACAATTATTTTTTTCAGGCTCGTAGCCCGATCCCTGAAGAAAAGGGCCTTGTCCATCTGTTCCTCATCCTCCGCGATGAAGAACTTTGCCTCCGAGTGGACAGTGACATATTCACATTGAGTGGCGGAACTCGTGGTGTATATCCCGACAGTGACCGCCCTTGCGGCCATCGCCGCCATGTCGGAATACAGCCATTCAGCCCTGTTCTCACCTATTACCGCCACCTTGTCACCTGAAACCAGGCCTAATGAAACCAGGCCCAGACAGCAACGTCGAACATTTGAGAGATATTCTCCCCAGGTAATGTCACGCCAGATACCCAGGTATTTGTATCTTAAACCTACACGGTCCTTATCTTGAGTTGCCCTTTGGACAAACATTCGTGGAACAGTCAGGGAGCCTTCATTCATTGGCTGATTGCCTCAAGCGTTGGTTTCTTGTTTATTGTTCAAACTCGAATGAAATGGTCAGATCAATCCAGACCTATCTCCATCGTTTTTTACGTTTATATCTTTGGTAGCCTTTAACAGATGTCTCCTGAGCCATTCCAAGATAAAACTCCTGAACATCCTCGTTTTCCAGGAGTTTCTCCGGTGGCCCCTCGAGAACTATTCTTCCGGATTCCATGATGAATGCATGATGGGCAACGCTCAGAGCCTTTTTAGCATTCTGCTCCACCAGCAAAATGGTGGCGCCATCACGGTTGATCGCCTCAATTATTCCAAATATTTCACTTACCAGAAGGGGCGAAAGACCCAGTGAGGGCTCGTCCAGAATTAACAGCGATGGCCTTGACATAAGCGCTCTGGCTATGGCCAGCATTTGCTGCTCACCGCCGGATAAGGTCCCGGCCTGCTGTTTGAGCCTGTCATCCAGTATGGGGAAATACTTGAAGACCTTGTCCAAGTCATCTGAAACACCCTTGTCCCGTCTTATGTAAGCCCCCATCATGAGATTTTCCTTGACCGTAAGTTCCGGAAAAACTTCCCTTCCTTCAGGAACAAAAGCTATCCCCAGGGGAACAATTTTTTCGGTCCTCATCCCGTCTATTCTCTGGCCTTTAAACCAGATGGACCCTTTGTCGGGCTGATCGTCCAGGTAACCCATTATGGTCTTGAGGGTAGCGCTTTTCCCAGCTCCATTAGCGCCTAGTATGGCCCTGATCTGTCCTTCTTCGACACTGAGCGACAAACCTCGCACTACCATAATCTTGCCGTAATAAATTTCTATGTTTCTTGTTTCAAGCATGCTCATGGGCTGAATGTATCCGCTAACTCGTAGATTCAGTGATGACCGGTTTCTAATCCGCGCCGAGATAGGCCTCCAGGACCTGGGGATGGGACCGGACTTCCTGCGGCCTACCTTGAATGAGTTTGACACCGAAATTGAGGGCCATGACCTCATCGGAAACATCCATGACGAGATTCATGTCGTGTTCCACCATCATGATGGTGATTTTGAGATCGTCCCGGATGTCTCTTATCCAGAACATCATATCCCTTTTTTCTTCCTGGTTCATGCCTGCTGTCGGCTCATCAAGCAGGAGTAACTTTGGCTCCATGGCCAGGGCACGGCCCAACTCCACAAGCTTCCTGATCCCGTAAGGCAACGCAACAACCGGTGTATCACGATAAGCCTCGATTTCCAGGAACTCTATGATACGCTCAACTCTCTCACGGTGCGCTATCTCTTCCCTGGCCGTCGGGAAATGCTTCGAGAAAAACAGGGCCCCTGAAAACACACCGCTTTTCATGTGGATATGACGCCCGAGCAGCAAATTGTCCATTGTCGACAGATGGCTGAACAACTCAATGTTCTGGAACGTTCTGGCTATCCCGAGCGTGGCGGCCCGGCTTGATTTCTGACCGGTAATGTCCTTGTCACGAAATACGACAGTCCCCTTGGTGGGTTTGTATATGCCGCTGATACAATTGAAAATGGTGGTCTTGCCGGCGCCGTTAGGTCCGATTATGGAGAATATCCGTCCTTCCTCCACGTCGAAAGAGACCCCGTGCAGGGCCACAAGACCACCGAAAGATATCCACAGGTCTTTTACTGAAAGAAGAGGCATTATGATGAACTTGAATCCTTACTTTCCTTTGTAGGTCAACCAGTCCGAGATTTTTACGGGATTTCCGTCCGGACCGCATTTTGCCAGATAAACTGATTTCATGCCCTGGTGATCGTCAGCTGTGAATGTGCAATCGTGACCAAGCCAGTCATTCCAGTTCCTGATGGTCTCCATGGCTTTGACAAAGCTGTCCGGATTAAGGTCTTTACCGGCTCTTCGTAAACCCTCCACCATGGGCTCAACAAAAACAAAACCAGCAAGGAAGAAAATTCCGGTGTATTGTTCACTAGGAGCGAATTTTTTCTGGGCATCGAGATATTTCTTGGCCAACGGGCTTTCCGTGCTCAGGAAGTTGGCGAAAACAACTCCATCCCAAAGACCCTTTGTGAGCTTGAACATCAATGGAGCGTCAGACAGGGTTGAACTGGCGACCCACTGAGGCTCGTAGCCGATGGCCTTGGCCTGTCCCAGAATCATGGCCGCGTGTTTGGGTAATATCCAGAGGATTACGGCGTCCGCCCCACTCTCCTTGAGTTTGAGGGCGTGTGACTTCAGATCTGAGTCCGTCACTTCGACCGGCACCTCAGCCACCAGCTTTAGACCGGCCTTGTCGGTGTATTCCCTGACACCCTCCATACCCTCTTTACCGTAGTCATCATTCTGGTAGAAAATAGCGATTTTCTTTTTGCCCAATTTTTCCACAGTGTACTGGGTGAGCAGAAAGGCCTCGTTAGAATATCTTGGATAAACTGCGAACAGGTATTTTTGAAGTGGTTGTGTCCAGTGTTTTGAACCGGTAGCCGGCCCTACCCACGGAACCTTGTTCTCCATCAGATAGTCACGGGCCGCCATGCCTCCCGCCGTGCCCACTCCCGAGGCTACACCGAAGATCCCGAGGCTCTCAACAAATTCCTTGGCAATAGCCTTTGTCTTGGCGGGCTGATAGGCGTCGTCACGCAGGAAATATTTTATCTTGCGTCCGTGTATTCCACCCTCTTCGTTTATAAGGTCAAAATATACGCCGGTTCCTCTGGCAACCGCTCCCCACAAAGCAGCGGGGCCTGTTTGAGGTCCCCACTGGCCGATGAGTATCTCCGTGTCCGTGACGCCTCTCACAGGGTCAGCGCTCATCACAGGCGCCGGACACGTCATCAGGAAACAGGCCAGAGCCAAAAAGTGAAATACAATAAATGACCTTCTCATTCGATAACCTCCCGAAAAAGATTATGGCCGGATTACCGGCGATTTATTTACAGGGGCCACAAGCCGGACTTAATTTCGTATCAGGAGCCTTTAACATCGGTTGGAGCCGGATTCGCTCCACGGGCTTTGTTAAAAGAGCTTACCCCTTGAACCATTTGCCTTTTTCTTTCAGGAAAATGAAAATATTGTTGTGCTCGGTCTCTTTACCGTTTTGGGGACTGATTTTGACTCGAACCTTCACCGCGGCAAGTTTGTCCACATCCGGGAGAACAGCGCGATCATTATTGTCCATGATCTCCACAACTTCTATCACTTCATAGCTCTTTACGGCCAAATCGCTTCTGGATTGCATCGCGAGATAATCATCAAAACTGTGGTCTCTCCG
>CAYNZA010000114.1:0-9370 GCA_964401595.1 uncultured Desulfomonile sp.
CCAAGATATCCGGAGGAATGTCACAAAGTTTCGCTTATCCGATGATGCTGGCTTATCTGTATTTTCTGGCCTCAGAAAATCTTTTGGGCGCAAGCGTTACTATCATGATCCAATCCATATTCAATCCTTATATTTTTGTTTTATGCGCCTTGACCCATGCCCTATTTCTTCTCAAAAACCATGGGATGGCCTTCCTCGAGTGGATAAAACATTTCGGATCGAACCCGCAATCGACCAGAGAGATGTTGAGACTCATTTTGCTGAATGCGCCGGTTTTGATTGGCGTATGTGCGATGATCGTCCAACATGTTTTCATGAGAACTCAGGAATTTGGGGACTTGATATCATGGCTCGACATATACGGTCACATCGAATATACGGCGTCGGGTCGATATCAACTTGCTCCTGGACCCGACTTGTATTGGGAAATCTTTAGGCCTGTAGTTCTATTGGTGCTTTTCGACGACTACGGCTTGGTGGCTGGAACAATCAGCGGGGCGCTCTGCCTGTTGATAGTTTTTTGGGCCATTGCAATCAACAAGTGGCACTTGGACCTCTCGAAGATGTGGTTTCTGGGATACTTCATGGCCGCTTCACTAATTCTTTACTTCGTTTCTTACGAGATTGTGATGAGGCTGTTCCTGCCGAGACGCTACGTAGAATTTTCTTTCAATCTGATATATGTTGTTATTCTGGCTGTTTGTGTCTCAAGCATAATCAAATCTTTGGATCTCAGCAAATTCGCTCTCTTCTGCCTGTTGCTGGTTATTGTAGTGATGGGGGGACTCCGGATTCATGACGTCGGCATTTATGACTATTCCAGAGATACAAAGCTTTACGAATTCGTGTCAGATACGCCCAAAAACGCTACCTTTGCGGGACCTCCGGAATTGATGGACAATGTGGTGACCTTTGGCAAGAGGAAGGCATTTGTCACTTTTGAACTGTCTCACACATGGTTCAGGGAGTATTGGAAAATAATCAAGCAACGCACCTTTGACTTTTTTGACGCCTATTATTCTTCAGACCCGAAAGAGGTCTTAGGGTTCGCTCAGGAAAACCACATCGACTATCTCATAATTAGAGAAAAGGATTTCAAGAAAAAAAACATTTCCAGGATTTTCGAGGGATTCGAGCCTTTCGGCTCTGACAAGAGGTCAATAGCCACTGCACACGGACTTGAAGAAAAAAGCTTCATGATCTATTTTGAGCCCTTTCAAACTTATATAAATAATAAGTTCAAAGATAACACTTACTTTGCAGTCCTGGATGAAAACGTTTTCAAACCTGTTTTTCGTGGAGATGGATACCGGGTAATCAAATTGCGCTAAATCCGATCCAGAGATTCAAAAAAGATTGCATATTAGCATTTTTGATTCGATTATACCAAAATTCCTCAAGAGCTTTTTTCGTCAAAACCATTCCAGTAAGGTCATTTTTAAGAAATGACTCCGAAATTGAGTTGGGCAATAAATACGAAAGGGAGGCTTCGGGCATGCCGAGAAAAAAAATAACCGTGATAGGCGCTGGAAACGTTGGGGCATCAGTCGCCGCATACGCTTCAGCGCAGGAACTCGGGGATATTTTCCTGGTGGACATTCTGGAGGGGATTCCTCAGGGCAAAGGTCTTGATATGTATGAGACAACACCGGTGTTGGGGGTTGACGCCAAAGTTGTTGGACTCAACGACTACGAATCCACGGCAGACAGTGACCTGATAATAGTCACCGCCGGAATAGCGCGCAAGCCTGGCATGAGTAGAGATGATCTGCTATCCACCAATGTCAGGATAGTGGGAGAAGTAAGTGAAAAAGCGGCGAAATACTCACCCGACGCTGTCATGATAGTAGTATCCAACCCTCTGGACGCCATGGTGTACACCGCATGGAGAAAATCAGGTCTAGCTCCGAGAAAGATTATAGGCATGGCCGGAATATTGGACACAGCGCGTTTCAGAACTTTTATTGCAGATGAAATTGGAGTCTCCGTTGAGGACATAAACGCGTTGGTGCTGGGTGGACATGGCGACACCATGGTCCCGTTAAAAAGAAACTGCTTTATAGGGGGCGTTCCTGTCACAAAATTCATTTCGGAAGACCGTCTCGAAGAACTGGTACAGAGGACGAGGCAAGGTGGAGCAGAAATAGTTGGTCTTCTGAAGACCGGCAGCGCGTATTATGCCCCAGCCGCATCTGCCGTGCAAATGGCCAAAGCTGTCCTCGCGGATAAGAAAAGGTTGCTGCCCGTTGCCGCCTACCTCGACGGCGAGTACGGTCAGACTGGCCTATTCGTGGGAGTGCCCGCCATTCTGGGCTCTGACGGCGTAGAAAAAGTTGTAGAAGTTGACCTGACTCCTGAAGAAAAAGCGCTCTTCCAGAAATCGGTGGACGCGGTTAAGGGGCTCGTGGTCGAAGTGGATCGATTCCTCTAAAAACTGTTTCTCCTGAATTTTAGTTAGACTCTTTATTACGCGACCTGTTTGGCATAAGACTTGCACATTAAGTCGGCAACAAACGACTCCTAATCCATACCCTCAGCCCTCCTGGAAAATAAGGTGGGCTATTTTTTTGTCTTTTTCTGACAGAAAAACGAATAGTTAAGTTTACAAGTGTCATTTTGAGCCCATCATGGCCAGAATGAGCTGATGCAAAATTTTTTCACAACACATAAAGCGCCCGATGATCGGCAAAACAGGGGATTTGGTTTTACCAACACCCTTGATGGCCGTAACATACTAATTAATAGATATATTTTATGGATGGGTAAGATTTTCAGGTCATGGAAAATTTTGCGCAGCTAACCACAGGGATCTATGTGAAAAAATTTACTGAAAAGATTTTGTCCCAGGTTTCGTGTTATCATTAGGCCTGAATCCGCATTGATAACACTAGACCTACTCGGGAGAGATTTGGAATTTGGCTAGAGGATTTTACTATATAGAAACCTACGGTTGTCAGATGAATGCGCATGATTCCGAGATAATGTCCTCGTTGCTGGAGAGCATGGATTTCCTGCCCACCCAAGAGGAAGATCGGGCAGACGTCATAGTTGTTAACACTTGCGCCATTCGTGAAAAATCCCAGCACAAGGTTTACAGCGCGCTTGGCAGATTCCGCAATCTCAGGAAAGCCAATCCTGAAATGGTCATTGCGGTAGCCGGCTGCGTTGCCCAACAGGAAAAAGACAAGCTGTTAAAAACATCCGATCTGGTTGACCTGGTCATTGGGACTCATCAAGTCGGCGAGTTGCCTGACATGATCGAAAAGATCAGACGTGAACGGACGAGGATGTCCAGGGTAGATTTCTGCAAGGACGTTAAATCCCTTAACTTAAGAGGTCCCGCCCCTAAAAAAGATCAGATATGCTCTTTTCTCACCATCATGCAGGGCTGCTCAAACTTTTGTTCTTACTGCGTGGTGCCACATACAAGAGGGCCTGAGCAGAGTCGCCCTCTGGAAAAAATTTTTGAAGAAGCGGAATGGTTGGTCGAGCTGGGTATCAGGGAAATAACCCTTTTGGGGCAGAACGTGAACGCCTATGGATTGGAATTACCTTCGGAAAACAATTTTGCAACCCTTCTTAAGTCGCTTGACAATGTCAGGAATCTTGAAAGAATACGTTTTACTACTTCTCATCCCAAAGATTTTGACCTCGATCTGATTGATACCATGGCTTCTCTGGACAAGGTCTGTGAGCATGTTCACCTCCCCATACAAAGCGGCTCTGATTCAGTGTTGAAAGCAATGGGCAGAAAGTACAACAGGCGTCAGTATCTATCCAAAATTGAATCGTTGAGACAAAGAATACCCGGAGTAGCAATAACAACAGACATAATCGTTGGGTTCCCCGGTGAAACCGAGGAGAACTTCCAGGACACCTTATCAGTCCTGGAGTTAATCAAATTTGATCAGATCTTTTCTTTCAAATATTCAGTCAGACCAGGAACCGCCGCTGAAAACATCTGTGGACATCTTTCCGAAGATACCAAGAAGTCGCGGTTGGCGTTAGTCCATCAAATTCAAGAAAGAATCACGGACTCCTATCACAAATCCATGGAGGGAACGGTCGTAGAGGTTCTGGTAGAAAAAAATCCTTCGGAACGTTCAGGCCAGGCTTTCGGTAGAACACGGACTAACAAAATCGTTAATTTTGAATGTTCAAACCAGAATGTTTTGGGACAAACCGTCAAAGTGAAAATCCTGGAGGGGCTAAAACATTCCCTACGGGGGGAGGCGCTCTGGTGAGAGCTTTCATTGGAGGGGGCTACACGTCTTGGGAGACTACCCTGTTTGAAAGAGCCATTCCAGCTTTTATAGCCAACGCAAAACGAAAAGCCGCCGCTTCCAGCAGATCCGTCGCATGAGAGATGCATTCATCCAAGGTTATTGGTCCGGGAGCAATACTGGAGAACGCGTCGATACCATGGCTGAGAATGGATTCAACACCTGATCCCAGACCGCCCGACAGACAAATTGCGACTTTGCTGTATTCTGAGGCCAATTTTCCTATTCCCGCCGGAGCTTTTCCAAAAGACGTCTGAGAATCAGTCATCCCTTCACCGGTAATAACCAAATCAGCATCCATGACGCGTTGCTTCATTTGTGTGGCCTCCAGGATTATCTGGATGCCGGGCTTCAAAACAGCATTGGTAAAAAACAGCAAGCCGGCCCCCATGCCTCCTGCCGCTCCTGCCCCTGGGACTTCTGCAGCTTCTCGTCCCGTCGCAGACTTGGACACATATGCAAAGTTTTTCAATGCGCCGTCCAACTCAGGAATCATTGCCGAAGTGGCCCCTTTCTGTGGACCGTACACGGCTGAGGCCCCTCGTGGACCGCACAATGGATTATCAACATCACATGCCACAACTATCCCGGTTTCATTCACTCGAGAATCAATTCCAGAAAGATCAACTCTCGCAAGATTTTTTAAAGAAAGTCCTCCCCAAGGAAGATCATGTCCCGAATCATCCAGAAATCTGACACCCAAAGCCTGGGCCATGCCGGCTCCGGCATCATTTGTGGCGCTTCCTCCTATGCCAAGTATTATTTTCCGGAATCCATCGTGAATAGCGTGTCTGATCAACTCCCCGGTTCCGTAAGAAGTTGTGACCAGAGGATTGCGCTTATTCTTTTCGATCAGCGTCAAACCCGAGGCCGCTGCCATTTCAATGACCGCCGTCCGGCCGTCACCCAGAACTCCGTAAAAAGAATCCACATTCTCCCCCAGGGGACCCGTTACCCTGAGGCGGCGAAGACTGCCTCCAGTGGCGCTAATCAGGGCCTCTACCGTTCCCTCTCCCCCGTCAGCCATTGGAATCTTCTCAACAACAGCCGATTCAAATACTCTCAAGAAACCCTTTGCAATGGCGTTAGCCGCCTCAATCGATGTCAAGCTTCCTTTAAAAGAATCCGGAGCAATCACAATTTTCATTAAGGTCCCCTGTCCGGCGATGAATCTTTACGTTTTAAAGAAAAATGTGTTAGGGTTGGAGAATATTTTTTTGTAACAATATTTGCCATTTCGTCGGAAATCGAATATCCGAAAAAAAGAAGCCCGACCGATGGGGTCGAGCTGGGATACGCCGTCAAGCGGCCGGGCTCACTAAATTGAAAGGCCGATCGAATAGTGGGTTCTCATAAACGTTAGCTAGCGTTAATCCGGAGACTTTTTATTTTTTAATTATTGGGATCTCCGGATCGTTTGTTTGAGTTCCCGTGCTAGTCATCGGCCTGACAAAATCAGTTTCGTTTAATTAGAATATGAATCCTAGTTCAGCAAAACCGCCATCTATAGTGTAATTCAAAGCGTAATCGTTTTGATTCTTGTTGTTGTTGATGTATCTGTATCCACCCTTGAGATAACCCCATCTGCCGTAGTTCATCGGGATAGTGTATCGACCGCCCAGTTGAACGTCCCAGCCTGTCGAATTGTCCATGAACATCGCAGCGGCTCTGTTATCCAGGGAGAAGGTTCCTCCTGTTGATGTTGTTACAACACACTTCTGCAACTCAAGGCCTACCGAAACGTTGTCCGTGCTCTTGCTAAGCGTGCTTGACTGCCATCCACACCATGAGCATCCAACATCTATCCTGTCATCAGTGTGGGCCCAGCCACCGTATACACTCAGCATGGTGTTGCAGGTTCTTATGGCGTCATACATCAAGCCCACTTGATAGTAGCCGTGTTGCCAGCGTGAAGTGATCGGGTTACCCCAGTTGAACAGCTGTGGTGTCCAACCACCGCCCTGGAAACCGAAGTAGAAGGTGTCTTGCGGCCAGCCACCGCCTTTGAGTTCCGTGCCAAGCGCCCAGAATCTGAGCGACCAGCGCGGCCGGAACTGATACCGGACGTCAACTGCAGGCAGTGTCTGATAGGCAGGTAACTGAAGACTGTCTGTGAAATTGGGATTGGTGTTAAACCATCCGGCGCCCCACCCCCAGACATTGTTGTTCTGAAGATTTGGCCAACCAACGTTGCCGCGAAGCCTCGCGAACAGGGCTTGAACGCCTATCTGCCACTGCCCGACCTGTGGGACAGGCAAGATGCAGGTTGGAGGCATAAATCCCGGAGCGCACATCGCTTGAACGGGAGCCTTTACCTTAGTTATGAAGGCTGGCGGCGCCCCATAACTTGCAGCGCCTATGGAGCGCCTGGCTTTGGTTGGTTGAACAGTCGGCGTGGTCGCTATGCTCGTTTGATTCGGTTTGAGCAGTATTTCAAGCGACTCATCTGGACCAGCTGCCCAAGAAACGTTAAATAGACAGGTTGATACAAAAATAACTAGACATACCAACGGCGTAAAAGGGATTCTTCTCAACATACCCTTCCTCCCAGCTCAAAATGTTGAAATCCCTATATCTGTTGGCTTAATTTCTGTCAAGCAAAAAATACAAGTTTGTTTCAATAGGTTAAAAACTTTTTCAAGAAACAGGTCTATCAAACAACAAAGAAAATAACTATAACTAATTGTAATAACATATATATTGCTAACAACAAATAACTAGAACCAGCGCGTCGGGCAATGCCATGCCGGCCGGTTTGACATATCTTTAAAAATATATTATTGCCATCTAGTTAATAACACACGCTATTTGGTTTTACTAACCAGGGATAGCCTTAATATCCAACATGATTTATTATTCATAACCTGCTGAAGTTTTTAACTATAAAAGGTATAAGTTATGTTTGTGTTCCTGAATGCGACAATGACTGATTTATGGAGAAAATCCGGAGTGATCACCTTCAATGCGCGTGTATGCAAAAACACCTTCTCACGTATCTTATTGATCTTTGTAGTTTATTTGTTGTGTGCCAATTCAGTTGTTCCTGATGCTTACGCGCAGGGGCCGCCTTTCAACCGGGAATTGAAGTTGATACTGGATAAAGAGCTTCAATCGGACATGATCGCTTCAGTGCAGGTTTCCGAATTGGGCACTGGTCAGGTTCTAATGGAGGCTAATCCTGATTTGGCGCTGGTTCCTGCATCGACAATGAAAGTTGTAACCAGCGCGTGCGCGCTCAGTTCGTTAGGACCCGAATTTTGCTACACTACCTCTGTTTTCGTTGACGGACATAAAGATTCAACAGTCGAGAACCTATACATTAGAGGCAGTGGAGACCCACATTTTGTAACAGAAGATCTTTTTGTTCTGGCGCGCATGATTAAGGACAAGGGTGTGCTGGAAATTCGCGGTTCAATTGTGGTCGATGATTCTTTTTTCATGCCTAGTAAACCTTTGGATGAAAATGAAGAACTCGGTTTACGCGCATATCACGCCCCCTATAGCGCATTGTCTCTAAACTTTAATTCATTAAAAATATTAACACTGCCGGCGACAAGTGCCGGTGGCCTTGCGCGTGTGACCCTGGATCCATCGAGTCAGTTTGTAAGTTTAAAATCAAATGTTAAGACCATTGAGGGTTCAAGAGCGGCTCAGCTGGAAATTAACAAAACATCCGATGCTTCGGAGCGAGAGAACATATCGGTAACCGGAGTCATAGGCATGGAGGCGCAGGCTCGGGGCAAGTACGTGAATGTATCCAACCCGGCCCTCTATTTTGGATATACCTTGAAGGAATTTCTTCAGCGAGAAGGAATCAGGGTAAACGGTTCGATCAGGAGATCGTTGACGCCGCCGTCGGTCTCTACGTTATGCGAATACACGTCGAAACCCATGAGTCTGATAGTCTACTGGTTAAATAAATTCAGCAACAACTTCATGGCCGAACAGATTTGCCTGACTGTCGGAGCAAAGGCATTTGGTCCCCCCGGAACCAGAGAAAAAGGCCTGGAGGCGCTCAAACGTTTTCTGGGCGCCTCTGGTGTCAAGGAGACATCTTTTTCGCTGTCGGACGCTTCTGGACTATCCAGGGCAAATAAAATAAGCGCATCGACGATGGTGAAAGTCCTTCATACGGCGGTAGGAGATTTCAGTTATGGCCCCGAATATTTGTCCTCGTTTGCTGTTTCCGGCGTAGATGGAACTTTGAAAGAAAAATTTCATGAAGAGGGAATGCGTCGGAGGGTCAGGGCAAAAACCGGAACTCTCAGGGGAGTGAGCGCGTTGGCCGGTTTTGCTGTAAGCAAAGAAGGAAAAATTCTGGTATTTTCGGTCATCGTAAATTCCGAAAAACCAAAAGGTTTCATTGATCAGGCGGAGAAAATAACTCTAGCAATTCTAAAGACCAGATTTGAAAAGAAATAGAGCAGTCAACTTGACTGCTCTGTAGAAATCATTCCGGGAGGGGGTCTATCATCAGTTGATCAGACTGGTTGCAGATCTGAGCCTGTTTACCACTCTGGTTTTTCCCATTATTTCAAGTAGCTCGAACAGTCCAGGCCCTACCGATGATCCTGAAACCGCTGTTCGGGCCGCGTTTATTATCAAGCCTGCCTTTACTTCATGGTGCTCCGCAAAATTCCTGAAGACCACCTCGAGAGATTGAGGTTCATAGTCCTCGAGTTTTTCTATCTCATCAGCCAATCCTGGAAGGAAAGATGCCAGGCGCTCGTCGCACTTGAGATTTTTCTTCACCGCTTTTTCATCAAATTCAAATTTATCGCTAAAATATGCCCTTCCCCGGGTAGAAAAATCCTCCAGCGTCAGGAAGCGTGACCTTATGAGGTCAACTGTTTTTTGGAACCATTCTTTCTTTTCCAATTCGTAAGAATCTTGCCAGAGGTTGTTGCGCAAAAGTTCTTCTTTGAGATAAGGAATTAATTCTTCTATTGGCATGTTTCTCAAATAACTGGAATTGAAATGTACTGCTTTCGGATCGGTCCAGTTTTTGGGGTCCCCTGGAGTGTAATTAAAGATCGAATTGGCCTTGTTTATGCGATTAAGATCAAAAACCTTTGTCAATTCCTCCC
>CAYNZA010000115.1:0-1819 GCA_964401595.1 uncultured Desulfomonile sp.
TTCGATTTGGGAAATTCCTTTCATCCCTGAAAAAGAAGCCACTTCCTTTTACCTGTGAGAAATCTGGAGATTTCCATGGCTTATGGTAATAGGGCGACTTTTTCACCGAGAACACCCTAAGAACTTTACACTCAATGGAATGATTGTCCGTGTCGGAACTCAAGGACGGTTGCGACACGAGTATGATAAAGATGCAGCTCACAAAAATGGAACTCATCACCCTCAGACATGAAACTGAAACACACATTTTGTACATCCGGAAACGGTTTGGATTAGGTGGTACTATAACATGACAGGCAGGATATGGTGCTGGGTGAAGCTAATATGATGGATACCCGGCTGAGTGACGACCTTGCTACATGCTCCTGGCCGCCCAACGATAAATCTTTTCCGCTGCCTTGAAATGCTGAGCAGTGTTGAGGACAACGACGAGGTGCTCTTTGTCCTGGTTTCGGAACAGAGCGACTATGCACTTACCGGCCATGTTGGTAAAGCCTGTCTTGGCACCTGCGACAGGAAGATTTCTGTCCAGGAGTCTATCATTCGAAAAGAGTGGATAATCTTTCGATTTCTCGTTCAGGGTGCTCATCGTATATTTTTTCATACTCGAAATCTGGGCGATTAGAGGATACTTGAAAGCGTGATCCGCAATCTGTGCCACATCCTGAGCAGTTGAAATATTTGGCTTCTTGGCCGGCAACTCTCTTCCGTCTTTTCGCCCAATGATAAACTTGTGATCCAGACCGCTCGGAGTGTAAATTTTCACGCTGGAAGCCCCAAGTCCCAGGGCCTTTCCATTCATAGCCTGAATAAATCCTGCCCTGCCACCTTTCGGGTAGGCTCTGGCCAGGGCTTCTGCACAGTCATTGCCCGATTCTATCAGCATACCGTGAAGCAGATCATATACTGAAAAAATTTCTCCCGATCGAATTCCCACGGTATGTTTTTCGACATCACGAATATCATGGGGAACCACAACTCTGGATTTAAGATCCATTTCGTCGATGACAATCATTGCCGTGAGCAGTTTGGTAATCGAAGCTATCGGGAGAGGCGCTCCATCGTTTTCCGCAAGAATAACCCTGTTTGAAGACCTGTCCACGCAGAAAAGGGCTTTAGCCTTTATTTTAAGATTGTTAGGCGACACTTTGGGCAATGCTGGGGCCCATTTTGATTTCGTCATTCTCGGTGGCTTGTATTGACTGTTCGAGCCGCTCAAAGAAGCAGGCTTCAACTCCGGACCAATGTTTCGTTTCAGGGAAGATAGATCGACGATTTCAGGAATTCTCGGCTGAGCATCCTTGCCGAGATGCTGAAACTTTCCGGATTTAATCCTTGAGGATGAAGGAGCGGCCGCAGGGGCGAAGCTCAAATTATGTGGAGGTTGAGTGACGTTGTGATGAGGGCGGCCTGTAACAGCGCCAAGCGTTTCTCTCATCATGTTGTCAGAATGGGCCGGTTCAATGGCGTGAGCAAAATGAATTGCCGTCACGTTAAAGATAACTGCCAAGATCAGAAGTCTCGCTCGAACTGTTCTCAAGCCCTGGTAACCTCTCTCCGTCCCCAAAACCATTCATGAACCTCAGGCTCATAAAAGTAATTCTAGTCAGAGTGTGCAGAATAGTCAAGAAAAACAACTTTAGCCCAAGATTCTAACACCTTGAACCAACAGGTATAAAACCTATTTTGATACTCCGTTGCCACTAATCTGGCAGGCCCCACGGAAACAATCAGGCGACGGATAAAAGTCTTTCTCTATCATGGCGTAAGCGCTGTGGTTGTGTATGGATTCAAAGTTTTCCGCCTCAATCCTGTACCA
>CAYNZA010000115.1:1919-9359 GCA_964401595.1 uncultured Desulfomonile sp.
TCCACCCCGACTATCAAATCAAAACTATCGGCCAACGATCCCCTCATAAAACAGGTATAGGACATCAACCCCGGAGTGGCCGTGACCGGGGCGGCTTTCTCCACAAAATAAGGGAATTCTACGTTCATGTGAGCGCTTCTGGCGTGCAGACGAGTTTTTATCCGTTCAAGCACTTCCTGGAATTTCTGCATGGAGATCTCACCTCTGTACTCATTAAGCACCTCGATGAAACGACTCATGTGAGTTCCCTTGAAATCATGCGGGAGATTGACAAACAAATCAAATATACCAACGGTGTGCTGCAAACTCTTGGCTCTGTCTCTCACGCTAATCGGGTATCGCAGGCCTTTGACACCTACTTTGTCTATGGGAATGTTTCGCTCGTCGGGAAGGCTCTGGATGTCGGGTATGGTATTGATGTCCAAATCTAACTCCTCGGAACTTTTTGACTGTGTCAGTTCTGGCTCTAACAGCTCAACTCCTGATAAACGAAGCTCTTGATGTGTCAGACTCCCAGACTGATACACTATGTAACATATCGGCGTATTCAGGTATAATTGTCTGTAACTCACTGAATATGTGCGCAGCAATATTCTCAGCCGACGGTTCAATAACGTCGAAAGGAGCGATATCGTTGAGGTAAGCGTGATCGAGCTTTTCCATGATCTCGTTGGCGGCCTTTTTCATGTCTCCAAAATCGATAACCATGCCACCCGAACGGGGGGACTCAGAGCGCGCAAGCACATGAACCCTGTAATTATGACCGTGAAGATGTTCGCATTTCCCTTTGTACTCTCTCAGACGGTGGGCAGCCGAAAAGCCTGTTATTATTTCAACTTCATACATTGTGTCGTCCTCAAAAACTGGTGATGTAAAGTGTTAATAAACAACATTAAAAAATAGATCAAACCCGTGGAATGTGTCAATGAAAATTTAGAAATAGATTGACAACGCTCCATGCTGGGACTATACCATCTCTCAACTCCCCGGAGGACCTGCCCAATCACTAGGTTCCTTTCGGGAAACCGTTTTCAGGAGTTTTTTATGACGGCTTTCCGACATGGAATCGTACTCATGTTAGCACAACTTTGCTTGTTTTTGCTCACACACCCCGAAAATTCGTTCAGCCAGAGTTCGCATTTTCGTTCCGCAGCGAATTCTGTTTCTTCCAAGAGCGGGGTGGGTTTTGCCAATGAATTAAAAGAAGTCGCCTCGGACTCTTCATCCCGTGGCCGCATGGGATTGACGCCTGTTCCTTACAAGCCGGAACCGGTGAACCAGAAAGATGAGCCGATGGGGGCCATAAGATCACTATATCCTGATGTCAGAGATCTGATCAAAAAGGTTAACCGATCCGTAGTTTCCATAAGGATGCTGGACGGAGGGTCATCCTGGTCATTTGGGAATCTGGGGCTTAACTCGGACTCAAACAGTAAAGCCACAGGATATGGCTCGGGGTTCATAATTTCCTCCACCGGTCATATTATCACGAATGAACATGTGTTACGCAATGGGACCCAGATTGAGGTTGAGCTTCTCTCCGGGGCCAAATACATTGCGCGAACTCTTTTCAAGGACCCCAAGAACGATATAGCGCTTGTAAAGATAGACGCCACTGGTCTAGAGCCGGTGAGAATGGGTAATTCCGATAATGTTGACCTGGGAGAATGGGTCATTGGAATCGGGAACCCTTACGGGATTGGCCAGTCAATAATGATCGGCATAGTGAGCGCGCAGAAAAGAATGATACCAGGTTCAGGATACCCTCCGCTGATCCAGATAGATGCGGCCATGAACCTGGGAAATTCGGGTGGCCCCCTTTTCAACATGCAAGGCGAGGTCATAGGTATCAACACTATCCTTTTGTGGAAAAGCCAGGGCATAGGTTTTGCCACTCCCATAAACACGGCAAGGGATTTCCTTGAACGCAAGAACCATCCGCCTCTGAAAGCAGCTTCAGCGACGAATCCAGGAGCGCTTGGTCCGGAACCGGATCATCCCCGATCTTTATCGGAAGCCTTTAATCCATTAGACCCGCCCTGGAAATCAAAAAGATAGCTTTGATGAATGACCCCAGGGGAAATAGGTAGCCAGGGATGAAAGAGAAAAAAGAAGCCGGCAAGACATCCAGGTTAAAAGAGAGACTGATGATGGAGAAGCCCAGGGTTTGGGACTGCATCTCCGAACAGGATAAACAAGCTGTTAAAGATTACGCCGAGGACTACAAGGAATTTCTGAACACGGCAAGAACAGAGAGAAAGTGTGTCTCCGCGTTTCTGGATTTGGCCCGGAAGAATGGTTTTAAAGATATTTTTCAGGCAGATCAATCGGATTCGAAGGTCTACTTCAATTCTCGCGGAAAGTTGCTGGCTCTTGCTGTGATGGGTGCAGAAACTCTTACCCAGGGAGTGAGGATAGTAACTTCTCACATTGACAGTCCACGGCTTGACCTCAAGCCAAACCCACTTTACGAGGACCTTGGCCTGGCAATGTTGAAGACCCACTACTATGGCGGTATAAAAAAATATCAGTGGGTGGCAAGATCATTGGCCATGGTCGGGACAATAGTTCGTCATGACGGAGAGGTAGTTGAGATAGAAATCGGCATTGATCCGAAAGATCCGGTAATAACGATCCCGGACCTGCTTCCGCATTTGTCCCGCAAGCAAATGGAACAGAAAGCGTCTGAATTTATCCCCGCCGAAAACCTTAATGTAATAATCGCTGGAACCCCATATGAAGACAAGGACGCCTCAGATCGGGTCAAGCTGGCGGTCCTGGAATTACTGAACCGAAAATACGGAATAACAGAAGAGGATTTTGTGAGTTCCGAGATAGAGATAGTGCCGGCGGACGCTGTGAGGGACGCCGGCCTCGACCGATCCATGGTAGCGGGCTACGGTCAGGATGACAGGGTATGCGCCTTCACAAGCGTCACTGCGCTCATGCATACTGAAAAGCCCTCACATACCGCCATAGCTATCTGTTACGACAAGGAAGAAATTGGCTCGGAGGGAAATACCAGCGCCAAGTCTTTTGCCTTGGAAACTTTTCTTTACGAATTACTAGAAAAAACTGCTCTGGAGCCTTCACAAAGGAATATCAGAAAAATATTCACATCCGGAAAAGCGCTGTCTGGTGATGTTACTGCCGCTGTCGATCCTACCTATTCTGAAATGTATGAAAAAAGAAACAATTCCAGAATTGGCCATGGTATTGGAATAACCAAATATACCGGTAGCGGTGGCAAGTATATGGGCTCGGACGCAAACGCCGAGTATGCTTCGTGGGTCAGACGTCTTTTCAATGAGCACGAGGTGGTTTGGCAAACTGCGGGCCTGGGAAAGGTTGATGAGGGTGGTGGGGGAACGGTGGCAAAATATCTGGCAAACGCCGGTATAGACATCATTGACTGTGGCCCTCCAATACTGGGTATGCACTCTCCTTTTGAACTTTGCGCCAAGGATGACATCTGGATGTGTTTTAAGGCTTACAGGGCATTTCTTTCAAGTTGAAATTGCAAAGTGAGTCCAGGTTGCCCAAATGATGAAGGCCGGCACAGGCAAGCAAAGTTCCGTGTCGGACTAATCTCCAGCCCAACAAAAACGAATGAACATTTTGATTGTTTGCAACAAATTGCATCAATCATCGGACGCGCTCAATGATTGTTGTTGACGTGTCAATCAAATATTTTCCGAACTTGCTCAACTATGCAAAGCGCCGGGGATGATTGCCATCAGGCGCAGAAGCAGTCTAAAAGGTTGACTTTGTGAGCTTGTTACCATAGTTTCACAGAATACTTCGCCTCGGAGAAAAAATTACCACAGTGCTTCTATCCCCTGAAACAATTCTCAGTTTCCTTTGTCTTACGATATCAAGTTTGGCAATCATCCCGAAATTAAAATCGGGCATTGATGATGATGAAGAACTTGTGGCCCGATGCAACAAAGGGGACAGCGAGGCGTTTAATGAACTTGTCCTGAAGTATCAAAAGAAAATTTTTAATGTGGCTTACCGGTTTGTTGGTGATCAGGAAGAGGCAAATGATTTAGCTCAGGAAATTTTTGCTGCGGCCTATCAGAATCTTAAGAAATTCAGGGGCGATTCAAAATTTTCTACCTGGCTTTTTCAAATAGCCACCAACAGAGGCAAGAACCGGTTCAAGTATCTAAAGAGGCGAGGATTCTTTGTAAACAAATCGTCTCAGAATCAGGACGACGAAGGTGACGGTTATCAGAAGGTAATCCCGGATTTTTCTACAAATCCTGAAAACATTCTTTCCAGCAGGCAAGTTCAGAAAGTTGTTCAGGATGCGATTGAGGCGCTGGAACCGGACCATCGGGAAATAGTCATCTTGAGAGATATAGAGGGTTTTTCATACGAAGAAATTGCCCAAATGCTCGATCTGCCGGAAGGAACTACCAAGTCTCGCCTGCATAGGGCCAGGATGGTCATTAAAGAAAAACTGAAGAAGGTCTTGTCATGATGGACTGTGAAAATGTTAGCTCGTTATATGGAAAGATATTTGATGGAGAGGCTGATGACGCCGATCATGAAGCCTTGGAGAACCACCTGAGAGTGTGCCGTGAATGCGAGGATGACTACAACTGGTATAAATTTTCACTTCAGGCCCTTAACAATCTGGAACCCGTGTCTCCACCAAAAGATTTCCTTGAACAGCTCAACAAAAGAATCCATCCTAGATCAAAGCGCACTGGTATAAAATATTTTGTAAGAAATTTCCTGGATTCCATTCCACAGCTTCCTGTTCCTGTGGGTGTGGCCTCATTGGCCCTGATAGCCATTTTTGCTTTTATGGTTTACAATAATGCGCCTGTAGATTCAGGTCTGGCGATTGCGCCTCTTGCAGGCGCCAAAAGTATCGCCACATCTATGGAAATTAACTCACCTGCGGCCAAGGTTGCGCAAGGTTCTACGGATACTGCCACAACATCTACAACATCTACCGGCTCAACTGCGCGTTTGCCGATGATAGCGTCCAACCATGCTCCCGCGGCGACTCAGGTCAGCGCTATGCCGGCTTGGCGCTTTCCGACGATAGCCGATGAAATAGGCGGAGATAATCTCACAGTGGAAAGCCCCCGAATTGACCTCGCAGTAGAATCCCTCCGAAAAGTCCTCCCCAATATTCAGGGTCAAATAGTAGATGAAAGGACTCGAAACAGTTTCGGGGATGTGATGGTGGGTGTAGTAATACCGAGCAACAAATATGCTGATCTTGCCACGGCTCTAATCAATCACGGATCAGTAGAAGCCGGCGCCCTTCAGATTGAAGGAAAGGCTTTGGTTCCTTCCAAAACCAATTCGAACCAGCTTCATCTCTATATCAGGTTTACCCGATCAACTCAGTGATATAAAAACAATTACAATCTATCTGGAAAGGACAGGAAAAATTTGAAGCTCGGGATTGTAGGGTTGCCGGGTTGCGGCAAGACTGTTGTGTTCAAGGCCTTGACCGGCGGCGTCGAGGTTTTGGAGCGCAAGGGACGCCAGGAGCCAGGCATAGGTGTCGTAAAAGTTACTGATCATAGACTTGATTTTCTTGCCGATTACCACAAACCCAAAAAGGTTACCCCGGTTCATGTTGAGTATCTTGATATCTCAGGATTGAGTGGCGATTCCAAACCCGGCCAATCCTTGGGCGACAAAATTCTCACACATATCAGACCTGTTGAAGCCCTGGTAATAGTCTTGAGATATTTTGATTCTCCCGCCATGGACGACCCGGATCCAGTTCGGGATTACAACCGTATAGAAGATGAAATGATTCTTTCTGACCTGGTTACTGTAGAAAAGAGGATTGAACGTATAGCCAAAGAAATACAACGTGGAAAGAAAGAGGCCGTTGAAGAACACGATCTTCTGGAACAGGCGAAGAAAGTGCTGGATGAAGGTAAACCGTTACGCCTTTCACCTGCGATAGTCCAGTCCGAGAAAATGAGAGGGTTCGCTTTTCTCTCGGCAAAGCCGGAGCTTGTTCTGGTAAACGCCGGAGAAGAAAAAACAAAGGATGACATGCTCGCAGTTACCGCTAAGTTATCAAGTTTACCGGCTATGTCCCGTGACGTGATGTTGGATTGGCTTTACGCTGACACAGAAGCTGAAATAGCCAGGCTCTCTCCGGAAGAAGCCGAAGAATTCCTTTTGGAAATGTCACTGGAGGAAGGCGCGAAGGACAGGATCATTCGCAAGTCATTCGATTTACTAAATCTGATCGTTTTCCTGACGGCCGGCGAACCCGAAGTAAGGGCATGGCCCCTCATAAATGGAAAGACGGCCTTGAAAGCTGCAGGAGTGATTCACTCGGACATAGAGCGTGGATTTATACGCGCCGAAGTGGTGGCCTTCAATGATTTCAAACAGTGTGGATCCATGGCGGCCGCCTCAAAATCAGGCAAGGTGAGACTGGAAGGAAAGGATTACATCATGCAGGACGGGGATATTGTCCTGTTCAGGTTTAATGTTTAAACACACCGTTTCAACTCCCTGGTTCTCCTTGCCGGTTCTCAGAAATGTCCTCGCATCACGGTGGAATCATCATGAATCAAGACACCAAAAATTCTGGAAAGAAAATATCTGACCACGGAGTAGATAATTATTTATGGATACTTCTGTAAAAAATCTGGGAGAGCCAAAGATAGCGTCACCTGTTCGGGCTTCTGAGTGGGTTGTTGATCGTGAACGGGTTTTATACAGCCTCTCGGTAGGCGACCTGGAGAAAAATATGGCCTCAGGGAGCCCCCCCATTTCTTTTGTGAAGGCAGGACCGCGGAGCAACATTTACTTTGATGTTAGCAAATTGAAGTGCGCAATAGTCACATGCGGAGGGCTTTGTCCTGGTTTGAACAATGTCATAAGATCAATAGTTCTAACTCTTTATCATGGTTATGGCGTTCGAAACATTCTCGGAATCCGTTACGGATTACAGGGGTTTATTCCGAAATACGGCCATTCTGTTCTGGAACTGAGGCCGGATGTTGTCTCCGAGATCAATGAACTTGGCGGGACTATCCTCTCCTCATCCAGAGGTCCACAAGACATCGGGGAGATAGTAGACGCTCTGGAGCGAATGAACATCGGAATTTTATTTCTCATTGGAGGGGATGGCACCTTTAGGGCAGCCTCAAAAATTTACCAGGAAATCGAAGCGCGTCAGGACAAGATTTCAGTCATTGGAATACCAAAGACAATAGACAACGATATCCTGTTCCTGTCGAGGTCGTTTGGTTTCAACACCGCTGTGAGTATTGCTGCAGAAGTAATTGGTTGCGCTCATGTCGAGGCTAATGGGGCCCCAAACGGAATAGGTCTCGTCAAATTGATGGGAAGAGAATCCGGTTTTATTGCGGCCAACGCCGCGCTCGACAAGAGGTACGCCAATTTTGTTCTGATCCCCGAGGCCGACTTCGAGATGGAAGG
>CAYNZA010000116.1:0-9350 GCA_964401595.1 uncultured Desulfomonile sp.
CGCCCCCTCCGATACCTCTCCATACAGGGGTGGATAACTGCGCAAAAGCCTCGTAAAAATACCCCGAACTGATTTCTTGTGAGAATTTGACACCACTGTGTTCAGCATTGCCATTGTAACTGAATTGCACTGCTTCTTCGAATGACAGGACTCCGGGTATGCCGGGATACCCTGAGATGTATGCCTTTAAATCAAAAATCGACCCAATGTTGCGTTCGTACATGACCCCGACGAATGGGATACCCAGGCTGACTTCCAAACCGACTCTCTGGGCGGAATTCAAACCCACATTGTCACTCGAAACTTGGTCATAGGGGGCCCTGTAATCGGCCATGAAGGAATCATACTGAAAACCCAGCATTGCGGTGACCGACTGTGAAAAGGCGTAATCGATGGAGAATTTCAGGTTGTAAAGAGTTGTTTTTGTTCTCCATGTCCTCTTGGCGATTTGCCCTGAGTTTCCCTGATAGGTTTCATCGACCCTGTAATCAGCCGGGATCAGATACCCGACACTCGGATTGAAACCAATGGGATAGACGCTATTGACAGGTACTACAAGTTCCGTCCACAGGCCCTCCATTTTCGCAGTCTGCTGTATACTCGGGATTATACCGCTTGAAATTTGAGGACCGTACATATTCACGTTCAGCGCATTCGTCCGGGTTGGAAGCATGTACCCGATCAGGACACGCGGCTGGACAAAAACCAGCGGCCCCGGATCGTCCCACCAGCTCCACGCTTGGGCCCTCGACGCAGCGCCAAACAGGCAAAATGCGATTAAAGTCAAAATAAGAAGTGTAGAGGCTTTGTGCTTCAATACGGTTTTCCGGGAACTTTTTGGTTAGATGGATCGACCGGACATGCAAATCATGCCTTCCAATAACTCATAAAAACACAAACATTCTTTTAATATTATACAGGAAGTTAAAGCACTTTGCTAATGTTTTTATTTATATAAATCTTGACCAGCGGGTATAATTCTGGATTTGGCTATCCGGGTGGGCTCTATTTGTAGGTCATTTCCTCACGTACGAACCTGTCAAAATCTTTTATGGCCTGTTCGTAGTTTTCTCCATCAAATCTCAGGAACAGGTAATAGACATTCTGTTCTCCCGGAACGACATAGAGAATGCGGTGTTGTGGAACGACGGGACCCAGTAAAATAGGAATTCTGGCGCCGGTAGAGGAATCCTGTATTGAACTTTTTGTCCAACCTTCCGGGACCTTGAAATCTTCAGAAAGCTCTTTTTCATTGAGACGTTTTCTCTTGCGAATGTACTTCGTTCGAAAGACCACCTTGTAAGAGTTCTTGCCATTGACAATGGTGTACTCTTCCGTGTCGCCGGGTCTTATAACCTCGCCGCCGGGGAATAATGCGGGGTAGTGAATGGCAAGATTTTCTATGGGCCTGGATGTGGGAGCCTTCCTGATTTCTATGAATTTGTCGTCATCATTATCTCTGAATTTTGTTGTGGTTTCATCTTCGTAGATGATCGGAACTGGAGGTGAACTGAAATCCTTGACCTGAGCCCGCCCAAAACAGCCGGAAACAAATAGGGCCACCGTCACAAGAATCACCGAACTTACACGGATTATGTTCTGACGATGGCGTTTTTGCTCGCCTGTATTAAGCGTCATTTGAAAAGCTCTGGGTTAAACTTTAACCTATACTTATCATTCCGCCAGAATTTCCGCTACTACAAGAAACAGGTCTGAGTCCCTGACTACCCCTATTAGCTTTTGAGATTCATAGACAGGCAGTATATTGATTTTATTCCTATAAATTAGTTTCAGGGCGTCCAGAACGGTGGAGTTCGAATCGATTGACCCCTTTATTTTCAGCATCACATTGTCGATTTTTGTTTCCGCATTCTTTTTCACCCGCGCTCTGAAACTGAGCCTGGCTTCATCGAGTTCCTCTGAACCGGCCTGAGCATAAGTCATGGAGATGCCGATTGATTCGAACCTTGCGAGGATACCGCCTGCTATCTCGGGTATCAGTGCGGCAAGGATGGTAGAAAAATTCACTATACCGGCCAGATTCCCTTCATCGTTTACCACCAGAATGCTTCGATGACCCGTTTCGGTGCATTTCCCATGCTCGCTCAGACAATATATCTTGCGCAGGAGTGGAACCGCCTCAGACAAAGTGTCCCCCGTCCTGGCCACCGCATAGTCTGAAATGGGAATCATGATTTCTTTTACCTGTATCTCAGAGGGCATTTTTCTTTCCTCCGTATTTCATACGTTTCTCTGACTGCCGAACCGCAGCAGAATTTGACCTAGTGGCCGCCGGAACCCAATATTCCACTAGCGGCGACGCTGAGAATTATCACCTCGAGCAACGACAGAACAGCGTACAACTTGTCATCATTTTTCCAGAGCGTCGGAATTATGACTATGAAACAAAGGATCGTGATGCCTGCAAGGACAGCGATTCCTATAAAGTTGAGAAAATCACTGTAACCGACCAGAGAAAGCCAACTCCAACCCGCATGCACATTGGCTTTATGCAAGTACTGCGAAACACTCATCGACCAGTAGTTTGGAACCTCTGTCACTGGAATATATGGTTTGACAATCCCCAACACATAGACCAAGTAAGTTAACAAAAGTATGACCAGGCCAAAAAGCATACCCTTTTCCAGGAAGGCAGCGTAAAGAATCTGTTCCGGACCGGCTTCCAGAGACTTGTGAGAATGAGACGACATCTGGTTTCCTCCATTATTCAAAAACAGGTTTTCTTAATGGTCGCCGAACTGACTTAAAACCCCAGGCCCTTGGTGAGCGCCTTCAAGCCTGCGAAACCCAGCATACCGATGACTATCCAGCGGACCATCCCCGGTTTGGCAACCTTGAGAAGTCTTACTCCAACGAAGGACCCCGCCATTATCCCTATCAGCGACGGAACAACCATCATCGGGATGACGCAACCCTGGTTCATGTATATCCACGCCGCTGAAGTATCTGTAATTGAAAGCAAAAACTTGCTGGTCGCCACGCTTATTTTTAACGGGGCCCCCATCAAAAGGTTGAGCACCGGCACGTTCGCCCAACCAGCCCCCAGACCGAACATACCGGCCATGATCCCGATAACCACAAAAAGAACCAGCCCCTGCCACGTACGATGTATTTTCCAGTCTATTACCTCCCCGGTGCTCGCCTCCTGATACACACCGTAAATCCGAAGCACCGATGACAGAGGGTCCGCCTTGGGAACATGGGGAACATCCGATTTCTTTGATGTCAGCATCAACACGCAGATTCCGAGGATTGTTACTCCCAAGGCTATTTGCACAACCTGAGTCGGCAAGGCCAGCCCCACCATGGCGCCCACTATGGCAAACGAGCTTGCTATCAGCGCCACGGGAATGGCGAGTCTCAAGGAGGCCAGATTCATCTTCAGCAATCCCGGGCCGGCAGCTAACGCTCCCGCCAACGCCACCAGCAAACCACTGCCCCTCACAAAATCCAGATGAAAAGGGAAAAAACCGCTGATTATTGGAACAAACAACACGCCACCGCCAACACCACCCAATACGGCAGCTATTCCCATCACAAACGTCACCGCCAACAGTATTATAGGCCAAACCCACCAGGCCATTGCTCCTGAGTTCTCCGGCGCAGTTGCCGAAACTTCGCAAAAGCCAGAACTGCCGATAATATGAACCGACAATAGGAGCGCCAGAACAAACATGCTCGTTTTACCGGTCTTTTTCATTATATACTCCTGTAATTTAGTCAAGATTATCCATGAATAAAGCTGGACACAGCATTCAACAATTATCTTTCCCGGTCAGGTGTGCCTTTGAGCGCACAGCTCAACTGCTTACACTTCCGCTAAAAGTTAAAATATTTGTTAAAAGCTAACAGCTTCACATTTCTTAAACCTGCGATACAGATCTGGAGTCGTTTAACCGTAAGGTTTCATGATAGCGCCCTCTGGCCTGTCATACTTTCGTTGGCAGGGACCTAGCGCTTTGTCCCGGACCGGATCCGGATTGGCTACCAACCTTTAGATGCTACAATTCTATCAACCTCGGCCTGTTTTATTCTGTTCTCGTGATCCTCTTTCCTTTTGTAGGCGTCAGTGATTTTTGTCCTGAGGGTCTCTATGTCCGAAGGTTTCAGCAGATAATCGTAAGCTCCGAGTTTCATGCCTGCGATTCCTGTTTCTACCGTGCCGTGTCCCGTCAGCATGATCGCTTCAGTGAGTGGCCGAATCTGTTTCATTTCCTTCAGGGTAGTGATGCCGTCCTTTCCCGGCATCATCACATCGAGCAACACTACATCATAGTCCTCAGCCTTCATGATCGAAATGGCGTCAGAGCCGTTATAGGCCTTTCCCACTTTAAAACCCCGGGCTTCAAGCCTTTCCGATAATAGATCCACAAAATTTTCCTCGTCATCGACGATGAGAACCTTGACACTCATTTTGGCCTCCGGCTATTTTTTATTTTTTTTTGCCCTGATCCATAATTTCCTGTGCAGTGCCATGTTCACCGGCTTCAGCAAAGGTGGCTGCGACCAAAGAATCCTGAATCTTTTTCTCATAAGCGGATTTGAGGACTTTCATCAGTTTTTCGATGGGTATGGGTTTTCTGAGGTAGTCGAAAACACCCAGACGTCTGGCTTCGGCTTCGTCCTGATCAGAACCGTGACCCGTAAGCATTACCACCTGAACACCGGGATAGGCCGCTTTTGCCCTTCTCAAGACCTCCATGCCGTCCATTCCCGGCATTTTCAGGTCCAGCAACATGACATCCGGGGCTTCTTTCTCCAGTATCTCCAGCGCCTCTTCTCCGCTGAACGCCACGTTCGAATCCAGGTTACGCATTTTCACGCGTTCATCGAGGGTTTTTATGAACTCTTCCTCATCATCAACCATAAGGACTTTAAATTCCTTCATAATATCCTCCAAGAGACTTTTTATCAGTCAGTTCAAGTTTCAATATACCCGATTCGGGGTCAAATTCAGCCTCATACTTCATTTCATCAGCCGTAGCCTTCAACTCCCTCCACTGCTCTGAAGCGTTCAAAGCTTCTGATGAGCGCCCACCCGATTTGTCCTGTTCGAGATGGAATTCTATCAGCGCTTTTCCCGCCTCACCCGAGGAAACTTTTACACCAACTTTTTCTCCGCTCCGGGCATGGCCCATGAGTGTATCCATTGCCTGAAACACAAGCATCCTCGTTTTCAAAGGATCACAGGTTAGCAGTGCTGTCACTGCAGGTGAGTTATTAACAAAACTGACCTCTTTGGCTCTCGCTATGCGTGCGCTCAGGGCAATCATCTGATCGACAATTTCGGGCACATTTTCCGTGGATGATTCTTGATCGGGAACGTGGGCAAATTTATTCAGAAGCGTGGAAATATAGTCTCCTCTTGTCACCTGATCGTCAATATTGGAGATGATCTTGAGAAACCTCTCCCTGTATTCGAATTTTTCATCCTTTAGCATATAGAGAAAATCCTGCATCAGGCCGCTGGATTCCCTGATTATCGCCAGAACGTTTTTTATTTCATGAGTGGCGGTAGCTGTCATTTTTCCCATGAACAATGTTTCTTTCACTTCTAAACCTCGGTTTGCCTCTCAGGCATCTTTCTTGAGGGCGGCTCTGATCTTCTCAATAAGTTCCTCTATCTGTAAGGGCTTCATCAGATAGTCCACCGCCCCGTTTTTCATACCGGCTATTCCTTCCGTGGTAGACCCTATTCCAGTAAGCAGAATGACCGGGGTTCCGGGGGCTATTTCCATTATCTTGCCCAACACCTGCAAACCGGACATACCAGGCATCATTATGTCCAGGACAATCACGTGAGGCTTTTGGACGGGAATCATTTTGAGGGCATCCTCTCCATCAAAAGCCGTCACGGTATCCATCCCCCGCATTCGAAGCCTCTCTGCAAGAGTTGTGGCAAACTCTTGCTCATCGTCCACCAGCATGACCTTCAGAGCGACCATTTCAGCTCCCTTGTGATTCCTGATGTTTTTTTGGCAGATAAACGGTGAATCTCGTACCAGCCCCTACTTTGCTCTGGACGTCCACATCACCGCCGAGTTTCTTCACCAAACCGTAAGTTATGGACAAACCTAGTCCTGTGCCCCTACCCGCCGTTTTGGTAGTAAAGAATGGCTCGAAAATATGTTTCATTGTCTCCTCTGGCATGCCGTGGCCGGTGTCCTGAATCGTGACTCCCACTGATTCCTCGTCTCTTTCGAATGTGGATACAGACAGCGTGTCCCCGTCTTTCATAGCCTGGAGGGCGTTGTTGAGTATGTTCAGGAACACCTGCTGCAGTTGACCGCGATCAGACTCTATCTTGCCTAATTCCTTGGCAAAATTGAGATTAAGTTTGATATTTCTGTAAAGAGCCTCTTTTTCCAGAAAACCGAGAGTTTCACTCACGACATCATTGACATCCAGGACCTGAATCTCGATATCCATCCTTCGGGCAAATCCCAGCAGCCTATGTGTGATCGTCCTGCATCGCTCCACCGAACCTATTATGGCGACCACCGGCCCGAGAAACCTTTCCTTGTCAGGGAAATCGGGGGCAAACTCAATCAGATCCTTCATCAGGCCGGCTTTTTCGTTTATTACAGCCAGAGGATTGTTTATTTCATGGGCCACTCCGGCCGCCAACCTGCCAATGGATGACAACTTGTGACTGTGCTCCATCTCTCTCAGAGCCAGAGCGCGTCTGTCGTCGGACTGCTTCATTCTCTGGAACATAGTCTTCGTCAACTTCAGGACTACGACCACTATCAGCCCCACACTCACAAGGAAGACGACCAGGAGATCACCTTTCAAGGTGTACCATGCTTTCATCACCTGCGCCTGAGGCTTTATGAGCATGAAAATAAAGTCCGTCGTGGGGAAATACGCATAGGTAAGAAGAATTTCCCGGCCTTTTGGGTCCACACGTTCCACTACTGTCGGCTCATAACTCACGGACGGAATACATGGACACTTTTCAAGAGCCGAGCCGTAATACTTGGAGTTCGTCTGAAGGATGCCGGCCTTGTTTACCAGAAAGGCGTCACTCTCGGGATCCAATCCCATCGAGGCTATCAATTCATCGAGTTTCGCCGTATTAATAGTCGCCCGAACTATCCAGGACTTGCCGTTTACCGGATGATGCTGCACTGCCAGCGCAATATGTGGAAATCGCCTGTAACCCTTAAACACATCGCTGATATAAGTGCCGTTCACCTGCACATGCTCAAACCAGCTCTGCTCCGAATAATCCTTCCCCTGTAATTTGTACGGTCCGGCGTAACTGACCTGAAGACCGGCAGAATCAATCAGACCGAGATCTACAAACCCTTCGAATTCCTTTTTCAGAACCCTGAATATCCTGTTGAGATTCGCTTCATCCGCCAGTTCATCGAAGGAATACGCTGAAGCTATGAAATTGACCGTGGCGAGACGATTGGCCAGAAATAGCTCTATGGAATGCTTGGCCTTGTTGACCAGGACCTTCTGTGGAGTGACAATCTCACCTCTCAGCACAGACCGGTATTCGTAATAGTTGATCACCGTCATCAAAGCCAAGGGAACCAGGGTGATCAGCAGCATCAGGATCGTCATGTTCCGACGAACAATATTGTATCGAATGGGTGAGTCTTCCTGGTCGGTGACTTCAGCCAATCCTGAGAATATTTGCCCTATGGATTGCCTCAATTTCATTTAAGGCCTCGTTGTGGTTATCACAGCATCAGAGTCTGTTGTCCCTCTATCATGGACTTGCGCGAAACGCCTCTTCGTTGAGTCGAAGATGACTACGTTGACCTACAAAAAGTATAGCGCAAGCTGTTTCATACTGAAACGTGTTTTTTTATTGACCATGCAGAAATATGTTTCATTATGAAACGTATTGGCTACAGAACTGTTCCAGCTTCGGCGACAACTCCAGGAATGAACCATATTTATTTTTTATTACAGTATGTTATAAGACCCAGCGCGCTTGCGCGCTTGCGCGCTGGATTGACATCTCCCGAGGTTACGGATAATCTGGAAGGGTATCATTCATTCGATAATTTCGTAGAAAGAGCCGACAATTGGCCAGAATAGTATTTGGCGTCATGGGTGACGCCATGGGACACATCACTTTTTCTTCTATCGTGGCTTCATTGCTTCCGGAGCATGAATTTTTGTTCATGGGAGGGGGTAAGGTGTCTAAGATAGGCGGGCTTGGATTTCAGACCGTGGAAATACCGATGTTGTCTACGTACTATTCCAACAATCAGGTAGATCTCAAATCCACTATTTATAACGGTTCCAGGGTTCTATTCAGGCGTAATTCCGTGCTCGGACATGTGGAGACACTGATGCGGGAGTTCAGACCCGATGTAGTCTTATCCAACTATGAGTATTTCACTCCAATGGCGGCCTTGCGAATGGGCATTCCCTGCATAAGCGTGGATCACCAGCATGTTCTGACTGAGTGTCAATGGCCTGTCGATCCGGGAGGCTTTCTCGGCAGATTGTTACTTACGGCTCCCCTGAAGTTCATGTACAGCAAAGCTGATAAATACATTGTGACCTCTTTTTTCAACCTTGCTCCAAAAAACCCCGACAGGACAGTGGTGACGCCATCGGTTCTTCGACCCGTCGTCAAGCGGTTCACAGCGTCAGAAGGAGAGCATGTCCTGGTGTACCAGACATCCCCATCGTTTCTTCCATTGTTGGAGACATTGAAGAACACCCAAGGATTGTACAGGATCTATGGCTTCGGGGAACGGCCGGTTGACAAGAACCTCGAATTCAGGGCCAACTCGGTAGAAGGTTTTCTGGAGGACCTTTCGAGTTGCCGTTATGCGATAGTGAATGGCGGGCATAATGTCATATCCGAATCCCTGTATTATGGAAAACCCATACTTTGTTTTCCTATTCGTCTTGCTTACGAACAGCATCTCAACGCTTTCATGATAAGATATCTGGGTTACGGCGATTACTCATCGGAAGTGACCCCGAATGTGAATACTTTTCTGGACTTTGAACGTAACCTTGGAATCTTCAGGGAAAATGTCTCACGGGGCGATTTTCTGGGTAACGAGAAGCTTGCCCTTAAGTTACGATCGATGATTTCCTGACAAGGGAACCCTCAATGGATTGGTGACTACGCAGTGTGTGGAATAGCAGGATTTATAAACGCCCCTGGGAGCATTGACCAACAGACGGCCTGGCTGGAATCGATGACGGAAGCTCTTAATCGACGAGGCCCGGATGGCAGTGGTTTGTGGATAAAAGACCAGGCTGCTCTGGGACACAGGCGTTTGAGCATTATCGATCTGGTGACAGGCTCTCAGCCCATGAGTTCTCATGATGAAACAGTCACCGTA
>CAYNZA010000117.1:0-9338 GCA_964401595.1 uncultured Desulfomonile sp.
TCCGCAAGAGGATTCTGCCGGGGCAAGATGATTTCGGAGCTTCTGAAAAAAGAGCATATGGCTTCCAACTCAATGATGCTGGCCTCCATCGGTCTGCATTTAGTGGCTCTAATTGCAATCATAATTATGTCCTATTCATTTTCAAGCCCAATAAAGGTAGTCGGTCCAGTCGTCTCAAATGTTAAACTTGTGGAATCAGGGGCATCCAGAGTAGAGCTGGCCAGACCTGAGGCTTCCATGACGGAACCTTCGATAATCCCACTCACCAGGGAGTTTGCCGAACCGGCTACTGCTCACACCCCAAACCAGGAACGGCTGACATCTTCTTTCTCGGAAGCCAAACCAGCGCCTAGTCTTCAGCTTCAGAAAAGGAAGAAACCACCTCAAAGAATACCTGAAACAAAGACGGTTACGAACAAGAAGACGACGGCCCCCAAGGAGCCTGATAACACAAAATATCTGGAAAACAGGCTGTCTGAATTACGCTCCAGGATGCGGGACAAAAACAGTGAAACGCGTCCATCGGAAAATCTGGGGACAAGCCAGGCCGGATCGTCTTCAAAAGTTGGCGCATCGCGAGCTGATACAGAGTTGTTGCGATGGTTCGAGCTGGTTAAAAACAGGGTAAATACCCATTGGTCACTATTGGGAGATCAGACGAAGCTGGATAAGATTACCGTCGTTGGTGTCCAGATTACGGAAGATGGAAAACTGATCGATGCCTCCATTGATTCAAGTTCCGGGGACAAACTTTTCGACAATTCCGCACTCAGGGCGGTATTTCATGCGGCTCCCTTTCCTCCTGTTCCTCACGAAGTAGTCGAAAAGATAAAACAATCTGGAGGCTTGGCTCTACGATTCACGCCAGGTGGCATGCAGTGATAAAGAGTTATTGTTATAATCCTCTTAATATGCTTACCGTAATTGAAATCCCCATACAGAAAATGAAAAAAAATATTCTGGAAAACTTAAAGCCAATCAGGCCGGCAAAATGGCTGCTTAATATCCTCTGGGTTACACTTTTGCTGCTATATCCTCAATTCGTCGCAGCTAAACTGATGATTGATGTCGACAATCCCAATCTGATGAAAATGCCAATAGCCATAGCTGATTTTGTCTCGGAATCCACCGGGTCCATAAATGGAAAAGACCTGGCCGCAATAGTAAAGAATGACCTGTATATTACCGGAATATTCCAGATCGTCGAATGTAACCTGTCTTCAGCCATGACACCGGGACTCGAGCCTAATTTTGACTATTTGACGCAATTAGGCGTCCAGGCTTTCATTTCAGGTAATTATCAGGTCCAGGGAGATCAACTCACCATCGAGGCCAGGCTTTACGATGTCGGACTACGGAAGCTGGAAATGGGAAAACGTTTCACCGCCAAGCTGAACGACCATCGAAGAATGATACATCTCTTCAATGATCGCGTCCTGGAAAAGTTGACCGGATTGCCAGGCAGTTTTTCCGGAAAGCTCGCATTTGCCGGTGACTCCCAATCAAGAGAAATCTATTCCATGGACTACGATGGCCACAATCTACAACAACTCACAAGAAACGGCACCATAAACGTTTCTCCAGACTGGGCCCCAGATGGAAATGGCCTGATATTCACCTCATACATGAACAGAAATCCAGGCCTGTGGTGGCTGGAACTCCCATCTACGCAATACAGGCCTGTCTCAACAAGACCAGGGCTCAACGCTTCCGGAAGATTCTCTCCTGACGGTAATTTCATAGCCTTATCAATAAGTATTAAATCAATACCTAAGATATTCATCGTAAATACCAGAGGTGACATATTAAAACAATTGACTAATGGTCGAGGAAATGATATCTCTCCCACATGGTCGCCGGATGCGTCAACGATAGCATATGTGTCTGATCAAGCCGGGGCTCCGCAGATATACCTGATTCCGGTGAATGGCGGAGAAAGCAGGCGCCTGACATTTGTCAGCAATTACAACACGGATCCGGATTGGTCGCCGCGAGGCGAACAGATAGCGTTTACTGCTCGAATTGATGGTCGATTTCAGATATGCGCCATCAAGACGGACGGCTCAGATTTCAGAGTTCTGACCACTCAGGGGTCTAATCAGGAGCCGGCGTGGTCACCGGATGGACGGCTAATTACATTCACATCGAATCGAGACGGCGGAAAACGAATTTATGTGATGGATGCAAAAGGCTCAATTCAGGTCCCTGTGTCCCCGGTATTGGGGAAAAGTCCGGCATGGTCTCGTAATAATGCTCGCTGAGAATATGTGGCGAGACGATAGGAGAAGCGGATGCGAACCCGTTTTATGATGTGTGTGGTCATAAGTATGCTTCTGGTAATTCTACTGACGGGCGGGTGCGCCAAAAAGGTGGTAAAGCAGGAAGAAGGACCGGTCGCTCCCGGGTACGGAGTCGGTCAAATCTCTGAAGCTGACGCCCATGGAGTACAAACGAGCCTGAAATTGGTACACTTTGACTTTGACAAGTACGCATTGAGTCCTGAGGCCCAGTCTGCAGTGCAATATAATGGCGAAATACTGAAAAGGTATCCGAATGTCGCTATAATCGTAGAGGGTCACTGTGACGAACGAGGCACTCCTGAATACAACCTTGCTCTCGGAGAGAGAAGGGCAGGCGCCGTAGCAGAATATCTGTCGACTTTGGGTGTGGCGCCAAACCGTATTTCCACGGTGTCATTCGGAAGTGAACTCCCGTTGGATCCGGCTCATAACGAAGAAGCGTGGGCTAAAAACCGTAGGGCCTATTTCAGAGTAGGTAAATAGGACGCACTGTTACCCAGACTGCGTCGCATGCGATGATCTATTCGGGAATGCCAATTAAATGAATAAAAAGTTCCTAATAATGTTGCCGGCGGTTGCCATCCTTACATCGGGATGTTTGACGAGAACTTCCAGTCCATCCTTGCCTTATGTCCAGCAGGCCAATTCGGCTGGGGGACAGGAACAGGCGACAACTCAGGTCGCAAGCAGGATTCAGGATCTAGAGACAGAAATTCAGCGTCTGAGGGACAAACTTGAGAGAATTCAGTCCGCCAACCCCCAGGATGGAAATATCCGTGATTTGTCCGAACGAGTGAACCAACTGGAAAAGCAAATGGGGATCGAGTCCTCAAAAAAAGCTGGATCATCTGACACATTTCCAAATCCTGCCGGTTCCGGAGGAGGAATGCCAAGAACGTCGTCCAGGGAGGAAATGGGCGCCAGAAAGACCCCAAACGCAGTGCTGGACAACTCGGACGACGCTGGTGAACTAAGGAACCCTGCCACAAGTCCTGAGGAAAAGTTTTATAGACAGGCCTACTCGTCATTAAAGGGCGGATCACTTGAACAGGCTGTCACGCAATTCGAGGATTTCCTGAAGAAATACCCAAAATCGCAATTCGCACCGAGCGCCATCTATTGGCTCGGTGAGGCAAGACTGGAACAAGGGCGATTTGACGAAGCTGTGCTCCAGTTTGATCGAGTGATCAAGGAACATCCAGGATCCAAGAAAGAGTTGAGCGCTCTGTTTAAACAGGGGCAGGCCTTTGAAAAGATGGGAGACCTCAAATCCGCAAAAATAATATTCCAAAAAATAGTCAGAGATAATCCGCATACTACACAGGGACGTTTAGCCGCTAGCCGCCTGAAAAACATCGCTGCTTCAGACTAGAAGAAAAAAGGCGCAAAATGCGCCTTTTTTTGTTGCATCATCACACTCAAAATCCTTATTGATAGCCGCCCTGCATTCCGGGATAGCCCTGAGAAGCCTGACCCACAGGGGCGTACTGCTGTTGAGGTGGAACCTGATAAACAGGCTGAGCCTGAGGCTGAGTAGGGTATTGCATAGGTTGCTGATACTGTTGTTGTGGGGCCGCGCCATACTGCTGCTGGGACGCTCCGGGAGGATAACCCTGATACCCGTAGGTCCCAGGCTGCTGCTGTCCATACCCGCCAGACTGCCCACCCGGATAGAAATTAACCGATGGTTCCTGCTGCATGACCTGCTGTTGCTGGCCCTGTTGCTGTTGCTGCTGCCCGGTAGATGCCGGTCCAGAATAGTACGGATTGAAAGTATAAACGGGATTGCCCGACCACCACGCCCTTAAATCGCCGACTGCCGAGTTGTCAATAGCGTCACGACTGCCTGAACCCGAAAAAAAATAATCCAGGAAAGCGTGTGAAGGCACAACGGAAAGCGTCAGCAACACCGGGATAATGATTAAAACCCATTTGGTCATGCGTAGGTATCTCCAATATTTTTTGTCCCTTACATTGCAGAATTATACCCTTATGAAGTCCACGAGTCAAGGAGACCATCGTTGACTAACAAACTCCAGAGTGTTTCTGAAGTAAATGTGTCAACTGACCGAAACAAATTTTAATTCAAGAAATAGCCTCAAGAAGTGTTTCACGAGGAAAAGGCCGAAGGAAAGTTGCAAGTTTTACTGCATCGATACCCTGGATTCAGAGGCCGTTCCGCGAGAAACCATGATGCCTTTTAATGCGTGAAGCCGTTCCTGGGCCAATCTGGAGAATCTTTCGTTCAAGGGGCCCGGAACAGTCCGGATGCTCTGAGCCATTTTGACATTCAACGGGTTCACATGCTTGTTGTTTACAAGAAGTTGAAAATCTAGGTGCGGACCAGTGGCCAGACCACTCATGCCAACCGACCCGATTCTTTGCCTTTGCTTTACTCTCTGGCCTTTGGCCACGAAAATCCGGTGGAGGTGACCATAACGGCTTTCATAGCCATTGTCGTGACGGATGCATACATAATTACCGTACCCGTTTTGCCAACCTGCAAACATGACGACTCCACTGGATATTGACCAAACCGGCGTGCCTTGGGCTGCCCCGTAGTCAACCCCGTTGTGTTTGCGCCACACCCTCAACACAGGATGATAGCGACGTCCATATCGTGACGTAACACGTATTACACTCAATGGAGAACGGAGAAAATTCTTTTTCAGTTCCAGTCCCTTGGCGTCGTAATACTCATTGTTGAAAAGCACTGCGGTTTTAGCTCCGGTTTTTTTGCCCTCATACACAGCGCACAATATTCTACCATAACCGGATGGACGATCATCGGCATAGCGTCGTTCAAACAAAACCTTACAGACGTCGCCTTTGACTGATTCGGATTGAAAATCAATGTCCCACCTGAAAAGGTTACTCAGCTTGAGAGCAAATTCCGGGCCTTCACCGGTATTCAATACCGACTCTGTCAATGTCCCCGAAATATCAAAAGAAATGGTCTCGGTTTTAAAATCCAGCACCACTTCTTCTTTCCAGCAACGTAGCCCGCTTTCATCCAGTGCAGCATGAAAAACATGGGCCGCTTCAAGCTCCAACGCCGCCTGAAGAAATTTACCCTCTCTGTCCACCGTAATGCTGTATCTCTTCCCTACCTGAAGAGGAGCGCTGTGATCGAAAGGAGTTGCAAGGCTCTGTTCTATGGTTGTTGCAAAGGTTTGGGCCAGTTCCAGGGCCATGTTCTCGTCTGCGAGATTGTCGATAAGAAGGGAATGGAGACTGTCTCCGGGGCCCGTCACGTCTGTAATTTCCTGAGAGCCACCAAGGGTGTTGTCTGCGACTTTTTGGGGTAGTGAGTCGGTGCTTGTAGCGCAAGAGGCGGGATTGTCTGAGGATGAATTGTCGGAATCACCTTGGCCACCCAAGGTGAAAGGAGAAGTTAATCGTATATTGGTGAGATATAGTATTGTTGGAATGGACACTGACAAAATTACAGCCAAGAACACAACCCGCAATATTGCCGACTTGCTGTATCGAGAATAGGATGAGTTATTTTTGGCGCTTAATCTCAAAGTCCCTATCCACTCCTCTAACGTTAATCCCTATCATGAAAGGGGTTTGAAGTCAATCCGAAAAAAATTCTGGGGAAGATGGTTGTAGGTCGATCAACCGGAACAAAGAGTTTACGTGTTTGTCTAAAAAAGTCAAAACTAAAGGACAACCCAGGGACAAAATTAATAATTTACATGCTGATTGATCACCGTAACTCGAGCCTGCAATTGAACGGAGGATGAAATGAATTCAATTAGACTATCATGGCTGGATGAGAATGCGGTGACCTGCAGGGTATTCAAGGGGCGCTGGAACATTAGCCATTGTTTGAGAATGTATTTTGAGATAAGCGATTTGAAGATAGAAATGGCGACTCGTGGCGGAGGGAAAGTTACGAAGTATCGGTCATCTTACAATCCCTGCCGAAGATGCAAGGTGTTGGCCAGCCGGCTCAGGGAAATCCCCATGGAGGCTGACTCCACGCCTGACTTCAATGAAAAAACGGTTGGTGATGCCATGGTCTCATGAGAGGTGAGTTAAGCGTTTTTCAACAGTCGGTTGGATTTGTTTTCTCGGTAATCCATGACATCTTCGTTTGTTCTTGCCTGATGGCCCCGGTGTCGATATTCTATTAAGACTACCATGTTACGAGGCCGAAAGCCTTTTGAAGGTTTCGGGGAATTCGTGAACAAGAATCTACACGGAGTGTCGCATTTCCATGGACAAATCTCTTACGTTTGAACAAGGTCCGATCAGGCCTCCGAGCGAGGCCGGGAGTCTACTGATAAGGGTCACACGCAACTGCCCCTGGAACAGGTGCGTGTTCTGCGGAACTTACAAGAATAAAAAATTCTCGAGACGTTCCGTCGAAGAAGTGAAGGCGGACATTGACTCAGCTCGGGCCATTCATGATGAAATAGTCAATTACTCATTGCAACATGGGCACGGTGGGGAATTGACCCACGGTGTGCTTCGACACGTTCTGGAGAATAACAGCCTACCGGATTCTTACAGGTCCGTTGCTTACTGGCTTGCATCAGGAGGCGAAACCGTCTTCCTTCAGGATGCAAATTCGATCATGCTGTCAACTGATTCCCTGGTTGCAATCCTTAACCATATTCGGCAGAGATTTCCTCATGTCACGAGAGTAACATCCTACGCCAGAGCCTCATCCCTGACCTCCAAGTCTGTCGATGATTTCATGAGATTGAGAGAATGTGGCTTGTCTCGGTTGCACGTCGGAATGGAATCCGGTTCAGACAAAGTTCTGGAAATGATCCAGAAAGGGGCCAAAGCTCAACATCTAATCGATGGTGGCAGAAACGCCGTGGCTGCAGGAATATCAGTCTGTCTCTACGTCATGCCAGGTATCGGGGGCGTTGCCCTGTCAAATGATCACACAAAGGAATCCGCTCGTGTAATCAACGCCATTGATCCCAAGTATGTGAGATTCAGGTCACTCTATATTAGAAGGAGCAGTGAATTGATGGATATGGAAATTAGAGGAGAATTCCAGGCTCCGGACGAAGACTCGATGGTTCGTGAGATCCGCGACATAATAGAGCGTCTGGAAGGAATAAACACCACAATTGTCAGTGACCACATTCTGAATTTGCTGGAAGAGGTGAATGGCAAACTTCCCGAGGAAAAAGAGAAAATTTTGTCCGTGATTGACCGCTATCTGAACTTGACGGATGAGGACCGACTTCTGTTTCAACTGGGAAGACGCGGAGGGGCTCTCAGTGACCTGGATGAAATGAATGATCCAGTGGTGAAATCCAGGCTTCTTTCCGCTAAACTTCATATTGAAAAGGAAATGCCCGGAGGGGTTACAGAATATATTCAGACAATAAAAAAGAGGTTTGTCTGAGTTCTGGAGAGGTAGAGACAAAACAGCCTCCAGGCTTTCGGTATGGAGGCTGTTAACAGCATCAAGTGTAGAATCGTCAGTTCTTGAGGGCTGCCGTTTCCTGAGCTGGTCGTTCATTGTCCTGCTTGAATTTCCTGACCGTGACGTCGGATTTAAGCCATTCAAGCGCTTTCTTGACCACAATGTCCTTTTCCAACTCGGCCTTGTTTTCTTTAAGAAATCTGCTCTTCTTATCCTTTTTCTTGTCAGGTTTGGATTCAGCTTCCAGCTCTTCTTCTTCCTGTTTTTGAACTTCCTGCTTCATATCCAGATCCGGCTGAATTCCTGTCTTTTGAATGTGTCTGCCTTTGGGGGTATAGTAATATGCAGTTGTCAGTCTCAGGCCCGATCCGTTGTCCAGTGGAATTATGGTCTGGACGGATGCCTTTCCAAAAGATTTTGTGCCAAGTATTATAGCTCGATCGTGGTCCTGAAGCGCACCTGCAACTATCTCGGATGCACTGGCGCTGCCTTCATTGATCAACACTGCGACCTTGAATTTGTAGTTCTTCCCACTTTGTGATGCCCTGAATTCCATTCGCTGGTCTTTCACTCTGCCGTCCGTGTAGACTATCAGTCCCTTTGGAATGAACAGATTCGTCACCTTGACCGCCTGATCCAGCAGACCTCCTGGATTGTTACGAAGGTCAAGAACCAAACCCTTGATTTTTTCGTCGTCACCCATCTCTTTAATTGCTTGTATCAGATCGGCGTCAGTGGTTTCCTGAAAGTTGACCAGTTTGATGTAGGCGTAACCCGGTTCAAGTGTTTCCTTTTTTACTGAATGCACATGTATGATGTCCCGTGTAAGTGTAAAATCCTTAAACTTAGTCCAGCCCTCCCGCATTATTGTGACAGTAACCTTGGTCCCCTTAGGTCCTCTCATTTGCTGAACGGCATTGTGCAGAGTAATACTCTTGGTGGACTCTCCGTTAATTTTGATGATTTTATCACCGGGTTTGATGCCAGCCTTGAATGCGGGTGTGTCCTCAATCGGAGACACCACGGTGAGCACTCCTCCATCAAGGGTTATTTCTATTCCCAGGCCTCCGAATTCACCTTTGGTCTCAACCTGGAGTTCTTTAAACATCTCCTCGGTCAAGAAGGACGAGTGGGGATCGAGAGACTGCAGCATCCCTGTTATAGCCCCCTGAATCAGTTCTTTATCGGCGACGTCCTTGACATAATTTTTTCTTACTATTTCCATTACCTGCCTGAACATTTTCAGTTCACGGTAATCGGGTGATTTGGAGGCAGGATCGGCCGAAAAGGCGTTAAATGCTATAAGTGAGACAAAAATGCTTGAAAAAATGAGTGCGTTAAGTATCTTAATCCTTTTACTGAACATCGTCTTTCCTCTACCAAGGTTTTCGTAACGTTATTTCCAGGCCAGCGTTGAAAGGCGCTCTGAATGTTAGCACAGATGCAAACTCATCGACAGCGTACAAGGATATCAAAATGGCAGATTCAGTCAACAGGTTGCAATTCAAAGTCGATTTTCGTCTAATTCCCCCTGTGGCTTTATCCATGTTGCTAGGCTCATGGATCATAGTCATGGAGAGTCATTCCGATCGTTTTTTGTTCCTTATTATAATACTTGCGCCATTTTATTACTTGGGCGC
>CAYNZA010000118.1:0-9328 GCA_964401595.1 uncultured Desulfomonile sp.
TTAAATTCCGTTCGTGTTGATGAAAGGAGCGCTCTGCTCCTTTTTTTGACCTAAGTTAAATAACTATTGACTGAAGCATTTAACTCCCGTATAATTACGGTTTATCAGTAAGGGCCCATAGCTCAGCTGGTAGAGCTCCCGGCTCATAACCGGTTGGTCCCTGGTTCGAATCCAGGTGGGCCCACCATTTTAGATTTGACCAAAAATGCGATCAATTGACTCAAAAACCACAGTGCCAAACTTCCAAACGGGGAGCCCTAAAAAAAGCTCCCCGTTTTTTTTTACCAGTAATTTTAATGCAATAACGTCGATTAGTTTACTGTGTAACGTTGCGCTGCCACGACTGGATTTTTGATCATGCCCGTATGTATCCAGATAGCCAGATTCATTACGCAAGGAGAAAGACCCTCAGGAAATGCGTCGATCCTTTAAAATGAAAGCAGGTTACCTGATTTGAGAGCCCTAAAGCTAAGTCAGATTGTGGAAGTCGCCAACAGGAAATTTCCATTCAACAACTCGGAGCCCTGGGACAATTCAGGAATTCAGATCGGCGATCCAAACCGGGAAATCAGAAATATAGCATTTGGTCTTGACGTTAATCCCTCGACAATACATTTCGCAAAAAGCAACCTCTGTGAATTAATTATTACTCACCATCCCATCCTTATTAATCCTTTAAAAAACATTCTGGCGTCGGAATTGACCGGCGAAACCATAATATTGGCGATCAGGTCACATGTGGACGTTCTTAGCCTTCATACCAACCTCGATGCGGCCCAGGGTGGATTAAACGACTACCTTGCTGAATTGCTGGGACTGCAAGAAACAATCATGCCCGAGAATGCGGGTTGCGCGCGGACAGGAAGGCTTAAGCAGCCGCTTTCATTCACCTCTCTTAATGACCTGGTTAAAAGGAAATGGAATCTGTATGGAACCACAGTTGTCTGTGAGGATCCTGAAAAGATGGTTTCCAATGTATTTTTGGCCTCCGGAAGCGGTTCCGGTTATTTGAGCAAGGCAGTGGCAATGAACGCGGACGTGATGATCACGGGGGACTTCAAATACCATTCGGCCGTGGATGCCCTACGCTTTTGTATGCCGATAATTGACGCAGGTCACTTTGGAATGGAGAAGCATGCCATAAAACTCATGGCAGACACTTTCAGGGAAGAATTTGAAAAAATGGGTGTTCGTATAGTCTGCCGTGAATGCCATGACGAGAAGGACCCATTCAACGTATGTTAAACCTGATGAGGAGGGATTTTAATTGAAAGAGTTATTACTAAAGTTGTTAGAACTCCAGGAAATCGATATACAGATAGACCATTTTCAACAGCACATTGATCGAATGCCGTCAGAATTGCAGGAAATGGCAAAATCCATGGTGGCCTTGAGACATGAAATTGATGAGGCTTTGGCCCAACAGTCAGTTCTGGAAAAAGAACTCAGGGCTAAAGAACAGGATATTGCGGTTGAGCAGGACAAGATCAAGAAGTCTGAGAGACGACTTTTAAGCATCAAGAATCTGAAGGAGCACGACGCTCTGTCTCGTGAGATCAAGCTGGGGAAAAAGGTTGCGGGTGAAATCGAAGAAACCATTCTGGAGTTGATAAGCCAGTCGGAAGATTTGAAAAAAAGCGCCGAGAAAAAACAGTCCGAACTGGACAATCTTGAAAAGACGATAGTACGAAAAAAAGCTGAAACGGAAAAATTGCTTAAAACCGCCAAAGATTCTGTGGAAGCGTTAACAAAGCAAAAAGATCAAATAGTCGTCGATATCGACCAGGAATATCTGAAGCGCTATCAAATAGTAAAGAAGGGGAGAGGCAATGCTTTGGCAGAGATGATCAACGGATCTTGCACGGGTTGTTACATGTCTGTCCCACCACAACTCAATATTCGGGTGCTCAAGCAACAGGAATTCCTGACCTGTCCCAACTGCCTGAGAATTCTGTACGTCAAGCAGGAGAACATTCCGGAAAATAACAAAATGGATCAATAAATAATTTGAACCATTTTTCGATAATGAGTTAGAATTCCATAAGTGAAATGTTTTCAAAACTCTATTTTGTCTCAAAAGCCTGACAAAATTTATTTGTTTCAGAACTTTCCTAAAAACTATTATTGATTAGTGCGAGGGAAGAATAATGAACTTTAATGGAATTCTCCATGGAATATCTGATGAGGATATTGATCGGCTGACTAGAATTGAGCATTCCGATCCTCACAGCGTTCTGGGCGCTCATCATGCGCAGATTGATGGTAAAGAAGGCGTAATAATAAGGGCTTATCATCCTGACGCGGTGGGGTGCCGCCTCATAATCGGTTCAGGGCCGCTAGCAATGGAGCCATCGGGCTATGAAGGGCTTTTCTGGCTGTGGCTGGCCGGTTATTCGTTACCCCTGACTCATTCCATCCAGTTTATTTTTGCTGACGGTTCAATTTGGGAAAATGACTCACCCTACCGTTTCATGCCTACCTTGGGGGATCAGGATCTATATTTCCTCGGAGAGGGCAAGCATTACAGTCTTTATGAGAAAATGGGCGCCCACCAGAGGGAATTGGATGGAGCGCAGGGGGTGTCTTTTGCAGTCTGGGCTCCAAATGCCAAGAGGGTCAGCATAGTAGGAGAATTCAACAATTGGGATGGGCGGCTTTATCCCATGAGGAGCATGGGCAGTTCGGGCATTTGGGAATTGTTCATACCCGGGATAGGCGTCAATACTCTTTATAAGTACGAAATAAAGACTCAGTCCGGGGATTTAAGAATTAAAACGGACCCTTTCGCTTTTTATATGGAATTGCGTCCGGGAACGGCGTCCATAGTATGGAATGTGGACAGTTACGAATGGTCTGACCAGAATTGGCTTGAGTCCAGAATTGGTCGAAATCCGATGTCCAATCCCATGAGTGTTTATGAAGTTCACCTGGGTTCATGGATGAGGATTGCGAACGACAATTCACGATGGGCAACCTATGGGGAACTGGCGGAACCGATAGCGGCGCATTGCAAAAAATACGGTTTTACTCATGTTGAATTGATGCCCATAATGGAGCACCCGTTTGACGCGTCCTGGGGATACCAGGTCACTGGTTATTTTGCTCCGACCAGCCGATTCGGAACACCCGACGATTTCAAGTATTTTGTAGATTATCTTCATCGTAACGACATTGGGATCATTCTTGACTGGGTCCCGGCTCATTTCCCTAAAGATGACTTTAGCCTGAGGCTTTTTGATGGAACAGCGCTGTATGAGCATGAGGATCCTCGCCAGGCCGAACACAAGGACTGGGGAACCCTGATTTTCAACTACGGCAGAAATGAGGTCAGAAACTTCCTGGTCAGCAACGCGCTGTTCTGGTTCGACAAATACCACATTGATGCACTGAGAGTAGATGCGGTAGCTTCAATGCTCTACCTTGACTATTCCAAAAACGAAGGAGAGTGGGTTCCTAACAGATATGGCGGGAATGAGAATATTGAAGCGATAGAATTCATAAAGGAATTCAATGGGGCAGTTTATGCCAGATTTCCGGGCTGTTTCACTGTGGCGGAGGAATCTACGGCATGGACCGGGGTCACGACCCCTACTTACCTGGGCGGTCTGGGCTTTGGCTTCAAATGGGACATGGGATGGATGCATGACACGCTGAAGTATTTTTCCAAGGACCCCGTTCACAGGAGTTTTCATCAGAACGATCTGACTTTTTCGATGATGTACGCCTATAGCGAGAATTTCATTCTGCCGTTATCTCACGATGAGGTGGTCTACGGCAAAGGTTCATTGCTGCGAAAAATGCCTGGAGACGACTGGCAAAAATTTGCCAATTTGCGATTGCTTTTCGCTTATATGTTTACACATCCCGGTAAGAAGCTTCTAATAGCCGGATCTGAGTTGGGCACGTGGAATGAGTGGAATCACGATTCCTGCCTGGAGAACCATCTCCTGGAATATGAGCCTCATGCAAAATTGTCCAGGTTCATGGAAGATGTAGGCGCCTTGTACAATTCAGATAGCGCTCTATGGAAATGGGATTGCAAACCGGAGGGTTTTTCCTGGATAGACTGCAATGACAGTTATAACAGTGTCATTTCCTATGTCAGGAGAGGCCCGGAGGGTAATCTGATTTGTGTGTTCAACTTTACCCCGGTTGTCAGGCAGGACTATAAGGTCGGGGCGCCTGACGAGGGAGATTATTTTGAAATTCTCAACTCTGACTCCTCATATTATGGAGGTAGCGATGTTGGCAATGGTGGGATCATAAGAACAACCGCCAAGCCACATCATGGGTACGGTCGTCATTTGAGGCTGACCTTGCCTCCACTAGGATGTCTTATTCTGAAGAAGTCTTAAGGTCTTTGGCAGTCAGCGCCAAAGTTCTCAAAAAAGTTTGCGAGGGTAAAATGCGAATAGTGACTATCTCCAGACTCGTTGGTTCGTACGCGGATGTTGTGGCGGCTACCATAGCGCGAAGAATGGGACTCGAACTGGTAGGAAGAGATCAGGTTCACGAGTTGGCTCAAAATTGTGATCCGGAATACAGTCGGGCTTGTGACCTGTATGAAACAGAGCACGGCCCGGGTTTTTTTGAGAGGATCTTCTTTGACCGGCCCTCATACACAAGTCTTTTTGAGGCGTTAACATTTGAGAAGGCAAGTTCGGGAAACGTGGTCCTTGTTGGCAGAGGGGCGCAGATAGTTTTGAGAGGAATGCCAGGAGTTTTCAAGTGTCGTATAGTCGCTCCATTTCCTCTACGGGTAGAAAGGATTATGGAACGTTATAACTTCACCAAGAGCGAAGCCCAGGACTTTGTTGTCAAATATGACCACGAAAGGGAGAACCTCATCAGATCCATATTCAGGAGTGATCCGAACGAATGGGCCTTGTATGATCTGATCATAAACACTGAAAAATATGGCTCTTCAGAAGCCAGTGACGTCATCATGGAAGCCATAGAGAAGATGGATCAGGTAGAGGATGAGGCCTCGCTTTGCGAAAATCTGAAGAATGTATCCATAGCCAAGCGTATAGAAGCTCTGATACGCAGAAAACTGTCTTCTTCCATAGCCAGGAATGTGGAAATAAATTTTGAGACAGGCGGATTGGTGACAGTCTCAGGCAGAATATCTGAACGAAGGGACAAAGAGAAAGCGGAAAAACTGGTCAAGGAATTTCCTGGAGTGACTGCTGTGAAGAATGAACTGAAAGTTTCCGAATTGACTTTTGGTTTGTAATACAGTCCGGACGAATTTTTGAACAGTCCACGTTACAGGATGGCATGTAACTTGTTCTAAAAGCCCTGGTGAGACAATAACCGTCCAGGGCTTTTTTTATATGGTTTGGTCAATCTGTTTTTGACCGTGAGTCTTTCTCCAGATGATTCTGGACATAATCTTTGACTGCGTCGGGCAATTCAGTAAAAACTCCGTCAAATCCTGCTGCAATCAGTTTTGATGTATCTGCGCAGGTATAATACTGGTATCTTTTTTCCAGGCCTTCAGGCATGCCTATGTATTCGATCTGCGGCTCAAGTTCCATGGCTGCAAAGACGGAAAGCGCCAATTGGTTGAAACTCGAGGGCCTGCCTGTGCCAACATTGAAAAGGCCGGACAATTCAGGATGCTCCAGAAAGAACAAAGTGATTTTGACAGCGTCCTTGACATAGATGAAATCTCTCAACTGTTCTCCATCCGCGTACTGTTCGCGACAAGATTTGAACAGTTTGACCTTTCCTGTCTGTTTAGCCTGAAAATATGCTCTGATGGCGACACTGCGCATATCGGCCTTGTGGAATTCATTGGGACCGAAGACATTGAAATATTTAAGGCCGACTGAATGATTGATAAACCCGTTTTTCATGGCCCATAGGTCAAAGAGCTGTTTCGAATAGCCATACATGTTCAATGGTCTAAGGGTGTCACAAGCTGAATGCTGGTCTGAATAACCGCAAGACCCATCACCGTATGTGGCGGCGCTGGAGGCATATACGAACCTGAGCCCGGGCCGGGCCGCGAAAACACCGGCCAATCTTTTGGAATAACCAAAGTTGTTCTCCATCAGATAATCAGCGTCCAGTTCAGTCGTCGAACTGCATGCGCCAAGATGAATGACGGCTTTAACCAGATGGTTGAAATATCCTTTTTCAGCTTTTTCTATAAATGGGTCCTTGTGCTCGTAATCGTGAAACCTCAGGTCTGAAAGATTACGCCACTTTTCCGATGATCCAAGGCGATCCACGATCAGGATATCGGTTTCACCCGCATCATTAAGAGCTTTAATCAAGTTGCTTCCTATGAAGCCGGCTCCACCTGTAACTACAATCATGCGATGCTTCCACCTCTCGTGACTTTATGTCCAATGGCGATTGCCCTGAACTGACTGATCAAAAACATATAGATCAGTTATTTCCCGCAAACAAGTTTTTCTGCTTAATAAATCCTCACAATCCAATACTGGACAAATCACCGCATCTTGTGATAAAGAAAACATCATCATCCCCTTGAAGGATCAACCATCTTTTAGGGAGTAACGAGAAAATGAAGAAGCTGTTGTTAGTATTAGCTTTGACAGTAGCCGTCGGAACCGCGGGAATTATTTTTGCGAGCCCGGCAGACGCATTTCTACCTGGACTCAATTTGCCGTTTTTGGGCAAGAGTTCATCAACCTGCAATACCCCCGTATGCTGCGCCCCTGTTTGCTGCGCTCCTGTGTATTGCGCCCCTGTTAAGAAATGCGCGCCTGTCAAGGCTAAAGCCGCTAAAAAAGATGATTCAAAGAAAGCCGACAAGGCAAAAAAGGCCGATAAGCCTGCAAAAAAGGACAAGAAGTAAGCTCATTCAAAATAATTTCATGGGATTCAAGGCAGATATCCCCGAAAGTTTACCACAAGGGGATGAAACTAGGGTAGCCGCGAGGATGTACTGCTTTGATTCCCATGCGAAAAACGATCCCCACAACAATCTTTTCCTTCAAGATCCATCCCACTTTTCAAATCCATCCCGAACAGCAAGACAACTCTTTCAGGGCTTCCGTCAGTGACACATGGCCCTTGGGAGACGCTTCCTCAACTTTGACCGGATGCCGGAACAGCTCAACGAACACGTTGTTTTTTCAGCTTCCCTCACATGGATAAACTGTCATGTTTTAGGCATTTTCTTGCTGGTTCCGCTGCCACCCGGCATGCTGTCGGCAAATTCGGGATAGAGCTTCCTGATGCAATCAGGGCAAATACCATGACTAAAATCGGCGTTAGTCCTGTCTCTCACGTAAACTTCCATCTGAACCCAGTTGTCATCGTCATCGCGTATTTTCTTGCAGCTCGAGCATATTGGCAACAACCCCTTTAATGTTTTTACTTCTGCAAGAGTCTTTTCCAATTCCTGAACATTTGATCTGAGGGTAGACTGCGTCGCCAGCAAATCTTTCTCAAACCACTCGGCATTGAGCAGGATAAAAGAAAAACAAATGACCAGTTCCAAAACCATGAAAGTGACAAAAAAGAACAATTCGCTGTCCAGGGAAACCATGAACTCAAAGTTGGCAACAGTTAGATTCAACAATGCCCTGGACATTACTACCAGGGTTGCAAGCGATGTTTCCAAACCAAGAATCAGCAGGAAGATGGATTTTATCTTAAAATATTCACGGAGGCTTAGCCAGGCGGTCAAGCCGTGGGCAACTGAAAATACGGCCGAAAGGACCAGTGAGCGCCACGCTCCTGAATCGAAATAAAAGAAAGTTGAAATGGCGTGAATAGCCACAAGAAGTGGAACCACGTAAATCCAGACCGGTAGTTTTGTAAAACCCAGAAATCGCCTTAGACCGTCCAGGTACAAGAGCCCCGTCAGAGTCCAAAACATGTTCGTTAGAAATACTGAGATTTCCAGGGGTATGGCGCCCCTTAAGACTAGTCCCATGAAAGTCAGGCCATTAACCGCGACACCGCAAATCCAAAGGCCAAAACCGGGATAAGTTTTTCTCGAAAAGTGAAACACGGCCATGGTCATAGCCATGAACACATTGAGAACGGCTGACGTGATTAACAGGAGCTTCATGAATCCCTTCCAGGGTCGGCGCCCGCAGGGAACACCCAGCCCCCACTCTGCGTGTAGTAGGATGACGCTTATAAAGACCCAGGCGGACTATTTAGTCCGGGCGCTCAGATTCCTGATTATATTCCGAAATGCTCTTCATGTGAACACATTTTCCTTCCCGTTTGAAAGACCAATTGCGAGTATGAAGCGACAAGGCGTGACAAGGTCTTAACCCGACGTTTGGCCTTTAAAATGGACAAACCGGGTGGTGCGTAGCAAATCATCTTCAATTGCCAAAAAATATTCCCAATGGTGTTGAACGTCCATGTCGCACACGCTTAACTATTCGTTGCTAAAAGCTTTAACAATTCAATTGTACCCGAATTGGAGCGTTGTTTGTCCTCGTAACAAAGGTATAACCCATCGACCAGCTACTCTGCCTCAAACTCCGCATTCCTGAACTTCAACGTATTACAATTCTCCCTGACCGCCCTTTGAACATGCTCTTCAAAGCCTTCCCTGTCATAAGCGGAAATTTCCAGTGTCACGGTAACCTCAGAATGATACTTGGCTTTAAGTAAGGCTATTACCTCATTTGCGATGTTCGACGCTTCCAGGCCCATCTTTTCGGGCTGGAGGTCAACAGTAGCGTAAAATCGTTTCAGGGTTGCAGATTGGCGGGGTTCAGGAGGCGGCGGGTCTGCTATTATAGCGCCGCCGGTTGATGGGGAATCTGGAGCAGCGCCGCTATCTCCCTGTCTACAATCGCCAGGTATCACATGATTTTGCTTTTCAGCAATGATTAGTCTGACAACATCAGGTTTGACTATGAAACATTCAGGATTGCATGCAACCATTTCATTCATTTTTAGTTGGTTGTAGGTTTCACCATCCTTTGAGACAGCCAGTCCGAACAGCCCTTCCTGAACACCCCTGTTGACGCAATCCTGCAGGGCATTCATATCCTGGAGCCGTGGCAGGTAATTGTAACGGCCAAAATCCTCCCACAGGCGCCTTACGGTTATGTCACTTGCCCCATCCTGAGCCCAATGCCACGTGGTCAATGTTGTAACAAGATGACCCGGAGCCCATTGCGTTATCAATTCCTCATTGTCCTTGAGGACATTCATTATATTCTGGCCGAGTGTCGCAGATGAGCCTGAAAGATGCCGTTCCTGCCAGATGATGTCAGTGAGACCGCCCCTGGGTTTTGTTTCCTGAATCGGAATCAGCAGCCATTTGTAAGTCTCACGAATGATGGCGACCAGTTTCTTTTCAGAATTGTCCCTGCTC
>CAYNZA010000119.1:0-9188 GCA_964401595.1 uncultured Desulfomonile sp.
GATGGCTATCAACTCGATCGTGGGCTCCAGGTATTGCTGACAGCCTATCCTGAGGCAAAGAGAATACTGGATTATGGGCAACTTAATCTAAAGCCTTTTTATCCGGGAGCCATGATACATAGCGGTGGTCGATTCCACCTTGTGGCAGATCCTTTCCGGCATCCAATCGACGCCGCAAGTGGCGCATTCTCCCCTGTTGGCTCTCTGATGGACAAACTTCGTATCGCCAGGCTTAGATCATCAGTTTGCTCTGGAAGTCTCGAAGAACTGTTCAAACGACCTGAAATGACGACACGAGAGAAGCTTTCAAAACTGGGCTTCGGTTCCAAAATCGTTCAAACATTCTTCAAACCTTTCCTGACCGGTGTTTACTTCGACCCTGACCTGGAAGTATCGAGTCGCATGTTTGAGTTTGGCTTCAGGATGTTCTTTTCAGGAGACACATCTTTGCCTGAAAAAGGCATGGGCGCCATCCCTAAACAGATAGCATCCAGACTGCCGGCCGGGTCGATACGCCTGAAATCCAGAGTCTTGTCCATAGGGGATCAAAAAGTAATACTTGAATCCGGTGAATCCCTGAATTGCAAGGCCATCGTTGTTGCCACCCAGGAGCCGGAAGCTGCCAGGCTGGTCAATGGTCCCCAACCAAGAGGATTCAGAAGTTCTACATGTCTGCACTACGCTGCTGACAGACCCCCGGTTGAGGAACCGATACTTGTCATGAACGGCGCATCAAAGGGCATCGTCAACAATCTGATTGTTCCGACCAACGTTCATCCATCCTATGCCCCAAGAGGAAAATCTCTCATCACCGTCAATGTCACTGGAAATCCCGAATCAGATGACGATCGTCTTGAATCATCGGTGAGGGGCGGGCTCAGAGAATTTTTCGGTCCAATGGTCCGTGAATGGAAGGCGCTTAAAATAGATCGCATAAAATATTCGCTCCCTCTTCAAACGATACCAACAACTACAAAGCCTTGGGAATCAATAGAGGTTAAACCGGGATTATTCTGTTGCGGTGAATATCTGAGTGTGGATTCGATGCAGTGGGCAATGGCGTCCGGCAGGAACGCTGGTGAGTCTGTGTCGAAGTTTCTTGGCCAAGTCGTAGGCCAACAACATCAATAATGTTAGCGAGCAAGAAATGCCTCTAATAGACTTCCATGTTCACGCTGCGCCCGCAAGGTTATGGAATCCATGGGTAAATGAATATTTTGAACTCTCTAATCCGGAGTTTCTGAGACGTTTTTATGAGACTCTGACTCCTCAGGAATTCAACGATTTCCTGATTGAAGAGGGCATAGATTACGCCGTATGCCTTGCAGAATATGCGCCCAAGGCCACCGGAGTGGTGACAAATGAGTTTTTATCCGAGTTTTGTCGTGATTACGACAGGTTAATACCATTTGGCTCAATCTGCATGTATGAAGGGCCTGATCCGGTGATACAGGTGGAGCATTGCGTGAAGACTCTCGGCTGCAGGGGCCTGAAGTTGCTTCCGTCTTATCAGCATTTTTACCCCAACGATCCCAGGCTTATGCCCGCCTATGAGACGGCTCAGTCGCTCAAGATCCCCGTTATGTTCCATACCGGAACTTCCATTTTCAAGGGGACCCGAATCAAATACGCCGATCCGTTACTGCTGGATGATATCGCTGATGATTTCCCCGAACTGGTCATCATCATGTGTCATGGAGGTCGCCCATTCTGGTATGGTCAGGCCGAGTGGATGCTTCGGCGACACAAGAATGTCTACATCGATTTGTCCGGAGTTCCTCTGAAAAAGATACCGGAAATATATCCGCATTTTGAAAAGCTGTACCACAAGTTTGTTTTTGGGAGCGACTGGCCGACGTTTCCTTCCATATCCCGACTAGCCGGTGTTCTCGGAAAGCTGGATCTGTCGGAAGAAGCCCTTGAAGCCATCTTGTGGAAAAACGCAACTCGCCTGCTGGGACTCAATCTCCCATGATCTTCAAAAGATTGAGCCCTTGTAGGGATAAATGAGCGTAATCATGCCATCATAATCCGGACTTGGCCTCCAACTCCAGAAAGCTCCTGGTGATGGCATTCATCCTCTTCCTGTTTACCCCCAGATCATAATAACCTATCCTGGAGGCTGACCTGAAATGAATAACCTTTTTTGAGTCATCAAGTACTAACTCCACATCATCTACGAATCGAAAAACGGCCGAGGTAAAAGTTACAACTATATGTCCGGGTCGGTTTTCGGTTATCTTGGCGCCCGGCATCGATGATATTAATGAAACCAGCAACTCCTGAGCCTGCGAGGCCGAGCCTTTGTAAGTTATTGGGTCCATCCTGTTTCGATCTCTGGAACTGGTAGTCGAAACGCAGTTAGGTTTATCGGGACACTCTTTCAGCAATGGATCTTTTTGCGCCACCGCATCACCCCCTAAAAAAGACAGGATTATAAAGCCACAATAAACAATCTTGAAAAAGCATGTTTTACTCCACAATATCAATGATATAACAATCACACTTTTGATTCTGTAAATTTTTCTGACACGTATGGACCAAAAATTCCTCGCCTTTTTTTCAACCATCTGGAAACATCCGGATTACTTTGAACAATATTCGCAGACCAGGACTGTCAAAATGTTCAAATAGTGGTGATAATGCGGCATATATACCGTAAACCACAATAAAAAGGCTTAATGGCTTTCTGGACGCATCCAGAACAACAAGTTTCCATTTTTGTTCTCTGTCATCGTCTTTTGAACGACTCAATCGCCTTGTGATGAACCAGCTTATGCCTCGCTCCAGGAGAAGCACCAAGGTAACAGCCAGAACAACGGCCAAGAGTTTAAACCAGGTGATTCCCCAAAAAGCTTCGGTCCAAACCCAACTACCCCATTTAAGACCTAACCTGAATTCGATCTCGTCTACTTTCTTGCCAACTTTTTGCGCCGCCTTGTCTATCTGATCTGTTTCCAGTGGGGCCAGTTTTTCTCCTGGAAGGGGCAATATACCGGTGGGCTCAGGGCCTTTTGCAGGAGCTACGACCGATTCAGCCTTACCTTCAAAGTGAACTTTTACTTCCGGAACATCTTTTCCATCTCCTTTTTTAACTTCTGCAGTAACTTTTGGAGGACCAGGAGGTTCTTTCTGTTCGGCGCTCTTTTCAATTTGCTCATTTTTTGGGAGCGCCTGTTCGCTGGATACAGCAACTGGCGTTAACAACAGGACAATGGCCATGAAAATGATTATCAGGCAGAGATTGCGACTGGATATGTCTTTTTTAATCCAATTCGATTTACGACGACCCATGAAGTCAGTATCCTTTGAAACCCCGTCAATGCTGAGCAAGGAATAATCTGGAAAATGGCAAGTTCAAGAAGGCGACAGTCAATTCTTCAGAAATGAACTGTCGCAAACTACGATCTTACATAATCTTAGCAAGAGCACAGATCATTTTCAATGAAGACGCATTGACAGGACACTCATGACTTTTAGGCTCTGAAAGATTACCTTTTGGTGGGAATTGCAAAAACTATTATGAAAGATCAAAAATTGTTATGAAAATTCAGCACAAGGTTTTAAGATGATGTTCATCAGAACTGGCTTGAATGAAACCTGAAAACTGCATATGTCACCATGCAGCTCCAGCGCGGCGCTTTGAGGGCATGAGGACTTTCCCATGTTAAGCAAAGGTCGGCTTGATGATTCCAACCACTCCGGAAAAAGCTCAGGGGTTTCTGCGCCCGACCGGACACCTGCTACCGACAATAACACCCTCATCGATTATTACACAAAATTATGGCCATACCACTGGATTGAGAAAATCCTTTCCAAGGCGCCCAGATTAATAACATCCCGAATACAATCTTTATACTCATTTAAGAACAGGCTTCTTCTTGCGACACTTTTTGTGGTTTCAGGGGCATTGGTGGTGATAGGAATCCTGCTGCAACTGCTGGTGTTTCCGCGTGTGGGCCTGGATTCCAGAATTATTCAGGATATTAAAGTAATACACTTCGTTTCCAGCGTGGTTGTGATAATCCTCGGTTGGCTTTTCATTGACCGGCTCTGTAAACTTATCACATTACCTCTTCGAGAATTGACTAAAAAGGCGGATGAAGTTAGCCGCGAAAAATCCATAGAAAACATACTGGCCTTTGAAGGGACTTCATCGATCAAAATGGACTCTTTTCGGGACGAGTCTGAACGATTCTCCTTATCGTCGCATGACGAAATTTATAGACTCACCACGTCTTTTAACCGGATGTTGACTTTGCTGAAGGCGACTGAGGCGCGAATAAGAGACTCTGAATCCCGTTATCGATTCCTGTTTGATCATGTGCCATCACCAGTATTTGTAATTGATGACAGAAGTTTAAGGATTCTGGACATCAATGCGCGGGCAGTTGAAGAGTACCAGTATTCGGGAGACGAACTGAGAACCATGAAATTCTCTGATCTGGCGGTAGAAAATGATCGCGACCAAACAAGGGGAGTTCTCCACAAGCTGATCTATTCGGAAGAGGAGTTCCCTCCAGTCATCCAGCACCAGAGAAAGGACTGCTCAATTTTTACTGTTAATTTTCAGGCTACCCAAGGAACGTATCAGGGCCGCCCAGCCATCATAGCAGCCGTGTGGGACGCCACTGAAAAACTGGAAAAACAGGCACGTCTGATTCATTCCAGCAAGATGTCCACATTAGGGGAGATGGCCACGGGGATTGCCCATGAATTAAACCAGCCACTATACATTATCCGACTGGGTTGCGATTATCTCTCCAAAAAAATCAAGTCCGGTAAACCCCTTTCAGGAGAAGATCTGGACAAAGTGTTGAAGGAACTGACGACCAGTGTGGACAGATCAACACGGATAATCAACCACCTGAGAGAATTTGGAAGAAAATCCGATGACAGCATGACCCCCACAGACATAAACCAGGTGATTCAAAATGCTGTCGGTCTTATGGGAAAGCAGCTTGAGTCAAAATCGATATTGTGTGAATTACATCTTGATTCTTCAATCCCCAGAATTTTAGCCAACCCAAACAGACTTGAACAGGTTTTCCTGAACCTGTTGGTCAACTCCAGGGACGCCATTCTCAGCAAAGAGGATTTGAGACAACATGGCGCACGTGACGAAGACGCCGAGTTGATAATGATTCAGAGCGCTTGCGACTCAAAAAATGTTGTTATAGAATTCATGGATTCAGGTCCGGGCATCGTGGATCAGGTAAAATCAAAAATATTTGAGCCTTTTTTCACCACCAAAAAAACCGGTGAGGGGACAGGGTTGGGGCTCGCGATCAGTTATCAGATAGTCAGAGATCACAAAGGGTCCATAGAGGTTTCCAAGGTGGAAACCGGGGGCGCAAGATTTAAATTGACTTTTCCCGTTCTAAACTCTGGAGATTGGGCATGACAAAGATACTACTGGTTGACGATGAGGCCGGAATTCGACAGTTATTGCGCTTGACCCTGGAAATGGACGGTTTTCAGGTTTTCGAGGCTACCGATGGCCCTGAAGCTATCGAAACCTTCCAGAGAGAACTGCCGGAAGTGGCGCTGCTTGACGTCAAACTTCCGGGGATGAGCGGGATTGAAGTTCTGGAACGACTTCGGAAAATCAATTCTGATGTTGAAGTGATCATGATAACGGGTCATGGAGACATGGAAATGGCGATTAAATGTCTCCGGCGTGAAGCTTCGAACTTTCTCATCAAGCCGGTGAGTGAGGAATTACTGTCTCTCTCATTGAAAAGATGCCTGGAGAAACTGAACCTCAAAAAGAGACTTAGACAGTACACTCAAAATCTGGAAACTCTCGTTAGAGAAGCGAACATTGAACTGGAGAGGGCTTACACTTTCCGGGAAAATATTATAGAAAACTGTCCGGACGCTCTTATCTGCATTCGTAAAGGTGGTGAAATAATATTATTCAACTCTGCGGCCGAAAAACTGCTGGGTTACTCCAAAAGGGATGTTTTAGGAAAAATGAACATAGTGGACCTGTATCCATCAGGAGTAGCGCGCCAGATCATGAAGTACCTGAGATCTGAAGAGTACGGAGGGAAGGGACTTTTACAGAAAAGGGAGATGCAGATTCTACATAAGTCTGGAGACCCCATTTCTGTTTATATATCAGCCGCTTTGTTATATGAAGGTGGGCAGGAAACAGGCTCGGTAGGTATTTTTACAGACCTGACCAAACGAAAGAAGATGGAGAAGCAACTTTTAAGGTCCGCAAAATTTTCGTCACTGGGTAAAATGGCGGGTGGGATAGCTCACGAGATAGACCAGCCCCTGACACAAATACTCGCTTCCGCTCACACATTGTCGCAGAAATTTTCGGACGACCCTGGAAGCGCAGAATCCTTGGATCAAATTATAGAAGAGACGAACAAGATCAAAGGGATAGTCACAAATGTAATGGACTTTGCACAGGAAAATCCTCCCACCAAATCATTATCCCGTATTAATGACATAATTAAACGCGCCCTGGAGATCATGACGCCGCAGACCAGATTTGCTGGAATCATTTTCAAGACGGAATTTAAAACTCAAGTCCCGGATGTTTCAGTTGACGCCAATCAGATTCTTCAGGTTGTGATGAATATCGTCATCAATGCGGCCGAGGCTATGAAAGGCAAAGGGAACCTGACCATCAGAACGAATTTCGTGGCGCCATACGTTGAACTGGAATTTGAGGACACGGGTCCGGGTATACCCGAAGACAAGATAGAAAATATTTTCGATCCTTTTTTCACCACAAAACAGGCATCCGAGGGTTCCGTCATGGGACTCGGCCTTGCCATCACTTACGGAATTGTAAAAAATCACGGAGGAGATGTGACGGTAAGCTCGAACCCTGGCAAAGGCTCTACCTTCTGCGTGAAGCTACCCGTAAACCAGGAATGAACCTTTTGGACTTATCCTCCACGCTTGATGTAATAAATCTCTCGAAAAGATGTGACGGATGAAACTGGACCTAAAAATAAAATGCGCTGATTCTGTTGCACTTCAGGCCGTAATGGAATATCCGGCGCCCTCGTCTCAGCCTGTGGCTTCGTTTCTGATTTGTCACCCTCACCCCTTATACGGCGGAGACATGAATAACAATGTCGTGACCGAATTATCCCGCTCAATGGTGGACGAGGGAATTGCAACCCTCAGATTCAATTTTCGTGGAGTCGGTCAAAGTGGAGGCTCGTATGGGGAAGGCGTTTCCGAAATGTTCGATGTCACTGCCTGCATTGATCACCTAAGTCGGGATGAACACCTTGACCCGTCAAAAATCCTCCTCTGCGGTTACTCATTCGGCAGTTGGGTGGCTATGAAAACGGCACAATCCGACCAAAGACCGTCCAGGCTTATTATGATCTCACCTCCCCTGGACATGTATGACTTTAGTTTTCTCACTCAAGAAAAACGTCCCAAGTTCATGGTGGCAGGGGATGGAGACTTTGTATGCTCCCTCCAACGCTTTGAAGAGTTCTCCACGGGAGTGTCTGATCCAAAAATGTCCGTCGTGCTCAAGGGACATGACCACTTTCACTGGGGCCGGGAAAAAGAAATCACTAATTTGGTAAGGGAATTCCTTTCACGCCATCCTGTCTAGATTCAGGTATTTATTGCAAGCATGGCTTGAAAGACGGTATTCTGATATCTTGGTCCAGGTTGCAGGAGCCAGACGGAAAATTACGGAGTTTCCAGGCCGGTCTGTGGGAAACAGTTTTACAATATATGACAAGTTTCTTTAGAGGTGTCCTCACATGGGTTTCTTTTCAAGATCGACATCGATGATGCGATACAAAACAAAGGGAGATATTCAGAGTTCTTTTTGGGACGCGGTTGATTCGGGAGTCCAGTCCGGATTGTTCCGGGATATTGAGAGTCCTGGAGAGTTGATCGGATTGGGATGGACATCAATTGAGGATTTTTCAGAATACGAATTCCATGGGGCGTCTTATTTGTATGGCAACTATGTGGCTCTATCACTAAGGGTCGATACAGTCAGGATTCCTCCCCGGATACTGGAAATCCAGATAAAAAAAGAGACCAGGAAATTGCTGAAGGAAAACGGTCAACGAAGATTGTCTTCCAATCAGCGAAAGGAACTAAAGGAAGCTGTCAAGGAGAGTCTCAAAAAGCAGGTTCTGCCATCAATACAGGTCTTCGACTTTGTCTGGGATACATCGAAATCGGTTGTTTATTTTACAAGCCTCGCCATCAAAGCGCGTGAAAGATTTGAAGACCATTTCAAGAAATGCTTTGGCTTGAGTCTTATACCACTAATTGCATACCTTAAAGCTGAGGACGCATTCAAAACCGCTGGGGAGAAATCCGATCTTGAAAAACTCAAGGCTAGTGATTTTACTCCGAGGACACTCGTTAAAGTTTAAATTGAGGCTATCAAATGGATTTTCTTGATATACTTAGAGAGAAGGCTTTTCTGGGAAGGGAATTTCTCACGTGGCTGTGGTTCAAATCGGATCAGACTGGGGGAATAATCGAAATTCCCGGCAAAAAACCTATTCAGGTTGTTTTCCTGGATAGAATGACTCTGGACCTTTCAGATGTGGAGACCCCCCAGACAGTTTCAATAAAGGGCGAATACTCCGAATTGAGAGAGGGACTGGCTGCGTTGAGAGAAGGAAAGAAAATCGAGGAAGCGCGAATATCCTTGAAGCTCGATGAAAACGAATTCACCATGGCGCTAAAAGGCACATGGTTTTCTTTCGGATCTTTTAAAACCCCGCCAATTTTGCCACCGGACGAGAGAGATTCAGAATTGGAAGCTGAAGGCAATTTTCTCGAAAAAATTTCTCTCGTGGAAGAAGGAATGAGTATTGTGGATGAACTCTTCGAGCATTTCATGAAGCTGAGAATTTCGGAGGTATGGGATGTGGTCGAACTCCCAGCCATAAGAAAATGGGCGGCTGACTAGTCTGAGATGCCTGTGAACCACTTTTCACAGACGTTGAACATTTGGCACGGAACTATTGAATATGGCCTGGTATGACGCACAGGCAGCACACGTATCAAAAAAAATAATGGAATTTCTATTTCAGAATTGACAAACGATGTCTTTTTAGACAAGATATGAAGATTGGATCGCGCTGGTCTATAGCGTTTGATCCTGCATTGCTGATCCCCGATAGCTCAATCGGCAGAGCGGATGGCTGTTAACCATTAGGTTGTAGGTT
>CAYNZA010000120.1:0-9177 GCA_964401595.1 uncultured Desulfomonile sp.
CTTGGTCCAATGTCGCGCCAGGAAATGATGGTAGCGGCAATCCTGGTGTTTACTTTGATTCTTTTCACGACAGAGAGGCTCCATGGAATACCTACTCCTGCAGTCGCTCTTTTGGCCTTTGTTGCTCTCATGCTGACAGGAACAATCACATTCCAGGACATATCTACGGGCGTAAACTGGGACATCATCAACTTTTTTGGAGTCGCCCTGGGGTTGTCCGCCATATTCGTCCATACCGGCATTTCCGCATGGCTGCGTCCTGTAATAGAACCGGCCATCCTTACCTATGCGTCCCAGCCCATCGTATTCATGCTGGTCTTGACTGTTGGGTTCTGGATCGTGCGTTTTATTGACGTGCCGTGGGGATTCTCAACAATCGCCATCGCAGCCCCCGTCTTCATTCCTCTTTACAAGGAATTTGGGCTGCATCCGGCCTTGGTAAGTGTTGCGGTAATAGCAGCAGGCAACAGCTTCTTCCTGCCTTACCAGCAGCCTTTCATAATGATCGGAGACGCCATGTCCAAATCCAGGGCTTGGAGTCCTTCGCATGTGAGTATCGCAGGCTGCATCTATGCCGTTTCTGTAATCGCATCGATACTCATCAGTTCATTTTACTGGAGGGCTTTGGGGCTCATGCCTTAGAGAGTAGCCTGTGTTCTATGCTCCAGTGGCCATCTGCCATTGCGCAATCAGTGTTTCCCATGGAGGACAATCTACAGAAAAAGTCTGAATTGAGACGCAGTATTCAAACAGCGTCTCAATATCCCAAATCGTTATTTTTACATCAGATTCAACCTTACCAGGTTCCTTGTGGCGCTCTGAGCCTCTAGCATGATTCTCTCCAGCAATTCTTGCATAGTTGGGATGTCATGGCACCTTCCAACACATTGGCCACAAGAAATGACGCCGGCGTCCAGATCTCCTTCAGCATACATTTTTCTTGCTTTCTCTCCCCCTACAACACTTATCAGTTCCTGCAACGAACAATTCCGGGTTTCCATGTCCGAGCACTTTTTTGCGGCAAAATTTGTCCACACTCTGTGGGTCGATCCGACTGACCTCATGACCAGCATGGTGTCCGTTTCCTCGGCCTGAATTAACGCCTCCTTAATTCTTTGGTGAATAGGAGCCTCTTGCGTCGCAAGCAGACGAGTTCCAATGATGACCCCTTGCGCGCCTAAAGCCAGCATGGCCAGCAAGCTCTTCCCATCACAGACTCCCCCTCCACCGATTACCGGAACTCTCAGGCTCTCAACCACTTTGGGAACCAAAACCAGGGATCCTATGTCGAGTTTCCCAGTGGCGCCTCCGTTCTCATAACCGACCACCGTAATGATGTCAGCGCCCAACTCCTGAACTTTCAGGGCGTATCGAACTCCAACACATTTGTGCATCCAGATCATGCCGGACTCTTTGAAACGTCCACATAGTCCGACTGGAGCAGCATGCCCGGACGTCTCGACAATTCTCACGCCTTTTCTGAGCATCACATCCAGGTACTCATTGTTGTCTATAGGGCGCATGGAAGGGAAAAGATTGAGGTTGACGGCAAACGGTTTGTCGGTCAAATCCATCAATCGGTCCAAGGAGTCTCCAAATTCTTCACGAGTATGGAACATGGCCGAAGCAAGCACACCCAAGCCTCCTGCGTTGGATATTGAGGCAGTGAAGTCGGAGTCACTGATCCACATCATTGTCCCACCTACTATTGGATATTTGATCCCCAACATTTCGGCGACTCTGGTTCTGAACATTAAACTTCCTTTCAACAAGGTTTTCTAAAAGATCAATTTTGAACACCGTAAAGCAGGTGGCCGTCCTCAAGGAAGGAATAAACACGGCCCTGCCCTTCCATAATTTCCAGATGCCCTTTCAATTCAGATAAACCCAGAAAAACGTCCATTCCCTTCAAATCAACAAACAGGCTCTGGGTCATCATGTATCTGGTCATTGCTTTCAACCCACCGTGCCGACTGCGATTGGATCGCAATATTTGAACTATCTGTTCTGTCCGCTCTTCATGATGGCCAAGCAGTTGATCAACTCGTGCCAGATGACCATGGAAAGGTTTGCCATGGCCAGGCAATATGGTTACTACAGGCAATTCTTTCAAAAGAGACAGAGTTTTCTTGTAAGAATCCAGACTCCGATAGCCCTCAGTTTCTTTTGTTGGATTCACTTCCACTACGGGATTCGATGTGATCTTTTCCAGTAGAGTGTCACCCGAAAAAAGTGTGCCGTCGCTCCGGTTAAAAAGACACGCTGAACCGGGAGAATGGCCGGGAGTATGTATGACCTCAAGCTGCAAGTCATCAAACAGAAATACCTCCGAGCCGGTCAACGATGTTGCATGCTCATAACACTTGAAATACCTTTTAAGTCGCTTGAAAAGGACTTCGAGAAATTCTTCCGTCAGGTCCTCAGGAGCCCCGCTTTCTAACAAAAATTGCCTGTATTTGTCCCTGAGGATTGTGGCCCCCGTCTCTCCTGAATCTTTCATCTTAGGCGCATCGAACAGATGAATAAAAACCTCGGCTCCACTGACCTGAACGATCCTTGAAACCAGGCCGATGTGATCTGCGTGGGCATGAGTGAGTATGATCCGTTTTATTCCCTCCAAGGTCCCGGATGCCTCGGTTACGCCGGATCGAAGGGTTTCAAAAGCCTCTTCAGTATCGACTCCCGCATCGATCAGAGTGGGGACCGAATCATGAATATAATAAGAATTAACATGACTTATCGGGAATGGTGTGGGAATTTCTATTCTGTTTAATGTAGTCATATCTTAAAAACTTACCCCTGGTTTCGTAGCCGCATTCAGTCATATGTGAGAGTTCGGAAATGATTGAAAATATCGTAAGGAGAGTCAATCTTCCACTAGGACTTTCTGAATTGTGTTCATGAGGCCGTCCAGATCATAGGGTTTACTGACAAATCCCCTGGCCCCCAAGTTTGCTGAGCCTCCCGGGGTCTCATCCGAGCAATAACCGCTGACTACGACAACCTTTACATCGGGATTGATTTTGAGGAGTTCCTCCAGACATGCTTTCCCGCTCATTTCAGGCATGATTAGGTCAAGCAACACCAAAGATATCTGTGCCTGCTGGTCTCTGTATATTTCAAGAGCCTGTCTTCCATTTGAGGCAGTTCTGACGGTATATCCCATTTCTGCCAGATAATCAGCCCCAAGATCTCTGACCATGTCCTCGTCATCAACAAGCAGTATGGTCTCGACTATATGTGTCTGTTTTTTGGGGACTTCCTTTTCAGCTGACGACGGTTCCAGCGTAACATCGGTCACAGGAAGATAGACTCTGAATTCAGAGCCTTCATTGATCACACTGTCAAACATTATGAACCCGTCATGCTGTTTAATCATGCCGAATACCATGGAGAGCCCCAGCCCCGTCCCTTTGCCTACCTCCTTGGTGGTATAGAAAGGTTCAAATATGCGCTCCAGCGTCTCTTTGTCCATTCCAACACCGGTGTCTGAGAAGATCACAGCCACGTAATGGCCCGGTTTAGCTTCGATGTGGTCCATGCAGTAGTCTGCCCCTACCGATACGCTGGCTGTCTTAATCTTTAGAACCCCTCCATCCGGCATTGCGTCTCTGGCATTAAGGGCCAGGTTCATAAAAACCTGTTTTATTTGCCCTGAATCTGCATTAATGACCGGAAGGCCCTCCTCCAGTTCAAGCTCGATTTTGATCATCCTGGGAATAATTCTTTCCAAAAGGTCAATTAGTTCTTCAACATGGTGGTTGATATTCACAGGACTCGGTCTGGTCTGAGCCTTGCTGCTGAAAGCCATCAGGTTCTTCACCAGTTCCGATCCCTGATCAGCGGCTCGGTGAATTTTTTGAAGGCTTTCACGATCACCGGGCTCAAATCTCGATGTTCTAAGGAGTAACTGGGAATACCCCAGCACCACTTGAAGCAGGTTATTGAAGTCGTGCGCTATTCCACCGGCGAGCGTCCCCACGGCCTCCATCCTCTGGGCTCGAATCAGATTCTGCTCCAGTTTTTCACGTTCATCCTCAGATCTTTTCTGCTGATCAATGTCATGCATGAGGAATATTCGAGACACACTGCCGTCCTGATGAGTCATTGGGGAACTCACCGAATAATACCAGCGGTTATCTTTTGGACTGAGCAACTCTTCACGATAGATATCATTAAGGAATACTTGACCGCAAATGCACCACTCGCAGGGTTCTTTGAGTCCGTGGACTACTTCATAACAATTCTTCCCCAAAGGATCGTATCCGGTTCGCTCTATGAGACGTTGATTGGCAAACTGGATTTTATGGTCGGGCGAGGTTATGTGGATCAATCCATCAAAGGCTTCCACAACAGAACGGTATTTCATCTGAGCTTCATGAATGGCAGACTCAAGTTGCTTTCTCTCCGTGATATCCCTGGCAATGCAGTGGACACCGGTCACAGCGCCACCACTACTGCTAATCAATCGGCTCGTCAACTCAAGCCACACGGCGGACCCTGACCTTGAACGAGCCAGAAGCTGAAATGGCGTAGAAAATTCAGCATGATCCCTAACAATACCAAAAAACGTTTCTCGAAATATTGGCCTGGATTCTGGATCAATTATTGAGTTCAGGTTTAAAGTGATGAATTCTTCAGGAGTGTATCCCAGAATTGACCTCACCACACCATTCACGGAGCTGAGATTTCCTTCAGGATCTGTGATAAAGATCATATCAGAGGCGTGTTCGAACAGATCGCGATATTTGGTTTCGCTCAGTCGCAGAGATTCCTCCACTCCCGAGCGGGCCCGAATTTCGTTTTGGAGTAGCTGGTTGGTCTGGGCCAGTTCACTGGTTCGCTCTGTCACCCTTGTCTCAAGCGTGTCTCTGGCTTCCTGCAACTGACCGTAAGTTTTAGATTGATCCACCCAGCTTCTGTAGATGAAGAGAATCATGATCAGCAGACCTGAAATTAAGGCTGTAAAAACCATAAGCCACAATTCGGTGGAATATCCCGCCAAATATTTGTGGCTCCGAGCAAAACCTAAAAGATAAAAAGAAGTTCCTGATATCTGGGCGCCGGAAACAATCAAATTTGCCCTTTTTAAGTTCCCGGACTTTCCAGCAACTTCAGCAACAGAGAATGATTCCCGTTCCAGTGGGGAAATTCCAAAAGTATTTAATACATTCCGACCCATCAGATCAGAGGGGCCCACAAAGATGGACCCGTAGGAATCAACCAGCAAGAAAAAGTCCTCATAGTTCTGGATAGTGTCGGTCCCGATCTGAGTACTGAGTGTATCCAGATTGAGTTTCATCGCCAGGTAACCCTTAGTTTCTGTTTTATAGACCACTCGTGTCACAACAAATATGTCCCTGGCGTTTTCGTCGTCAACTGCAGTAAAGATTGGAAAAACCACCGCTTCCTGGATAGCTTGCGCAATGTGATTGATTTCAGACGATTTCAGCGGGGCAGTGTTATGCGTCCGTGTAATTTCACTCATGTCCCTGGAATCCAGGAGATTGATCTGACTAAAAACAGGTAATCCTCTGACATTGAGGGTTTTCAGTAAACGGTCAAACTCATCACGAGTCTCTGCTACAGCGACGGATAGACCGTATTCCACCGACATGCCAAGCGCCTTGTTCTGGTAATAGGCATGCATTGCCTTGTTTTTTGCCAGATTTTCCACATCGCTTCTCAGTCTTTCGAAGTAAGCATCCAGGTTGGCTGTCATGGTCTTTGTCTCTTGAGCAAAAGACGACTTGCCTGCCTGAGCAAGTAAACTTGAAGACTGATAGACCTTTACAATCAAGTACGTCACGAACAGGGTCAATATGGTAAAAACAACCATGAAAACCCAGTAAGGTCTTACAAAACTCGACCTGTCCGCTACCGGCTTGGGGTTATATCGGTCCATGAGTTGACCCCCGGCCTGGATCACCAGTTTGGAAAGTGGTCAAAAACATGGGGATAATATTTGGATATCAATTGCCTGAGTTTCCCATCGTCCTTGAGTTGTTTCAAGAAGGCGTTGAAAGAATTAAGCAGCTCCGGAGAGCCTTTTGACATTCCGAACGCCATGAACTGAGGTTCCGTAATCGGCCCCAACACTTTTATTTTCCCCGGATTCTTGACAAGTACCAGTAGAGCGTCCGGAGCGTCCTGCAATGTTATTTCATGTTCACCTTTGATCAGAACTGCCGGCAGATCATTGAGCTGGAGGCCTTCCTTGTAAACCGGTCTGCAATTTTGGAGATCGTACGCCACTGGATCCAGACAAGTGCCCTTTATCCCCAGAATTTCTCTCCCTGAAAGAAGCTTTTTGGTATTAGCGATGTCCTTGGCAGGATCATTTTCCGGCTGAATAGGCTTGAGGTCTGAATCAGCAGAGGCAAGCGCCCAGACAGCAGAAGGAAAATATGGCGTCGAAAAGTTGATTATCTCCTGGCGCCAGGGAAGAACCGTGAAACCATTCCCTACGATGTCACCCTTGACATCGGTGGCCCCGGCAATCTCTACCTTCTCATCCTTAAGCAAAAATTTCTTCCCGGACACATCACCGATTACGGTCTCCCAGGTTGTGGGAACATACTCATACCTCACACCAATTTCTGATGCATAAAGTTTAAGGATGTCCACGTCCAGGCCGTCGCCGTCGCCACTGACAAAATTTGAGTATGGAACACCAAGGTGCCTTAAAACGCCAGATGACTTTATTTCAGCCAGATCAGCCTTAACGTCAGGTGCAAGTCCACACCATAACACTACAGAAATCAACGCTGTGGCGAGAATTCTTAACATGGTCAACGCCTCCAGTATGGTCAGTTCCTGCTCTTGTTGCACTTTAAGCAGTTTAAATCAAATCGAGCTGCATTCGAAATTTCTGATCAACATTTTTTTGCGAAGGATGCAAAATGGTTGAGCATACTCAAAATTTTGAAACAAACCCGAAAAGCTGACATCTGTGGTCAAGCAAGAACCTCAGACATCTTACTTTGCAGTTTATATGATATGATTGCTCGTGCCAACATAAATACTGTCTCTTGCGCCTGTTCTACTGAGGCAACGTTTGCCTTTCTACGGCTCTGATTTGAATTCAGCATGAGTGGTTTTTTCGATATGGCTGAATGAAGTTTCTTCAACAAATAGCCTGATAGGCCCCAGGTTAGCTTCTCTGAAACCATTTGCCTTCCCGTAATCTATCAGCGCCCTCTCTATCTCCGGTTCCTCGCCTGCAATAATTGCTGACGGTCTCTCGTTTTTCAGCAGTGGCTCCAAAGTAAGCGGTGACACGCCTTTTACACTCACAATTTCCTTGAAAGTCAGTTGATCTCCAATTCTGAACACAAAAGGACCGGTCGAAAATTGGGGATATATCTTCAATTTGGCTTCTACTGCGTAAAGGGGAGACAGAGTGGCGACTTTACCGTTGGAAGACTGAGGCCCCAGTTCCGATTTAATATTTTTTGCAACCTGATGGACCTGAAAAGGTGTCCAGGAATTCATCGACTTGAATGTTCCCAGGCGCTCATGGAAAACCACCGAAGCCGAACCAATAATAACCACGATGGAAACAGCAGCAATCGACCTTTCGCCTACTGACCAGTTCAGGAGCAAGGGCCTCTCGATCAGACAGCAAGCAAAAATTACTGCAAAGGGGAAGCCTGCTGCAAAATAATAGACAAACATCGGCAATGGAGTTATTCCAATCAAAACCCCGACTACGATCGACATGGCGCTCAGCATGGCTATCGGGTCATCACTCAGCCGTGCTTTTTTGAAATATCCTTGCGCCATGACTGATTTGACCATTATCAGGGCGAAAATTATCACAAAAGCCAAATTGGAAGGATGAGTCAATAGGATGTCGAGCAAGGACCTGACTCTGTATTCGATATTAGGTCCGAGATTGAAACCGCGCCACTGGAGATTCAGGATGTGATATTTTACGTTGTTGAACCAGAACGACCACGCATAATGGGAAACATAGTGTATTATGGGAATTAGCCCTACCACAAAACCGATGACCAATGGGGCGGTCTGTCCAATGAACTTCTGGGAAAAGCTCTCATGCCTCGGGAACATTGACGTGCAAATCAGAAACGGGAAAAACAAAGCGGCATAATATAGCTTTGCGCCGGCTGCTACCGCCAGGACCAGCCCTAGGCAATATATCTTTGGCAGACGCAACTCGGGTTTCTCCAGAATGTGTTGATAGTATAGAGCCGCAAGAAGTGTCGCAGCCATCGGCATCATGTAATTGGCCGCTTCACCGCTTATATCCTGAATAAAATAGGAACACCCAAAAATCATTACCGATATGTGCGAAACGGTGTAGCTCCTGGTTCTTCGAAAAACAATCAACCACAGCAGCGCACAGCTTGCCATTGTGAAGAATAAAGAGGTCAGCCTGCCGACTAGTAAAAGGTGGTCAGCCCTAAAAATTCTGAACAAACCATCATACAAAATAGGCAAATAAGGCATTTGAACAAATGTAAAATCCCGGTAGATTTCCATCGATCCCAACATGTAACCAGCCGTCACGTACATGTGCTCGTTGTGGTCTAAAGGCAGGGTCATAGTATTTACAAGAAAATACAGAAAGAGAAACCCGGCGCACATCGATCCCGTGGCGCGCGGGTAATCTTCAATTTTTCGTATAAAATAGTTCATAGGTCCTTTTTTTCTTTTTATTGAACATAAAAAACACACACTACATTCTCCGATAATACCCAAGATGCGATTTTTCGGGAACTACTTTTGCCGCGTGAATTCAGCCACTGTTGTGACAAATTGGCCCCGAACATTTTCGCCCTGAAAAGTGTCAGAAAGATTGCGCTTTAAATCGTTTTTGGGGACAACCTCATCTTCCATTTAATACTTCAGGTTGTATGACGAAATGTAAGTGAACGGGCATCAACTTTAATTAAAGGGGATTTTTTATGAAAATAGCATGCGTTGCATTGATCCTGGCTGGTTTGTGGTGTTCCACGGCATCGTCGGAATCGACATACAATCCCGTTGATCAACTACCGATTTCAAAAGTTGTCCTATACAAACACGGCTTGGGTTATTTTGAACGTGAAGGTAAGGTTCATGGAGATGTCATGTTGAATTTCGCCTTCCGGCAAGATCAGATGAAAGACATTCTGACGAGCTTCTTCGCAGTGGATCTGGGACGGGGGAAAA
>CAYNZA010000121.1:0-9156 GCA_964401595.1 uncultured Desulfomonile sp.
GTAGCCTGGTCTATCAAACTTTGTACTCACTACTTTTGTAGTTTATACTCTATTTCTGAAAAAGCAATAGGTATTGAATCGATTTATTTCATCGATATTGTACCACTCAAAAAAGAATAATGTTTCGATGGTTTCTGTTTCACTGGCAAAGGGTTATGGTGAATGGTCCGGACGTTGGTTCATCCTGTCCAGAGTGAGGCATGAAAAAATCGGGCTCGATTTTTTATCTTCTGAGATTCAGTGACATGTCCTCTGATTCAGCTCTCCTTCGTTCGAGTATGAGCGTCAGGAGCGTATAAAATTAGATTTTTTTTTATTGTGAGACAATGTATGCTCAGGGTGTTTTTCGAGCATGCATGATGATAGATGACAAAAGCTGGAGAATTTATGGCAAATTTTGAGAAGAAAATGTTTGTGGTCACCGGTGGAGCAGGATTCATAGGCAGCCATCTGATCGAAGAGCTGCTTAGTCGAGGATCACGCGTTCGGACAATTGACAACTTCAGTACGGGTAAAGAAGAGAACATTGCAGCTTTGAGGGAAATGTTCGGTGATATAAGCCGGAACCTGGAAGTGATCGAGGGGGATATACGGGATTTGGACCTGGTTAAGTCTGCCACAGAGGGCGTGGACGGAATATTTCATCAGGCTGCGCTCGGAAGCGTTCCTCGCTCCGTGATGGATCCCATAACCACCCAAAATGTTAATGCTGACGGCACTCTCAACATTTTTTGGGCCGCATGTCTGAACAAGACACCTCGAGTTGTCTATGCGTCGTCATCGTCTGTTTACGGGGACAGTGAACTTCTACCGAAGAAAGAGGGAAATGAGGGGCTTCCTCTATCTCCTTATGCGCTGACGAAGAAAATCAACGAAGACCACAGCCGCCTGTTCCTCAGCTTGTACGGCCTTGAGACAATTGGTTTGAGGTATTTCAATGTTTATGGGCCTAGACAGGATCCGGATTCGGAATACGCCGCAGTAATTCCCAAATTTGTAACGCGTTTATTACGTGGATTGGCCCCCACCGTTTACGGAAGCGGGTTGCAGAGTCGGGATTTTACATTTGTGAAAGACGTGGTTCAGGCTAATCTGCTTGCCATGACTGCTCCACCATCGAATTGTGGGAGGGCCTACAACATAGGGCGAGGAGATCAGGTCAATTTGTTGGACTTACTCACTGCTCTCCAGGAGCTTTTAGGGACATCTGTCGAACCGGTTCACGAGAATCCAAGAACAGGCGATGTGATGCATTCCAGCGCAGACGCGTCCGATGCAAAGAGATGCCTTGGATTTTCCGCTGACTGTAATTTGCGCGATGGGCTGGCGATGAGCATTGATTGGTATAAAGAAAATCTTCGTTAATTGACGTCGTCCTTACAGGCCCCCGACTTGGGGGCTGAACTTACTCTTTAAAGGCCATTACCTCACCGGTCAAACAAAACCTTTATATGGGATAAAATGAACTTTTGGGAGCCGCAAGGTGGCAACGACAGAAGGGACCGAACCGATAAGCCTATTGGAAGCGGTGGGAAGAAATAAGTCCGACCCTAACCCCTATACCCTCAGCCGGACTTCTATCGAGCAAACGCTCATCTCATTGAATTTTCATAACAAGTAGGACAACTATTGCACAGGCCAGAATATTTTGTCAAACTATAAAACACTTTAATGCCAATAGAACAATGATATCATGGGCATCAGCTTGACTTAAAAACCTGTTTATGCAGCACGTCGGCAAATGTAAAACAGAATGTGGTCAAAATGTTTATCCGGATGTCAATGCACAGTGAGGATGAATGACCGGACTGGGCGCAAAAAAAAGTTGGACAATGACAGAATGCTCGAAAAAGTCTGGATCGCATTTGAAGAATTCGGCTGGCAATAAAAAAGATTCACCTGGCTGAGTGTCAATCCAAGGAGCTTATACTGCAACAGAAAATTGCTGTTGTTCATGTTCCGGGGGATGGTGAGTTTGTTACAATGACGCTTCCTTGTTGCGACGGTTCATCTCCGAAGTTTGATACTTTGATCTATCAACAGGAATTTCATGCTGAAACAATCAACCGAGACTGAAAAATCCTCGATACGAAGAGTTCTGGTTCTTACAACAAGTTATCCAAACTCAAGCGATGACTGGTCCGGAGTATTCATACATAAATTGAATGTGGCCCTAACTGCCATAGGTTACGAAATTGTAGTTCTGGCTCCTTCAAATGGAGACTTTTACGGGCTCAACAAGTTTGACGGAATAACTGTGATTCGCTTTGCGTATTTTTGGCCTAAAAAGATGGAGAGGCTTTGCTCCGGAGCAGGAGGAATACCCGAAAATCTGAACAAGACATGGTTGGCCAAGATCCAACTGATTACAATGACAGTTGTTTTCTTCATTGAGTCACTCCGCAGATCCGGAAAATCCGACGTAATTTACGCGAACTGGCTTGGCGCAGGTCTGGTTGGGGCGTTGGTGGGGCTATTCAGGAGGTTGCCTCTGATAACTTCATTCAGGGGAGATGATGGGTATTGGGCCAAGGAAAAACTCCTATGGCGAATTGTTTCCAAATTTGTCATTGGCAGATCGTCAGCTCTTGCTCCGGTGAGTCGGCAATTGGCAGAGATTTGCAAAGACCTGGGGGCTGAACCAAGGAAAGTTTTTACGCCAGGTTTTGGGGTTGACACAGGGATGTTCTGTCCGGTCAAAAAATCACACTCTGAAAGCGGTCCTGTCAGAATCGTCTTCGTGGGTAGTCTGATACCCAAGAAAGGCGTCCAGGACCTGCTTCTGGCATTGAGTTCAACAGAGTTCAACGGTACCGTGCTGGAACTGGTCGGCGAGGGTTTTTTTGCTGATGATCTGAAAAAAATGGCAGATGCCTACAACATTTCCAAACGAATAAACTGGCGGGGTCTGGCTACACCCAAACAGGTGGCTGTAATAATGCAATCATCTGATTTTCTTTGCCTTCCTAGTCATACAGAGGGTAGTCCGAATGTAGTGAAGGAGGCCATGTCCTGTGGCCTGCCGGTTGTCGCCACAAGGGTCGGTGGTGTCCCTGACCTTGTGACGGATGGTGTCACAGGGTTTTTGTTCGAGATCGGGAATATTGACGAGCTGAGAGGAAAATTAATCCTTCTGATTCAAAACCTGGGGCTGCGGCAAATCATGGGAGAGAATGGAAGGAAGAAAATCCTTGACTCTGGAATGGACTGGAATAGCACTGCAGAGCAATTCGATCAAATATTCGGATTCATTTCCGGGGCCGGAAAACAGGTGGATTCCGCAGAGGGCGCCCTGCACTGACTTCAACGCTGTTTGCAAACAACAAAAATATTATTTAAAGTGACGTAACCAAGTTTTCTAAACACTGGATGACTTAACAGGAGTCTGCCATGTCCAGGAAGTCCTTGCCACTTATCATTTTTGTTAGCGCTTTTTGTTTGGTGTCATTAGGTTCGCCGATTAAATCAGGCGCCGAGTCCATTGGCAATGTCGGGGCCATAGAGGGAAATGCATCTTTAAGGCGCGCCAACGAAAATGATTTCAAGAAAGTTGTTTTAAAAGATATTGTAAAACTCTCTGACATGATGCAGACGGAAACAGGCTCAAAACTATATTTGAAATTTTCCGAATCATCTCATGCCTCTATGGGAGAGGATTCTGAAATGTACATCTTTGATTCCAGTATGGATCAACAGGCCACATTTTTTGGGTCTGACGTGTCTGCCGGATCAATCAGGTTCATCAAGAAACTTGGAGAAACAAAACCTCCGTCTTCTTATACCATTACTACTCCAACGGCCATGATCAACCTGGATCCGGCCGAAAAGCCTGTGGATTTTGTGGTAACTGTTCATGGACCGAAACGAACTACAGTGACAGTAATTCGGGGACAGATAAGGGTAAAAAATCTCTCCGAGAACAATACACAGGAACGATTCGTTGATTCCTGCAAATCAGTCTATGTAGAGGAGGGAAAGGATCCTTCCAGACCGGTGGGTGTATCCAGTTCAAGACTCAGAGAGCTTATTGCAATTACCACCATCCCCAACACACTCAATGAAGAAGTTCCGGAATGTGAACCTCGACATGTCTTCAAATCAGAGTGCTCACGTTGCACAGCCTGGGATGGGAACAAGTGCGTTCCTTGTGAAGACCTTGGCCTGGCCTGTCTCAAGGGCCGGTGCGTGCAACTTGACTGTGGCCCCTGTAAGGTTCAGTGGGAAGACAGATGCGTCCCATGCAAGGAACTGGGTTTGGTTTGTGACCGGGGACGCTGCGTGAGAAAAGGGTGCCCTCCGTGCAGAATCTGGGATGGCAGGAGATGTGTAAAATGCGAGGATTTAGGTCGGGTCTGCATAGACGGACGATGTGTAAGACCGCTCGAGTGTCCTCCATGTAGTTTCTGGAACGGCAGAAGGTGCGTGGGATGCGTGGAACTTGGAATGCTGTGCATCGACGGTAGATGCGCATTTCGTCCTTGTGGCCCCTGTGAAATACGCAGAGGGGGGGTATGCGTTCCTTGCGCCGATCTGGGATTGAGGTGTGTTGCAGGAAGGTGTGCGGTCGTCATTCCCGTTGAAGGGCAGCAAAATCCGCCCGTACCGGAGAGGCCGATAGGCGTAAAACCTCCATTAGGACCAGCGATACAACAGGTCTTGCCACCGGCCCTGGGAGTTGCTCCACCATCAGTGAAACCTGGCAGGCAGCCAGGATTAGAACCGCTTCCAGGAAGCCCTGAGAAACCTTCCAAACCCGGAAGACCGGAAAAGCCTGAGAAGCCCGGCTGGGTCAAGCCTCCCGCAACGGGAGCAGAGAAGCCTGAAGGGCCGAAGAAGCCTACTGAGACTGGCCCTCTCCCGATCGAAAAGCCGGAGAAACAGATGAATCAGGAGCGTCCGATATTACAGAAGCCCGGAACTATTCCCAACACTCCAAAACCGCTAGACACAGAGGCTGGTCCAAGACCCAGACCAATGCCGGAAGCTCCTAAGCTGGAGCAGCGTAGGGAAAACAAACCTGAGCGTCAAAAACCTGCTTCACAGATCGAGCAACCCAGGTCCGAATCCAGACCTTCAACCGGACAGGAAAGAATAGCTCCAGAAGTTAAATCTGAACGTAAGCCGGAGCAGAGAATTGAAAGGTCATCAACTCCACCGGCGGCCGCCAAGCCGGAGATGAGAATGGAACGTTCCAGGCCTGAGCATCCTTCAAAACCGGCCAGGGACGCTAGAGATGATGACCGAAAAGAGCGTTGACTATTTCAGGCTCTTGCAAATTCACACTCAGTAACTAATTTTCATATTGGTTTATAGCTGGAGGTTTAAATGAAACTAATCTTTTTGTTCCTGATTCTGGTGATTTTTTCAGGAATGACGCCAAATTCTGATGCGCAACTGCTTGAAATGGCGGCTAACTGTGATCAGGCTATGAAGAAATTGTCTGATATAACCAAATCCGATGATGGCACGTCCGGTCTTAAGATTAAACAGGCCATTGGTGTTGATTCCCTGGTGGAATGTGATTCTCCAGAAGGCAAGTACACGTGCTTTCAGTGCCTCGATGACGACAAGCAATTGCGGCTGATCCAAATATTGCAGAAAGAACCCAACGGGCGGTTCGAGAGTCTTGGATTTGGATGCCGTTGCAAGGCCTCTCGTTAAGGTTGAATCTACGTTTAATGTGATTAAACTTACTCAAACATTACGACATCTGAATGAGGTAAGAAATGTGGGAATATACCGAGCGAGTAAAAGATCATTTTTTTAATCCTCGTAATGTAGGATCAATTGACGAAGCCGATGCAATAGGAGAAGTGGGGTCTCTGGCATGCGGAGACGCTCTGAAGCTATACTTGAAAATTGATCCTGAGACAAAAAAAATCCAGGAAGCCAGATTTCAGACATTCGGTTGTGGTAGCGCCGTAGCTTCCAGTAGCGCGCTGACAGAGATGATTATAGGGAAGACCATAGATGAGGCCTTAGCCGTAACCAATCAGGATATAGCAGATTATCTTGGTGGTTTGCCAAAAGAGAAGATGCATTGCTCCGTAATGGGAAAGGACGCGTTGGAAGCCGCCATAGCATGTTATCGCGGTGAGCCCGCCCCCAAAGACCAGCTTGATGGTGAATTGGTCTGCGAGTGTTTTGGAGTTACTGACAAGCATATACGTCAGGTGGCCCTTCAGAACAAACTTTCCACCATAGAGGAAGTGACCCACTTCACCAAGGCTGGAGGCGGTTGTGGTCTGTGTCACGACAAAATAGAGAGAATACTGGACGAAGTCCGTGGGGAACTAAAACAGCTGCAAACTGAACGGACAAGTCCACCCAAGGTGATGACAAACATACAGAAGATAGCTCGGATACAAGAAGTTATCGACAAAGAAATAAGACCGAGTCTCCAGAAAGATGGTGGTGACATCGAATTGATTGATCTGGACGGATCAAGAGTAAAAATAGCCTTTCGCGGTTTATGTATGTCCTGCCCCAGTTCCTCTTTGACCAAGGCCGGAATTGAATCCAAACTCAAGGAGCTTGTTCATCCCGATCTGTCAGTTGAGGAGGTGGCGCCGTGAAAGTCATATATCTGGACAACAACGCCACAACTCAGGTTGCCTCTGAGGTTTTTGAGGCAATGACACCTTTCCTGACCGGTCGTTATGGAAATCCTTCGAGTATGCATTTTTTTGGTGGGAGTGTGGCTCGTGATGTAGCATTGGCCCGCGAGAGCCTGGCCGGATTACTCGGTGTTACGCCAACAGAAATAATTTTCACCTCTGGGGGAACAGAATCTGACTCAACAGCCATATTGAGCGCATTGGCCACCTCTCCGGAAAGAAAAGAAATTGTGACCACCAGGGTGGAACATCCGGCCGTCCTGAATCTTTGCAAACACCTTGCAAGGTTCAAGGGTTACACTGTCCGGTGGCTGTCCGTCGATAAGGAGGGAATGCTTGACCTTGATGAAGTAAGGTCTGCAGTCACGGACAAAACTGCCGTCGTCTCAATAATGTGGGCAAATAACGAAACCGGTGTAATTTTTCCTGTTGAAGAAATAGCAGAAATAGCCGCTGAGCGTGGCGCTCTGATGCATACCGACGGGGTTCAGATTGTGGGAAAAGTTCCGCTTAATCTCAAAAACACGGCAATCAACTTCCTGGCCCTCTCTGGTCACAAACTTCATTCAGCAAAAGGGATGGGAGCGTTGTATCTCAAGAAGGGGACAAGATTCCAGCCTTTCATAATAGGGGGGCACCAGGAATATGACAGACGCGCAGGAACAGAAAACGTTCCCGGAATAATAGGTCTGGGTAAGGCTGCTGAACTTGCGTCTCACAACATTGAACAGGAAAAATACAGGGTTAAATCTTTGAGAGATCGCCTTCAGGACGGATTGCTAAAATCAATTCCATTTGCGAGGATCAACGGCGCTCTTGATGGTCGTCTCCCAAACACGCTTAATATTGGTTTCGAGTTTGTTGAGGGCGAATCTATACTGCTGAAGCTCGATGAGCTTGGTATTTGCGCGTCTTCCGGGTCTGCATGCACATCTGGGTCATTGGAACCATCACATGTTCTCAGGGCAATGGGTGTTCCCTTTACATGCGTACACGGCTCCATAAGGTTTTCTCTGTCCAGGTACAATACTGAAGAAGAAATAGATTATGTCCTTGAACAAATGCCTCCGATAATCAATTCACTCCGGGCCATGTCGCCTTTTGGCCAAGACAGGTCTAACACCGCCTGCACTGTTCAATAGGACCTGTAAAGCAGATTTATTGTCAGGACCACGGCCCAAATGGCTATGGTCCTTTTGTTTGATGAAACGGCTCCTGCGCATAATTGTTCAATTGGCAAAAATGCGCAGGTAGGCCTGATTTAATGGCCGATGGCCTTGGCTACACCCACACCGGTATTTTGCCTGACATAAAGCTCGTCAAAGGCATCTTCCTCTTTTTTGCTCCTGAATATCAGAGCAAAGATGATAGCCGACAAAAAGCCGACCGGGATAGAGACGATTCCAGGGTTCTTGAGTGGGAACCACGGTTTGTCCAGTCCCATCATGGATGTGCCGTCCTTGTTCTCCTGATACTGGATTCTGGATTTGGCTAATTCAGCTTTTTCCACCTCGGTAAGAACAGCTCCACCTTTTTCTTTTGCCTCGAGAGCGACAACTATCTTTTGGGCTCCGGCAGCCACTACCTTGGGATAAATCATGTTGGGGGACACCAGCACCAGACCTATTGACACCACTGTTCCGATGAGGAGTCCTGCCACTATACCGGCAGTGTTGAATTTTCTCCAAAACAGCGAGAGCACTACGACCGGCAGGTTTCCTGATGAAGCCACGGCAAACGCAAGAGCCACCAGGTGCGCCACATTCTGCCTTTCCGCAGCGATACCGATGACCACAGCGACAGCTCCCACGATTAATGAGGTTATCCTTGCAGCTCGGATTTGCTGGCTCTGATCAGCGTGCCCACCTTTTATTACATTCACGTAGATGTCATGAGAGATGGCTGCTGAGGCCGCCAGAACCAGCCCGGAAACAACCGCGAGTATGGTTGCGAACGCCACGGCGCAAAGGAAAGCCAGCAAGAAATCTCCCAGGAATGGGGCAATCTGGTTTCCAAGCATTTGAGCGAGCAACATGTTGGCCATGTTACCGCCCTTGTCCACGGCGTAAATAATTTGCGGGGAGACGTTTATCGCTGAACCGAATCCCAGTAATGTAGTGAGAATGTAGAAAGTTCCGATAATGAACATCGCTATTATAACTGATTTACGTGCGGCCTGGGCGGTAGGAACTGTAAAGAAGCGCATCAGAATGTGTGGCATCCCCGCTGTTCCCAAGACCAGAGCCATTCCGAGGGAGATTTGATCCCATACATCCTTGAGCAGCAAACCAGGTTCAAGGAACCGCTGACCGTAGTCGAACCCCTCCTTGGGAATTGCGTCCTTCAGCAGTTGAAGCTGGACCCATTCCTTGATCTGCGGGTTTGTTGCCACGTCTGAAAAGAATTGAACCGGATTGAAGCCGGCCTTGGCCGCTACCATCACACACAACACTGTTGCGCCGGTCATCAGCAAGCCGGCCTTGATTATCTGGACCCATGTAGTGGCGATCATACCGCCGAACACGACGTATACGATCAT
>CAYNZA010000122.1:0-9151 GCA_964401595.1 uncultured Desulfomonile sp.
CAAGAAAGGGCAAATAGCGATTACAGTGGAAATGTTCAACAGGACAGTGCTAATAAATCTCGATGAATTTACCGACGTAGATATGATAGACTAGAGTTGAAAAATTTTTGTATCACTCTTCAATTAGCCCTATAATCATGAGGTAGGAGATGAAAATTCTTGTAACAGCCAATCTTCCGGAAGAATGTCTCAAACCCCTTGAAAAAGAATTCAAAGTCACACTTAACCGTGCAAATCAGCCAATTCCCCGTTTTGAACTGTTGTCAAAGATTTTCGATAAAGACGGGCTTCTATGTATGATAAGCGACAGGATTGACGTGGAGGTTCTGGAGCGCGCGCGGAATCTGAAGATGATAGCGAATTGCGGAGTGGGCTACGACAATATCGATGTCCAGGCGGCAACCGCTCGGGGAATTCTGGTTTCCAACACCCCGGATGTGGTTACAAATTCGACAGCGGACCTTACCTTTTCACTCCTGATGGCCTGCGCCAGGAGAATCGTGGAAGCGGACCACATTGTGAGGGCCGGAGAATTCGGTTCGTGGATACCTTTTGGCTTTCTCGGGACCGAAGTGTCCGGAAAAATCCTCGGCATAGTAGGCATGGGCGCTATTGGAAAAGCAGTGGCCAGACGGGCCAGAGGCTTTAATATGCCTGTGCTCTACTTCAAACGTCGCAGACTTACCGAAGCGGAAGAACTCGAGCTAAACGCTACATACGTTGATTTACCCACACTTCTAAGAAAATCCGACTTCGTTTCGCTTCATGTCGATTTAAATGAGGAAACCAAGGGGCTGATCGGGCGAGATGAGTTTGAAATGATGAAACCGTCCGCCTACCTGATAAATGTAGCCCGCGGTCCGGTGATCGATGAGCAGGCGTTGGTGGAAGCGTTACGTGACGGCGCCATAAAGGGCGCGGGGCTCGATGTTTACGAAAAAGAGCCGGAGCTTACCAAGGGGCTGTCGGAACTAAAGAACGTGGTGCTTTTACCTCACATCGGGACAGCCACTATAGAAACCAGGACATCCATGGCCGAACTTGCTGTGAGGAACCTTATACAGGGTCTCACAGGTCAAAAACCGGTGACATGCATCAATTGTCACTAATCGTAGCAGGCAGTTAAACAGAAGATTTCGGAATTACGAAAGTGAAAGTGGCGCCGGACCCTTTTGTGCTTTCCACGGTAAGTTCACCGCCGTGGCTGCGTATGATGCCATAACTGCTTGCCAACCCCATACCCGTTCCACCAAAACCTTTTGTAGACCAGAATGGGGTAAAGACTTTATCCAGATCATTTTCGTCTATTCCGATTCCCGTGTCGCTGATCTGAAATAATATGTCCGTATCTGACCCCGCAGTCCTTACAGATATCTTTCCACCACCCGGCATTGCCTCAACAGCATTCTTGATCATGTTTATGATCACTTCGAATATTTCATTCTCACGACCGGACATAAAACAGTCCTGTCGCAAATCCGTTTCGACCTCTATATTGATCCCTTCTTTCAAGGGATTGGTCTTCCACACCGAGACAGTCATTTCCAGTGCGCTCTGAACTGTTTTAGTCAAGTCAAAGAGCCTGGTAGGCGAACTTTTTGAGGAATCCTGTGATTTGGCAAAATCCTGTAGCCTTCGAACCGTTTGCGCTCCCAACTGGGCTGCTGAAGATATTTTTTTCAGACTTTCCATTGTCTGGGCTATCCGACCGCGCTCCAACTGCATTTCCCCAGTTTGAGCAGTGCCTATAACAAGGTCCAGAATGTTGTTGAAATTGTGAGCGACACCCGAGGCCATTTCACCTATGGCCTTCAAACGCGCCCCTTCTATGAGCAATTGCTGCGTTCTCTTTTCGTCGGTAACATTCCTGGAAAAAATGGCCACCTTATCGACAGTTCCATCCGAGCCTATGACAGGATTGAAGTTATGATGAAATACCCTGACTCCGTTCGTGTCTTCGAAGCTTACGGACTTGCCTGTACTGATCACTTCGGAAAACTTTGCGCTCCTGGTTTTAGATGTCTCTTCCGGGAAATAATCAAGAGGATTGCACCCTATGAGGGCCTCCTTCGATGATCCGAGCGCAGCGGCTGTCGCGTCATTCATGGCCAGAAAATGTCCGTTCCTGTCCATAAGGACCGCTGCGTCCGATGACGCGTTCAACAGCGCATGAATAGTGTCACGACTGTTCCGCAATTCGTTTGTGCCTGCTTCAAGTGATTCGAGCGCATGGTTTATGCTGCCGGCGACTCTGGTTATCTCATCTGAGCCGCTCACTGTAACCCTGAGATCCGTACGGTTGGATTGACTTATCGATCGTAACTCTGATTCCAGCGACATCAACCTGTTGACCATCATTTTCTCGAGCACGACCAGCATCACGACCCCAAAAACGGCTGTGACAATTATCAACGAGGCCAAGAGATATGCAGTCGTCCATGAACCGTGTTTCGTTATGTCCCGTGGCATCAGCACCCTCACAACAAAAGAAGGTTCTCCTGCCACATCCTTTATCAATCCAAAGCCTGCTATTTCAGAGTCGGACAAGGGGAAAACGGAGTGTTCATTGGCTTGTCGGAGTTTCATCGCAGCCTGCTTAAAATCGCCGTCGGTCGCTGCGTCATCAATCCCTAATATGGACAATTCAGCATGCACCCGTTTGGACATTTGTTCCAGTTCGGCTGCGTCAAGATAACGCCCCATAACCAGGGTTCCTTTTACTGGACCGGAATGCTGGCTGTTCAGGATGGGTCTGGAGGCGACCAGCATGGGACCTTTGGCCAGGGCGGCCACGCCTGCAGTGAAGCTTTTCTCGTGGGAATGTGAACTGAGTTTTGGATTCTGGAGGATGGTCTGAACATCACCCTCGTCAAGATCAACATGCTTGGCCTCGATTAGATCAAAGCCTTGCTGGTGTCTGACTTTGCCGTCGTTGTCCAGAAAAAGCAACAGGTTTGCGCGAATTATCTGGAAAGTCTCATCAGTAAGGTTTTCTTTTATATAATGCTGGTTCAGGTCTTCCACAAAAATATGGGTGTCATCCCATTCCGCCCAATCCGCCGCCTTGAGGTTGAGGGCGGCTACATCATACGCCAGAGCATCCAGTACACGTTCAACATTCTTTACCACATACATCGTCTCAAGATTGCTGAAACTCTGCATGATTATGACGCGCGACACGGCGTAAATAGTCCCTGCCAAAGCTAGAGAAGTGACTAATATTATGATCAGTGTTAATCGTCGTAGCGGCAAATGAATAACTTCCTGCTTGGAGACGGAATAAGACTCGGTCGCTACAGGCTAATTGGTGAGATCATGACCCTATTTCTTACTACCCAGAAACCGTAACGAAACTCTTGGCCTGCAATCAGCCAGTAAGCCTGTTTGGGTAACAGCTATTCGTCGGTTTCTTCAGTTCTGCGTCTGCATTGAGAATCTTCAATTTCAAGAGACACCAGACGCGCCAGGAGTATAGCAGGGAACAACTGACCGATCAAGGCTTGAAGCATTGAGAGGGTGCAAGCGGCAGGGCTGACCGGGATGATTTCGCCAAAACCCACACTGGTCATAGTGATGTAACTGAAATACACCATCTTTGCCATCAACCTGTGTGTGTCATCACAGTATTGGGAGATGTCCAGGTTGAAGGCTCCGGGGTCAAGCTGAATGACTATGAAATACAGATAACCGAACAATGCCCCAATGAGCATATAAACCGCGATGGACCCTGAAATCCGGTGACGGGTCACTGGCCCCCGTCTGAAAACATGCATGAGAATGACTGCAATCAGCATTGTGGCAAAAACAGCCCTGATTGAAATGTTCACAATCAGGGCCGTGGAACTTGGGCATGCGTGGCCCCAGTAACGAAAGCCCAGACCAATTACCGCCACCATAGCCACAATACGTGACCATCTGGGTGTGCTGCTGACCGCCATCACACCGGTGACAAGCACCAGTAAAAAAACCAGGTGCATGATGAGGCCACTGAAATCGGAATCCAGAAAAGGATGAATTGCGAATGTTTCCAGAAACAGTATGATCAACAGTCCTGTGAGACCGATGTCATCAGCCCATAACCGTCTGATGGCTTTAGGGATCATTGTGATCATTCTCCCTGTCTGCACTCCATGGAATCTCTATCTTCAGTGAGGCGCTGCCTGTTGGACTATTCTAATGACGGAATCATGTTTTGGACCAAAAAGCCTGTTCGCCTTTTCTATGGTTTTCTCCGGGCGGAGTTGGTTATAAAACTTGTGATTGAGTTCGAACGAGTCAGGCTGTTGGGCTATAGCCCGGGAAACCTCCTTCGCCGTCAACCACGCCGATTGCTCCTTTACCAGAAATTTATCGACATAGAAATCAAAAAGTCTGGCTATACAAAGAGCGGAATAAACGTTCGCCTGATCACCTTTAAACTGGTAGAAACGTCCACCTTCGGAATCATAAGCGTATCCCACCTTGAGCCAACTGAAAGAAACGACATCCTCAACAATGGTCCTGTTAAATCCACCAGTTGATATGCCGGCAATGCTAAGGTCCGATTTCCGATCTATACCGTCTTCCAGCGATTGGCGAGCCAACGCCACTTTTGCCAACTCCCGGCTTATAGGTCCTGGATAATCTGAGAAATGCAGTCGGGTTGTCACGTTTTTGAGGTAGGCGTCAAAATAGTTTTTGTGGGCGTCTGCTGAGCAAACGGCAGGAATGGCCAAAAATACGATAATTTTTAAAAAACGCAATGTGTTCCAATCTTATTATAGTTTTCATTACAGCCAGATAGTCACATTTAATAATTCACGGAATGACTATTTTGCTTTCCGAAATCGCTAATACTCCGGAAGTCGGTTTTAATAACCAATATAGGATATTATGTCAAGCGTGGCCAAAAACACATCAGCTATCATGGTCTATTATTATGATATGACAGTGGTTTATTTTTTAAAGTTGTTGGACGCTTCTGGTCAATTTAATTGAACCCACTTTTAATGTTTTTCTCACACAATCTTAACAATCAATCGACATAATGCCTGGTAAGTGTCGCCCAGCTTTTTGTGGGGCTCCGGTCGAACGACGTCATCTCATTGCAGTGTGCAAGCAAATTCAGCGCCACTTCACACGAATAGTCGAGGAACAGCTTGATACAAATTGAAGCGAATCAGGAATTTAACATCACACCCCCTCCGGGAAAGCCCTGCCGTCACCTCAGACTATCTGAACCCGAATTCAGGGCGCTCAGAAAACTAGCTCGAGGCAATGACAAGACTATTGACGAAGAAATTTTTGATGCTCTTGAACTCTGGGGTAAGGCTTGCGGAACCGAAAGGGATCTGAGTTTCTGGTCGGAGACCGAGCCACGATTTAAGTGCCTGCACGGCTCGGTGGACTTGAGCTATTGCTCAGACAGTGAGCCTGATTTGATCGAGGCCGCCATCAGGCGTCACATTCATGATTTCGACACAAATCCTGAACGTGGAACAGACGGATGGCGCCTCAATGAAACACTAATCGTGACGATCCAACTGGATGGATGGATTACCGAAAGCCTGTGGGCGGCCAAGCGAACAACCGGCAACAGTCTTGGCAGTTTTGTGGAGGGCGTAATAACTGATTTTATCTGCCACCTTGAAAACAGTGGGGTCACTTACAATGCATTGGAAACATTAGAAAATAACACATCGTATGACCCCAGACCCAGGCGTAGAACGTCTCTGGACACGTTTCACATAAGTCTGAGCAGGAAAATTATTGAGCAATTGTGCAGAATTCTTCAGTTTAAGCGAAGTGAAGTCGAGCGTGCGGTGATACTTGCGTTAAACTGGAAACTATCCAGAACCTGATCTTTCCTCCCCTTTCTGACTTCAGACTGTCCTCTTCAAATTACATGGTATTCCGCTGAATGACGTTACACCTTGACTTAATTGGAGGTTTTCGTCTCAATGCGCGTCGTGAATGGGCATAACTGGTGTTTCAGACACGTTGTGTTAGAATCCACTGCATCTTGAAATCAAGCGGGAGAATTCAGAATCCAGGCACTCAATTCAGGAAACAGGACTGTGCAGGGATACGCCCTGGTGCTGGCCGCCACCCTTATCTGGTCTGGTAATTTCATTGTGGCGAGAATGATGAGCGAATCTATTCCTCCGGTGTCCCTGGTTGTGCTTCGCTCCCTTGTGGCAATTATGGCGCTTGCGCCGTTTGTGGTTCGCCAGATATTTTCAGAAGCACACGTTATCCGCAAACATTGCGTATACATTGGGTTTACCGGTTTCCTCGGAATAACTGTCTGCCAAACTGTGGTCTATGTAGCCGCAGGCTCTTCTACCGCCGTGAACCTGACACTAATCGCCATATGTTCACCAATCTTCACGATGATATTTGCCAGAATAATCCTGAACGATGCTTTAACCGGAAGGAGAATGCTCAGTCTCGCGATCGCATCGACAGGAGTGCTGTATCTTGTGACCGGAGGTGAACTTTCAAAGCTGGCGTCTTTGAGTTTTAATCCTGGTGATGTGTGGATGCTTGCCCAGGCTTCAAGTTTTGGACTTTATAGTGTGATGGTTCTGCAAAGACCAATGGGGCTAAGCCCACTGCCTTTCCTTTTCTCCATGTTCGTTTTTGGGATGTTGTTGCTGATACCTTGGGCAGCATGGGAATTTTCAACGGCGGAGTCAATTGTTTTCTCACGAAACAACATTTTGGCGATACTGTATCTAGGACTAGGCCCTTCCGTGCTGGCTTACATGAGTTGGAACCGGTCCGTGGCCTTGATAGGTCCCACAAGAGCTTCCATGGTTTACTATTGTCTGCCGCTTTTTGGCGCCTTGGGAGGGTTGTTCTTCCTTGGTGAACATTTGACGACTTCCCATTTTATTAGTGGGGCACTGATACTTACGGGAGTCATGCTCTCCACCAAAAACTGAGGAATTGACGATATGACTGTCAATGGGACAGGATGCGCAAGCGCTGGTAATTGCCCGGGGCGTCAACAGGAGATTTCAAACCTCTGTGACACCCCTTTGACAGTCTTACTGGATGATGTTTTCCTGTCCCACCGGCTCCTTAAGCCTTACTAAAAACCACTGCTCGGTTTGTGTTTTGCTCAGGTGGACGAGAACACCGGCCTCTTCCAGAGTCAGGTTATATACACCGGTTTCCATTATGACGGTTGAACCGCTTTCGTCGGCAAAAGTCCAGATGGCTCGCTGATTTTCTTTTTCCACGATTCCCTTTATGGGTTTTGTGACCCTGGTTTCGCCATTGAAGTATGTCCCCTGGATTATGCCATCTTTGTTCACTGCGAGCTGCAAAACCACATTTGATTCAACGGAGGGGTCACGAGTCAGTGCAAAAACTCCCAGAGGCATCCATTGGTCCACATCATCATTTACATCAGGTGTACGGATTATGGCGGAAACAGCCTGATCATAGTAGTCAACGGCTGAACACAGGCGACGGCCATTCAGGTATACATAGCTGTTATCATAATAAAAAGTCGACCCATAATTGTAGATCAGCGGAGGCCCCCAATTCCATGCTATCCATGAACTGAGCGCCACCCAGGTGGCAGGCCGCCACCAGTAGGGCCATGGACGATATGGCCAGACGTGGCTATGCCAGTAATAATTTGATAAATTTGGATGTTGAGACCACCAGCTCTTGTTAAAGGTGTTCGGGAAGCGTTGGGGAAAGCTGTCTCTGATTGCCTGAGCAGTCCCTGGACTCATTCTTTCATTTAACTGGCGCCCCCTGTCAGGCATGTGCCCCGGAACGGCGCTCTGCAGGGGGCGTCCCTCTCGGTTGAGCATCTGGTCCAAGGCCACTGCGCCGGCTGCTCCGCCCAACGCTGCCGCGCCTATTCTGCCCAGGCCTGTCTGCCTTTGCGGACCGGCTGGTCCAGCCGGGATATTGAGAAACTGACGCAACTGGTTTTGCGCCGGCTGCCTGCTGAAGTTTTGTCCCCTTTGAGGAGCAAAACCTGGTTTCGGGGGAGCATTTAAATGTTGCCGTCGATCAACCTGAGGGCTTTGTAACTGTGGTCGGGCTGACTGCATTGGAGCTGAGAGACCTGGCCTGGAGCCGATTTCCGGTCTGGCACGTTGCACATCCATCAGACGTTGAGGCTGTTGCGCTCGAGGCGTTATATTCATTTGTGGCTGAACAGCCTGGGGCCGGAATGACGGTTGCTGGATGGCGGGGTTAGGCCTTGGCCGGGCGCGTTCAGCAGACGGAGGGCGAGAGAATTGGACTGGCGGATTGGGACGATTGATGGCTGGAGGACCGGCAGGCGGACTGAATTTCCTGGTTTCACCTAATTTAGGCGGACTAAATGAGCGGTGACCCTTTTCTCTTTTTTCTGCGTCACCAGGACCGCGAGCTTCAACGAATTGGACCGAGGCCATCACCAGCGCCAGTAAAGTAACAAGCGCAATCGATGTATTTTTCATCTTCATGCCTCTCAGGATGTTGAGGAGTTCCTGATTTAGATTTACCATCGGTCATGGTAGACCGACTGTGACCTTTGACATTCGTCCTGGTCACAGGTTTCATCACTTTGTTCAGTCTTGCAGGACGGCGCATTCGACCACACTTTGCATTTGAGCTGTCGCTATTTTAACATCAATTTACATGAAGGTAGGTGAATTGAAATGAAGCGGACCGGCCTTATCCTGACATTGTTTGTAATTGTGAAAACTCTCTGTTCAGGGGACGCCTGTGGAATGGCGGAGAACCATAGTGGACTGATTGAGGCAGTCATACAGCCATTTGAACAGATGCAATTGAGCCGTTTTGTTTTCCGGACCGACCAATCCACTTTCCTGAATTCACAACTAAACCCTGATAAATTGGACCAGGCCAAAAAGGCTGCAACAGATTGCAGTGAAACAGGTTCCGATTTTTCGGGAGTTTCATCGAGCAAAACCGGGGTGAAAGAACTCAGGATAGCTCTGCAACTGGACAAACAGGTCATCAAGATTCCGGACGAAGGATCAAAAACCAATATGGGCGTTTTGTTCAAAGACCTGGCATTGTACGAGAAAGCGATAGATCACTACAAGAAGTCTCTCCAGACCAAAAAGAGACTGGGAGATGAGAGTGGAGAGGCATCAGACCTGGATAGCCTGGGACAGGTTTATGAAGCGATTGG
>CAYNZA010000123.1:0-9120 GCA_964401595.1 uncultured Desulfomonile sp.
ACATTCATCCGCAACACCAGGAGGGGATAATGAATGATGGTCATTTCCATGTATTAGAGAGCTTTCTGAAAAATCCTTTGGAATGCGCAGACGGGGTCTTCGAGAAATTTGTGGAGATGCCGGGTCATATTTTCCATGGAGAGGGACAACAGCGATTTCTTTACGTGCGAGGACGGCACAGCAATAAGGTCTGTCTTGTAGCTCATGGAGACACTGTGTGGGATAGCCATGCAGGATATGAACCATTCCCGAACAGGGATACGGGCTTTGACGGGAACGCGTTCTTTTCCAGGACGGAGGGATGTGGCCTGGGAGCTGATGACAGGGCTGGCTGCGCAATATTGTGGTTACTTCGGGATCTCGGACACTCGCTATTGATCACGGATGGTGAGGCAGAGGCTCATTGACCAGTTCCCAAGGGCGTCGGCGGAGAACACGAAAGTTGACCTTTCAGTTATCGGGGAGCCTTCGAGTGGCTCAAGTTATATCTGAAAACTCCCATTGTATTTTTAGGACCAGAGGCTTAATGGTTCCCTGTTTCACCCACAAGAATGAAACCACTCCAGAAATAAGGATGAAGATAGCCCTCGTTCCGCACATCATTTCTCGCATGCGTCAAGGCCTCAAGTTTTGTTTTGCCATCTCTGCGATGCCTGAAAAAACTTTCGGTCAGTTTTGTGGCCGACGACTCTTCTACTTCCCATAGGGTCATGACCACCGATTGGGCTCCAGCGTACTGAAAAGCTCGTCCCATGCTCATAACCCCCTCTCCCGACACATCTTTGCCCAAAGCTGTCTGACAGGCTGTCAAAGCAACCACGCTGGAATTCATCTTTAGCGAAAGGATATCTGACATCCTAAGAAATCCGTCCGTTCCCGGTGGAACCATGGTGAGCGCCAGAAAGGGCTCCATGAGACCTGGAATTCGTGAACTCATAGCGCCGTGCGTCGCAAAAACCAGACTACCGAAGTTTTCCATCTCCGGAGCGATCATGTTCATGAAATCGGCTTTGCTAGCGTCCAAACCTTTGAGGAGAAGACAGTCTTCTCCAAAAAGTTTCTTAAGATTGTCGGCCAAAATAGAAGTACCTTCCAGCCTTTTCAAACTCAACCTTCCGTGGCTGGCCTCTTCCATGGCCTTCATAAGTTCAATCGAGTTTTCCCGATCCCTGGCGGCAATTTTGGAGTCAGTTGTTGTTTGAGTTCGCGGATCGGTCATCTGAAAAACAGGATCAGCGATCACTGCAATTCTCTTTTCTGAGACAATTCCGGGGCCGAACATCCTTACCAGGGTCATCGCTGTCAGCGACTGATAGTATGTTACCGGATGCTCATCAGCAAGAAAAGTCAGTCCGCTGGGATACGGGGAACCGGCGCTTCCTTTTTGCCAGGTCGCCTGACCTTCAGTAACTAGAGCATCAAAAGGCAGGATTGCCAATGGACCGTCAGGCATTACAATTATTGGGGCATTCCTTGGAACGTGTTGCAAGATGTCCCGGAGAAGTCTGTCGTAAAACAGCCTCCCCAAATCAATGTCGAAGTCTACAAAACTGAGGGACTCAAGAGGAGCTCTGAATTTCGTCACGGATGTCTCCAACTCGGTCTGTTTCCAGTCCACGAAGATTGACTTCACAAGGTTCTTTCCGTGAATCAGCCTGACTGCTACTCCTTCACTGGACGTGTCGAAAAGTATTGCGTATTCATTCGGAGAAATGGAGGATTCCTGAAGTGTGATTGGTTTAGGATATTTTGCCATGCCATAGGCCGGATAATTCTTCCTTAATTTATCAGCTAGCTGATCTAGGTCAGAATCCAGCTCTGAAACATTTCTTGAGAGGTTCTCAAACTTTTCAGACTCTTTTTCAGGATCAGTTTTCCAGAATTCCTGCTTAATAGCCGCCAGAGAATTGAGTAGTCTTTGCTCTTCATTGAACAGATGTTCAGGAATCCTTGCTGCGCCACCTGCCTGGGGTTGAGAGAGGCGCTCCGCAAAGGACCGGGCCTTGGTCAATTCGCCCGGAACGATACTCTCTTCCGGTTTATCAAGTTTCATTAAAACACGAGCCAGACCTTTGGCGGGATCTGAGCGCTGAAAGCCTTCAATTCTGACATGAAAGAAATTTATTCGATCCGTCGGTGAAAGTCCGGACCTTGCATCTTCAGTCACAGCTAAGGCCTTCTTGTAAAATTCTGCCGATTCTCCGAATTTCCGCAGTCCTTCATGACTTCGGGCGACGCCAGAGTAGCTCACAAAAAGTCCATCTACTGACCTTGTTTTTTCAGCCTGGATCACAGCCTTCTCGTAAGACTCCAGGGCTGACCGGTAATCAGCTTCCATCATCGCCAGCCGCCCCTTCAGAGAATTGCTTGTAGATTTGTCGACCAGGTCTCTGGCAAGGGGAATCTGTCCAAAATCGAGATACAGATTTGCCAAATCGTTTTCCGGCTCCGAAGACGGAATTCCAAGACTTTTGCTGACTTCAACCGCTTTTTTCAGCGAATCAAGAGCATCCTCCTTCCTGTCGGTGAGTGCGTAAAGTTTTCCAAGTTGTCTTAGCGAAAAGGCCTGGGCCCCTATGTCTCCAATACGCTTCTTTAGTTCCATAGATTGTTTGGCAAATTCAAGAGCCTTGGCATATTGACCAGTAGCCGTGTATAAGTCCGAGATGTTAGCCAGAATATAGCTTTGACCCTTGAGATCGCCGATCGTCTTCTTTGTTTCCAGGGACTCAAAGTAAAATTCGAGTGATTTGCGGTACTGCCCCAATATATTGTAAACGGTTGCGATATTAGCCAGCGAATTGGCTTCGCCATCCTTGTTAAGGATGTCTCTCTCCAATTTTAGAGATTGTTCATAATTGACCAGAGATTCCTGATACTTTCCTAGCTGCTTATAGATTATCCCTATATTGTTTAAAACCATTGCCTGAGTTCTTAAGTCACCAATCCTATCAGAGTTATCGAGCGCCTGTCTGCCGCACTCCAGCGCTTTTTCATACTGACCAATGTTACTGTAAGCAAAGGTCATATTGTTTAAGGTTCGCCCTATTCCCGCAACGTCTTTACGTTTCTTTTCAAGTTGAAGCGCTTGTTCGTAGTAATCCAGCGCTTTTGAGTATTGACTCAACCCATTATAGATATTGGCCAAGTTTCCGAGTGATCCTGATATACCCTCATCATCTTTTGTCTTTCGACTCATCTTCAGGGACCTGTCACAATACTCCAGGGCCTTTGTGTATTCACCAAGAGACCGATAGCAATCCCCTATACTGTTAATGGTATCCGCTTCATTTTTAACATCCCCTGTAGCTCTCTTGATTGGTAATGATCGCTCAAAAAATTCTATGGCCCGGCTGTAGTCGCCCATACTTTGGTATATTCCACCTATATTGTTGAGAGCATAGCCCTGGATTTTTATGTCATTGCCACGCGGCTTCATCAAGACGGCCTGTTCAAAGTATTTAAGAGCTTCAGGATACTGAGCCAGGCTCTTGTAAACGATTCCGATCTGGTTCAATGCATAGATTTTCTTGCCTGATTGTGTTTTTTCAAATATGGCAAGAGCCTGTTGTAATCTTTCCAGAGCCTTATCAATATCTGCCCTGGATTGAGCCTTGCTATAAATCTTGAATCCCTCACTGTATAGCAGTATGGCGTTCTGCTCTGTCTCTGATTGAGCTTCACAGACGTTGACGAATATCGCCAGTAAGACAATCATTAAAGTGGGCCTGGCTTTTCGCATAGGTTCCTCCAGAAATGAGGAAATGGTTGGTGGATATATGTTAGCGAATATCCTTTGAGTCGTTTGAGGCTTGACTCTAGTTTAGGGTAAGGGGCAAAATTTTACAACCAACATTCTGCACAGGATTTCACTGAGATTAGAAACCTTCTTTATACGGGCATCACGAGAGACAGGAAACTTGTCGTAATTATCGGGAACAAGAAGGCGCTCGCTATTGCGGCAAAGAACAACAGGAACCTGCCGAAGCAAGCTCCTGTTTGACTATCGGAGGTGATTTGTCTCCGCTCAGTTAATATCTACCAGCGTGAGCCTCCGCCTCCGGAGTTTTTCGGCTTTGCTTCGTTTACCTTTAGGACCCTTCCGTCCATCTCCTTTGAATCAAGTTGTGCGACGGCCAGTAAACCTTCTTCACGATTTTGCATCTCAACAAAACCAAATCCTCGGGATTTGCCTGTAAACTGGTCAGAAATGACCTTTACAGTATCCACGGCGCCATACTGGGCAAAAAGATCTCTCAGGTCCTGTTCGTTCGAATTGAAGGCAAGATTACCCACATAGATGTTAAAACTCATTTTGTAGCTCCTTTTTGAAAGACGCCCGACACAGTCCGGTGCAAGTGCGCATTGGTTGATTAATTACGGGTTTTTTGTGATCGGGGATAATTTGACAGGACAATTACAGAAAATCCACGGCACGGGTACCACGTTCTACGATCTTAATTCTCGCATAACACCCGAAACCATTTTTATGGGGAAACTGGAGTGATACAAGTTAAGTTTCAAATAAAGAATACACTATCGGTGATAGATAAGCAAACTAATAGACGAAATATTTTACAACAGAATTGGGGGCAACGATCAAAAGCAGCATGATCAGGAGCACGAATGACCGGCGGGGTTTTGCGAGGCGAGTTTCTCCCTGGGCTTTTTTGCGCGCCACTTCCATCTGGCTCATGACCGACAGGATCGAAATTCGTTCATCGTCCGTAGCCTCATTCAGATCGGGGCTCTTCAGAAAGTCAGCTTGAGGCTCCAGGTGTTTTTTTGAATAATAGAGCCACCACAATGGGCGAGTATCTTCCACAGGGCAGATATCTCCACTATGCCGTCCTTCGTAAAAAATGCGGACAGGGCCTTTCCACCAACACGTCTTTCGGGGTATCGGACTCCTGTTCGAAACAGGGACCGTTTCTTAATCCGGTAAAAAAGATCCCTGTAGGGAGGTGGCAAACCTCACCCGGATTGAGAATGCCCGGGTCGAATTCTTTATGCCAGGGTAGACCCTTGAATCAAGACTCGTTACGCAAACCTTGGATCAAGGCCCTTTCCGAAATCGGAATGGATCCGCGTCCGGTGATCCACGACCTGAGGCATACCTTCGTAGCTAACTGCCGACGGAGCGGAGTGAGCCATGAAATCGTTCAGGTCATAGTAGGACACTGGAACAGAGCGAAGAAGGTTTCAGAACGTTACGGACGTTTCAGTAATCAGGAGTTGGTTGAAGCGATCGATCAGGTGAGTTAAGACTTCGGAGAGTCAGAAATTTTTGTGAGTCGAAAAAAAATGTTAACAAAATGTTAACAAGCTTGACTAGAGACGTAGGAAATACGATTTTTATCGCTGTAAGTTATTGATTTTGTGGCGGGAGCGACGAGACTCGAACTCGCGACCTCCGGCGTGACAGGCCGGCGTTCTAACCAACTGAACTACGCCCCCGAGGCGATGTGTAACAGGGCTTGGTAGGCGGAACAGGATTTGAACCTGTGACCCTCGGCTTGTAAGGCCGATGCTCTCCCGCTGAGCTACCCGCCCAGAGCTATTAAAGAACAATCAGGCTCATGATTAGCCCTTATCCTCGTAGAATAACAACCTACAGAATTTCTGTCAAGAGAAAATCCTTGGACATGACAGTTTCATTGCCATCCATAAGACTTTGCATGATGACCAATGTTTCATTAACCAGGATGTACAGCGCTGATTCTCCGGAAATACAGCTATTTTTCAACAGGATACCGCTCGACACAAGCGCGTCAACCAATGCCTCCACAGCTTCGATTTCAGTGTCCAGAAAATCTATTTCAGCTATTTTCTGGTAATCTGACAGAAAGTGTTTTTCAGGTGAGATTACAGCATCGATCGGACATTCTGACTTGTTCCAAACCTTATTTTCCGTGATTGCAAGAAGCAATGGAACAGCTTCGCTTCCGGAGTGATGCCGGCCCTTGAAGAATTCGACTATCACTGTGTTTGGGCCTTGGTTGCGGCATTGGAGTTGGCGACATTTTGCTCGTCAGGTGGGACAAGATTATGTTTTTTCATTTTGCTGTACAATGTGCTTCTACTTATTCCCATGATGTGCGCCGCCTTGTATTTGTTCCAACGACATTCATCAAGGACCGACTTCACATGCTCTCTCTCAACGTTTTCGAGATTTGATTTTTCCAGGATACTTGTTGCGGCTTTGTCCATGTTTGTCAATTCGGCGGGAAGCTCATCAGGTCTTATCATTTCGTGTTTGCACAGCACTATGGAGCGTTCAACCACATTCTCGAGCTGTCGAACGTTGCCAGGCCAGTTATAGGCGAAAATCAGGTCCATTGCGTCTGAGTTGAAGCCTGCCACGGTCTTGTTGAAACGTTGGTTGAATTTTTCGACAAAGTTTTTTACCAGACCCGGGATATCCTCTTTTCGCTCTCTAAGTGGAGGAATTTCAATAGAGATCACATTCAGTCTGTAGAAAAGGTCCTCCCTGAATGTTCCGGCGTTCATTGCGGTACGGAGATTTTTATTGGTAGCAGCTATCACCCTTGCATCCGTAGCTATGGTCCGTTCACCCCCAACTCTCTCGAAACATTTTTCCTGTATGACCCGCAATAGTACCACCTGGGTTGGAAGACTTACCTCACCAATTTCATCCAGGAAGATTGCGCCTTGAGCGGCCTGTTCGAAACGGCCTTTTTTAGTTTTCACCGCTCCGGTGAAGGCCCCTTTCTCATGTCCGAACAATTCGGACTGAAGTAGTGTCTCAGCGTATGCGGCGCAGTTGACCACTACGAATGGGCCTTTCTTTCTAAGGCTCTCCTGGTGAATGGCACGAGCCACAACTTCCTTTCCAACACCTGACTCTCCATGGATCAGGACATTTGAGTCACTGGCGGAAATGTCCAGAATCATGCGACATATCGGTCTCATCTTTGCGGAGCGCCCCAGCAGCCCGCTCAAACGATCGGACGAATCCATGGCATGACTCAATATTCGATTCCTGTTCCTCTCATCTCGCAAGTTCATGTAAAGTTTGCGAATTCTGAGCATTGCATTTATTCGCGCCAATAGCTCATCCGGTTCGTAGGGCTTGGTGAGGTAGTCGTCTCCACCGCGCTCAAGACCTTCTATTTTGTGGTCCAGAGAGTCATGAACCGTGAAAATGATGATGGGAACGTATTGAAAAACCGGATGCGCTTTCAGGATTGAGGCCAGTTCAAAACCATCCATACCCGGAAGATTCACATCAAGCAGTATGGTGTCGGGGCAATCGTCCACTGACTGTTTAAGAAGAGAGAATCCGTCTTCGGCGGATGTGACCAGATCGGACCTGAAACCGGCGGAACGAAGTAATTCGCGAGTGAACGGCCCGTTAAAGGGGTCATCCTCCACTACCAGTATTCTGGGTGAAGAGTGGTCGGTAATCATGGTGTCCCTTTAGGAACTACTTCACAAAATGATAGGCCAGTCCATGGGCCACTGCTATTTTGTTTCCATCTGAATCGGTAACATCTATGTTCCATAAACTGATTCTTTTTCTTATGTCTAACGGGGTGGCTTCTGCGGTCAGTGTCTGTCCGGGACTGACTCCCTGGAAATAGTTGATCTTCATCTCAGCCGCAAACGCAGAATACCCGCGTGAATTGCAAGCTATTGCAAAGGCCTGATCCGCTACTGAAAAAACTGCGCCCCCGTGAGCCCGGACCGCCGCATTACAGAATTCTTCCCTGATGACCATGGAAACTCTGGAGTAGGAATCTTTTACCTCTTCCACTCTTATACCGAGAAAGGTAGAAAAAGGATCTTTTCCCACCGTTTCAGCTGCAAATTTTAATGGGTCGTCCACCACCAGTTTCATTATACTACCCCAACGTACAAATGCTGATCGTAATTCGTTTCAATCCCTGATGATCAGTGTTCTTTTTTCAACAGTGTCAGAGTCACAATCCTCACCACATTTTGACTCCCGACTCGTATGGGTTTAATCCTGCACGCTTTCCGTCTCTATTTTCTATTTGTGGCTGGGTTCGGCTGAATTTGTTGTGCGTCCTGGCTATGCTTAAAAAGTTTCTCAACAGGATTCCACCATCAGGTCGCGAATTCAGATAGTACTCAGTATGCGCCTGGACGCCATAAGCGGGGCGCACGGGATGACGTATGATCTGAAAAGGGCTGAGTTTGTTTTCAGCCAGCAGCACAAACCCTGGAGGCAGTTTTTTGACCTCGTCATAATGACTCTGGACAAGATTGATTGTTTTTCCCATTCCCAGAAACAGGGGGTCATGCTTGACGATCTCAAGGTTATGTCGCCCACGTTCTGTGGGATTGTTACCATATGGAAGACAATCGTCCTCGCCTCCCCTGATCGGGCCGACCTTTCCTCCAAAGGCTAGAGCCAGCGCCTGGTGTCCTCCGCAGATGCCTATTACCGGTATTCGCATCTCCTCTACAATTATTCGAAGAGCAGAAAAAAAATTCTTTAGGTCCTCGCCGTTCTTTCCTCTGTATTTGCACCAGGGGATTCCATTCGGACTTAGCGCCAAAAAGCTGGGACGAATTCTTTGCATATTTTCAACTGTTATCTCTGCATATGGCAAGACTATTCCCCTACCCTCGGCTCCCAGACGTTCAAGTGTCTCTTGAACAATGACGGCCTGTTTCGATGTCCGGCCCGTGAAAAGATTCACAACTATCCACACGGGGTTCACATCGCCGTTCGATAAAGTTCTTTGATTCGGAGATTCATCAAGCGCCACTGCGGGTTTTGCTGTCATTATCAACGCTATGCAGAAAATCAACAGTATTATTCGAAATGCGTGAGTCATACTTTTCAACCTCATGTAGTGAAACATGACAACCATTCATACTTACAGTATACAGTCAATTATTGTGTAATAATAAAAGGATGTAGAATCAACCTTATTCCTATTATTCACAAATACCTCAACCTGTCAATATGAAGTGATTTAATATTGTTAATAAATCTTGGGAATGTCACTCAGATCAGGGAACTCTCGAGCCAGTTGAAGACTTTTGTTGGAGAAACTACAGCGTGAACGCCATCGAGCTTCACCTGAACAAGAATCAGCAAACCACCGGCAGGAGCGCAGACGCGGA
>CAYNZA010000124.1:0-9081 GCA_964401595.1 uncultured Desulfomonile sp.
CCCTTTCACAGCTGGCAATATTTTTTGAAGGAAGGCTGGATAAGGAACTGAAACTCTGATAGGTTGGCAGTCAATGAAAAACCGATCCCCATTTATCCTTTCCAGCAGACGCCAGATCCTCCGACGAGTTCGTTTGAGGGGCTCATTCTCGGACTTGGCGCCTGCTTCCGCTCGGTTGGGCGGAAATCGGAAAGCTATAAACATTGACACAGAATTTTGAACGATCCCGATTGATAGCGAGAGAATTTACTTCCACGTTATCCGCTATAACCGTGGTGAGGTAACCTACCAATGGGGCAGGCTATGTAACCGGCTTGAAAGGAATTCGTCATGAATGTTGTAATCATAACGAACACCGTTCTCACAGCTACATTGGCTCTCCTTATGGCCTTCTTTTATTTCACCTACAGGACTTTTCCGGGCTTTGGCCAGTGGACCATTGGAGGAGGTCTCATTTCGGCGACTTGTCTTATGGTAGCTCTTCGTGGATTTGTGCCAATATCCCTTGCCATCGTTGTTCAGAATCTGTTGTTTTCTTTGGCTGCAATCTTTTATCTGAGTGGCACACGGAGTTTCCTCAATCTATCAGACATGTCCCGTGGCTGGCGCCTCTTCCCGTTAGTTTCTGCCGTATTTAGCGGCTTTTCCGTATATTTCTTCGATTCAGCGGCCTGGCGTAGTCTCATTGTGGCACTGGCATTTTCTGTGCCCCACTTGGCCACCAGTATTTTAATTTTTCAATATTATTCCAAGACAAAATCGCCTTTCTCTCTGGTTCTTGGCGGGGAGATGGCGCTAGCGAGTTCACTGATACTCGCATGGGCAATGTGGTCTTTCACTGTTCCGGATTTTCAACTATTGACGCAACATCCTGCGCATACAAGCTACCTAATTTTTTTTCTGCTCTCACAAGCCGTTATTACCTTCTCCTTCGTCATGCTTAACGTCGAACGATATGAAAAATACTTGCTGTCAACCCAAGATGCCTTGAAGTTAAGCGAAGAAAAATTTAGCAGGGCGTTCCAGTCTACACCTGACGCCATCTGTATAACCCGTAAGTGTGATGGAAAGATTGTGGAGGTTAATGAGTCCTTTTCATCCATGTCAGGATATTCCAGAGAGGAAGCGCTATCACACTCTTCAATTGCCTTGAGCTTGTGGGCTAACCCGGGAGATCGGGAAAAGGTAGTTTCATTGCTGGCAAATAAAAAAAGCATGCGGGATTGGGAAGCCACATTTCGAATGAAATCCGGCGAATTACTGGACTGCTCTTTGTCAGGAGAAACTTTTGTTTTGAATGGAGAAGAGCATGTCCTGTCAGTTGTTCGTGACATCACACAGCGTAAGCGTTCGGAACGAGAATTACAGAATACCCTCAAGCGGTTCTATACAATTCTCTCAAGCATGCGTTCGGGATTGTTCCTGGTAGCCAACGAAGGCAAAGTGGAATTCGTCAACAAGGCATTTTGTGACATGTTTGATATTGTGGATGCTCCGGAGAGCTTGAAAGGACTGACCGATTCCGAAGTGTTTGACAGGATTAAGAACTGCTTTCCCAATCCATCGGAGGCATTAAGTCGGATAAGGGAAATTGTTGCTCAGAACAGAACGGTAATAGGAGAAGAGCAATCAATACACGAGGGACGAACCTATTTGAGAGAGTTTATCCCTGTCTTAGTAGATGGGGTGTCTCATGGCCGTTTATGGAGTCATACTGATATAACCGGCATCAAACAAATCCAAAAGGAGCTTGAGGAAGAACGTAACCAGGCACGAACGTACTTGGATAGTGCCGGCGTCATAATGTTAATCTTGGATGCCCAAGGGAATATCGTCCTTATAAACAGTAAGGGCTGCGAGGTCTTGGGTTACGGACAGGATGAACTAATAGGGTTGAACTGGTTCGCTACTTGTCTTTCAGGAGAGGTTCGTAAAGAGGCTAGAGGTGTCTTTGACAAGCTAATATCGGGAGACATTGCCGCCGAGTACTCCGAAAACCCTGTTCTTACAAAGGACGGTGAATTGCGAACAATTGCATGGCATAACACATTCCTACGCGACTCCTCGCAACAAATTCTCAGTATAATATCATCAGGGGAGGATGTCACAGAGCGCAAGCGAACCGAGGAGGCATTGCAAACTAGCGAGAAGTTTCTGGAACAGATAGTTGAAAACATTCCTAACATGATTTTCGTGAAAGAAGCCAGGGACTTGCGCTTTGTACGTTTTAACAGGGCTGGAGAGGAACTGCTGGGTTATTCTCGTGAAGAGTTACTGGGCAAGAACGATTATGACTTCTTTCAACACGACCAAGCCGACTTCTTCACCTCACGAGACAGGGAAGTCATCGCAGAGGGAAAACTCCGGGACATTCCTGAAGAAGAGATTGACACCAAGTCCTGTGGTAAACGCATACTGCACACAAAGAAAATTCCTATCATAGACTCCAATGGCATTCCTCAACTTCTTGTAGGGATTTCCGAGGATATTACAGAAAATAAACGGGCACAACAGGAAAGCGAGGCCCTTAGGACTCAACTCTTTCAGGCTCAGAAAATGGAAGCTATTGGCACACTGGCAGGAGGCATAGCCCATGATTTCAACAATATACTCCAGGTAATAGTCGGATATTCAGAATTCATGCTTGGCCGAAAAAAGGAGGGAGACAAGGATTACAGCGACCTACACAAGATTTTTGAAGCAGGTCGAAGAGGTACTGACCTTGTCAAACACCTGACGGCATTCAGCAGACGGGAGGATCCAAAGCTCGTTCCAGTAAGGTTGAATGACGAAGTTACTAAAATTGAACGTCTCCTTCATCACACAATTCCCAAAAATATAGTTGTCAATTTGCGTTTGAATCGAGATCTGGAAGTTATTCAGGCTGATCCATCTCAGATTGGTCAGATTCTTATGAACCTGGCGGTTAATGCCAGAGATGCCATGCCTGATGGCGGCAAATTGACGGTCGGGACAGAAAATATCCAACTGGATGAGGGGTATTGTGAAAGACATTTCAACGTTTTACCTGGCGCCTACGCATTGCTGTTGGTTTCAGATACCGGAACAGGAATGGACAAGGAAACAATGAGCCATATATTCGAACCGTTTTTCACAACAAAAGAGGTTGGGAAAGGGACCGGTTTGGGTCTGGCCACTGTTTTCGGAATAGTCAAGCAGCATCAAGGTCATATCATGTGCTATAGCGAACCTGGACATGGGACCACATTCAAGATTTACTTCCCATCGTCTTCTGTTGAGGAGCATCATGAAACTGTCCCAAATCACTCAGAAGTACAAGGTGGGACCGAAACTATTCTCTTGGTAGATGACGAGGAGACTTTACGGAATCTGGGATCAAGAATTCTTAGGAAAGTGGGTTACGATGTGATCTTGGCAGAAAATGGGAGACAAGCCTTGGAAATTTACGCTAGGCACCCAGGCAGGATTGCCTTGACACTTCTTGACCTTGTCATGCCGGAGATGGATGGTCAAAAATGCCTGGAAGAGATCATGAAAGTTAATCCCACGGCAAAGGTTCTAATAACCAGTGGATATCCACAGGATGGGATATCCATTTCACTTCAGGCCGCCGGCGCTAAAGGCTTCGTTGATAAGCCGTTTGACCAGAAGAAGCTCCTGAGCCTGATCAGAGATGTCATTGATTCAAATGAGTGAAGCAAGACGTAAAACACGTGAAGTTAAAAACTGACATAAACCCCTTAAATATGTTGTCTTGAGCCACATTTGCAGTGATTTTTGTCATGATATCTGCTTGTCAAACCGGGATCATGTCAGGATAATTTGAAAAATTACACAGGATATTTCAATAACTCATTGATTGGATGTTCTAAAAACGGCGGCTGAAAATGGACTTGAGGCACTGCCTTCAGACTCAGGGGCAAAAGGAACAATATAAGCCGCACCAGGCGAGAAAGTTTCTCAAAACAATCTGCAACATTTTGGATGAGGTTTGAACAAACGCTCTCAACGGGAAGTTATTTGTTTCAGATGATTTCTGATTAATTACGTCAGAATTGGACATAAACATGAAAAATCTACAGGTATTAGTTACATCCCACGAAGACTGGCTGATGCGACGTGTTTTGCAATATGCCAAGGACCAACAATACGTCAAATATACTTCAACTCTTCTGGAAGCCTGGCGAACATCTATAGTTGGCCTGTCAGAGGCCTTGGTCCAGAGCTTCAAAATATATGATGGTCCCCCTGAATTCGGTCCGGAGGAAGATTTTTCGGAAGATCCTGTCGCCTCTTTCGGTATTTTGGAAGCTCAACGCCACCGAGCGAGAGGAGTAACCCTGGGTATGTTTCTTGGTTTGATGAAATACTACAGGCAGAGCTATATAGATCTTGTAATCTTGAAAGAATCAGACCAATCCAGAGTAGAAAAGGAACGGCTGTATCTTGAACGATTTTTCGATCGAATTGAATTGGGATTTGTGACTGAATGGGTCCAGCAATCTGCAGATGCCATTACGGCGGAGCTTCAGATGGCCAACCGAATAATGACCAATGAGAAGAACCGGTATCTGACAATATTTGAAAGTTTGGGAAACCCAGTAATACTTCTAAACGAGAGCAACAAGATCGAGAATATGAACCACGCCTCATTGGAGTTGTTCGCAGATAGCAAAGCCCCAGGGGCATATTATTACGGGCATGAAAATAAAACCGAGCCTCTCTCCTGGCTCTCGGATGAACTTACCAAATTCGAAGTTCAAAACATTCAGCAAATTTCTTTCGATAAAGACCTTTCAACTGAATCGGGCACACAACATTTCGAAGTGAAACTCAAACGCATGATGGACATCAGTGGCAAGTTTTCCGGAACAATAGTGATACTTAACAACATCACCGAACGCAGGCAAGCCGAGCAGGAAAAAACGGAACTGATATCAGAACTGCAAAATTCCATGGCTGAAATCAAGAAACTCAGTGGATTCATTCCAATTTGCTCTTCATGCAAAAAGATTCGCAACGATAAGGGATATTGGCAGCAAGTGGAACAATATGTGGCTGAGCGCTCGGAAGCTCGGTTCAGCCACGGCATTTGCCCCGATTGTATCAAGAAATTATATCCGGAGTTTGCAGACGAAGTTCTCTAGGGTCCCAGGCGGGCAGAAAAAAATTTGTGATGGGGACCCCCTTCAGGTTCATTATAACAAAACACCTTCGTGTAACCTGGCCCTCACATCGAGGAGGTATCCAAAAGATGGATGACGCTGAACTCAAAAAACCAGCAACAGACGAACGCCTTTTTGAGAAACATGGGATATTCAAGGCTATCGTGGATTCTGCCCACGATGCGATTATCCTCATGGATGACAAAGGGGTCATCTACACTTGGAACACTGCCGCCGAACGGATCTTCGGCTACAAATCTTCGGAAGCCATAGGGAAGAACCTTCACCAACTATTGGCTCCAGCTAAGTACCACACAGCGCACCATTCCGGTTTTGAGGAATTTTTAAAAAGCGGCAAAGGCAATGCCATCGGGAAGACCATTGAACTTTTTGCCCTTAGAAAAGGCGCCAAGGAGTTTCCGATAGAGCTGTCCCTCTCAAGTTTCCAAGTAAATGGCCATTGGCATGCCGCAGGGATTGTACGTGACATCACTGAAAGAAGGCGTCTGGAACATGCGTTTCGGGACATTCAGCAAAGATTTGAACAGTTCATGGACAACAACCCTGCAATAGCCTGGATGAAAGACGAGCAGGGACGCCATGTGTATCTCAACAAAACATATGAAAAACGCTTTGGGGTGACTCTTAATGAATGGTTTGGCAAGACCGATTTTGAACTCTGGCCACAAGAAATCGCACAAAACTTTTGGGAGAACGACCAGTCGGTTCTCGCGTCAGGGAAGCCAGTCGAGACGATTGAAGAGACAACAGATAGCGATGGCAGCCGAACATTCTGGTTCAACTTCAAGTTCCCCTTTAAGGATTCGGCTGACACCTGGTACGTCGGTGGAATGGGCCTGGACATTACTCATCGGAAGGAACTTGAAGCAGAGAGAGAAAAAGCCGCACAGGAAATGTCATGGTTGATGAAGAGCATGATAAGCGGTTTTGCTGTCTGTGAGTCCGTATTCGACGATCAGGAGATGTTTACTGATTACCGTATGCTTTTCATCAATGACGCTTATGAGAGGCTCACTGGTTTTAGAGCCAAAGATGTCCTCGGTAAATCCGTTCTTGAAATCTGGCCGGGAACAGAACAAACCTGGATAGAAAAATGTGGCCGGGTTGCGTTAACCGGCGATCCCGAAACCTTTGAAATGTACCATGAGCCCACAAAAAAATACTGGAGGTGCAGCCTTTACCGTCCTTGGGAATCTTCAGACCGGTTTTGTATGATTTTCGATGACGTCACTGAAAGAAAAATTTACAAGCAGCAAAGGGCGGAGCTTGAAAGAAAGGCGCTACTTTCTGAAAAGCTTGAGAGCCTCAATATCATGGCCGGGAGCATTGCCCATAATTTTAACAACCAGTTGGCCGTGGTTATTGGCTACCTGGAAATGGCACTGGAGTCTTCATCACTTGATTCCGAAACAAAATTTTTTCTCATGAAAGCCATGTCAGCGTCTGAACGATCAGCTAAACTCTCAGAGCAAATGCTGATTTACTCCGGCAGCAACATTTACGTACCTGAGCCTCTGAATCTCAAAGAATTGTTGCGAAAAAATCGTGATGAGCTTGAAAGGTTGATGTCCGGAAATTGCTATTTAGACATTGACATAACCAAAAAACTCCCGCTAGTAAATGGAAATCCAGATCACATCATACGCTTGGTAAAAAATCTTCTTGTCAACTCCTGTGAAGCGATGGGAAGCACAGAGGGACAAATCAAGCTTCGCACTGGGACCACCGTTTGCGATGAGACTGAACTGAGTCACAGTTACGTCGATGACAAACCTTCTCCTGGACGTTTTGTTTTCCTTGAAGTTTCAGATACAGGGTCAGGCATGGATGCTGAGACACTGCGCAAACTGTTTGACCCCTTCTTTACTACAAAATTCGTTGGTCGTGGACTTGGTATGCCCGAGGTGATTGGGATTGTAAGAGGTCACCACGGAGCATTATTTGTTGAGAGTCAGGTCGGAAAGGGAACTACCATACGTGTTCTGATTCCTTCCTCGGAAGAACACAAGAAGGTACCTTTGTAGTCCTCAAAAGCAGCCGTTATGATTGTTGGAGTATATTATTCAGAAACCCCTTAAACCCAGGGCCCCCAAAGACGTTTCTTAGCGGGTATTGTCGCAGACAAATTAGTCACTTGTGGTAATGATAATGCTTGTAGGTTTTTCCCAGAATGAATTGTTTCTAGTCATTTGAATGAATCGGAATCAGGTTCTTGGTTGTACATTGCTTTTTCTGGTTTGTAGGAGACATTTCTCATTTTCAATTTGTTTGCCCAGCTTCCCCCAGATCGGTCCCCAAAAGGTGTTCAGATGAATCGAGTGAATCCACAACCCGGCAATCGACCTAGAATCACGAAAATCCTTCCATATTTAGTACTTATGATTGTCATCCTGCTATCCTTTTATAGCTGGAGTGTATCAAAAGATAGTCTCAAATACAAAGCGCAGGAGCGATTCAATTTCCGGGTTCTCGAAATTACGAGGCAAATAATTGAGCGATCAAAAGATTATGAAATGCTGCTACGTGGAGGAGCTGGACTTTTCGTAGCCACCGGCAATGTCTCTAGGACCCAGTGGAGGGATTACGTCAACACACTGGAGTCGGGATGCGTTATCCCGGAATTCAAGGGATCGGTGTCGCAGAATTTGTAAATCGTTCTGAAATTCAGAAACATGTTGAAGAAATCAGGGCCGAAGGATTTCCTGAGTATGCCATACGGCCTGATGGGGACCGTAAAGTCTATGCTCCGGTCATCTATCTTGAGCCGTTTGACGGAGCTGATATCTCAGAACACAGTCTAATGTATGAAAGCTCCGTAACCCGTGAGAAGTCATCTGGTGAAATGGAAAACCCACTCGCCCAAAAAAAGGTTGTCGATTTATATGGACATCAATGGACACTTGTGTTCTCCAAGCTAAACTCTCCTGGCGGTTACTTCGAGGCGTATCAACCGATACCTATTTTAGTTTTGGGGTGCTCGATAGCCTTATTGGCCTTCCTCTACATGAGATCCTTGGAACGCACTGAAGAAAAAGCCTTTGTCATGGCAAAGGATATCACGACTGAGCTGCGACAAAATGAGATTGCTCTCAAAAACAGCAACCGGGCTCTTAGAATGATTAGCTTATGCAATGAGAAATAAATAAGAGCCACCGATGATTCCGAATTGATGCGGGACATTTGCCGTATTGCAGTAACGGAAGGTGGGTATGTTTGCGCATGGGTGGGTATCGCAGAAAAGGATGAGGAAAAGAGCGTGCGGGTGGCTGTTCAACATGGATTTAGCGATGGATACCTGGATAACATATGGGGAAGGTCCAACGGGAACGGCCATCCGCGATGGTGTCACTATGGTTGTGAAAGATTTTAATGACCCAGCTTACCTACCATGGAAGGCTAAAGCCCAAAAACGCGGTTACAACTCTAGCATAGCCTTACCTTTGTTTGTAAACGGCGAAACTTTCGGCGCCCTCTGCATAAAGACACCGTAGTCATATTCGAAAGATGGTGCAAGGACAAGGGAACGAGCGATGATTACGTCTTCATGATGAATGGCCACAAATTAAGTGTTGAGTCTTGCAAGAAGCCATGGACCCAAATCTTAGTGTCCGGATGTTGAGAAAATGATTATCGAATCAGGGAAAATGTTAGCAGTTCAAAAGCAAAGGGCCCCGGACGTCCAGAAAACATCATCGAGACCCTTGTAACTTATTGAATTCATTGGTAGGCGGGACTGGGCTTGAACCAGCGACCCCTGCCGTGTGAAGGCAGTGCTCTACATGTTTCACCAGTTATCTTAAACACACATTAATGTCATTATAGCGCTTTATTTACACCTAATGCACTAACACCAATTGCTATTGATCACATTCATTGACACCGCTTTTAGACACTAATAAGGACACCATTAGAC
>CAYNZA010000125.1:0-8858 GCA_964401595.1 uncultured Desulfomonile sp.
ACACCTGTACCGGACGCTGTGTATCCAGTCCGGTATGAGGATTCAAGAAACGCTCCCGATTTTGCCCTTTCATCACTCGCTGTTTATGAACGAGCGTAACCAATACTCACGTTATTTAGGATTTTGGATTCGGTCTGACTGTAGGTCGGGCCGTGCCCGACGGTGAGAGCGCCCACGTGTCAACTTTCCATCATGGATAGGTTCGATCTGATTTGGGGGCTCATAATTGGCGCTCAGCCTCGCCAGCAGTTTATCCGCTTTCAACAAGCGAATTCTGTCCTTGCGATCCACTATCAAATCCTGGACAAGTGTGTTCAATGCTTTTGAAACAGTAGAGGACAGCCTCAATAAAGAGGGTCAGTTGTACCGTCGTAGGTCCCATGTCTGGGTACTGGATGCCGTTTATTTTATTAATCATCCCAACAGATGATACGGTTAAATCGCCCCTCGCACGGGGGCGTGGATTGAAACGGCGTTTGTTGTTGTTCAATTGCTCAACTGTAAAACAATATTTGACAGTTCAATTCGCCCCTTGTACGTAGGAGTAAATTGAAATAGCACAACGGAGAGTGATGGGTGTTTTTTCGGCATTCCGGTTAGAAATCATTGTTCTAACCTCCGGCAGGCGGACTCATCATCCGAACCTCCGAGGATTCCTCGGTAGTTGGGGGAACTCCCAGATGGAATCGGCAATTCGATTCGAAGGGATTTGGCCGTAAAACCCGCGCCCTACCAAGTTGGACAAAAGGCGATTAACCGTTAAGAAAGCCGGAAATATATGGTAATTACTAGCAGGGCAATCTCGTGATATGGCTCAGGTGAAAATACATGTCATTTGGAAGTTCGCTGCACTCTTTCTTTAATGAATTCAGATATCAGGAAGATGAATCCAACTATTCGCTTTTTGGCTCCGCAGGCGGCTCGACAGACGTTGAGACCGTGAATATCGGCGGCCTCACGGTCCAGAAGTATATAAATGAATTCTGGACATCCAGGCAGCGGCAGGCTAGTTCCATACATGAAATATCATATCGCGCCTGCTTCAAGCCCCAGCTTCCCCGTTTCTTCATTGAACTGTTAACGGACAGGAACGAACTGGTTTACGATCCATTTAGCGGCCGGGGGACAACGGCGCTGGAGGCGGGTCTCCTTGGGCGACGTGCGGTTGCCAATGACATAAACCCGTTGAGTAAGTCCCTTACCCTCCCGCGTTTCGATCCTCCCGGGATTGACCAGGTGCGGGGAAGGCTGTCGAACGTCAGGATTGATGAGACGCTGGAGTCAGATATCGACTTGACCATGTTCTTTCACCCGCAAACGTTGAAGGAGATCCTGTCGATCAGGCAATACCTTCACAATCGTGTTTGCAACGGTGAGGATGACAATGTTGATCGCTGGATTGCAATGGTGGCGTCAAATCGTTTAACCGGTCATTCCTCAGGCTTTTTCTCTGTTTACACATTGCCGCCAAACCAGGCAGTCTCGCCGGAGAGTCAGGTGAAGATCAACGAACAGAGAAACCAGACTCCGGAATACCGTTCAACGACAGAGATCATAGTCAGAAAAACTAAAACGCTTTTGAGAAATGTCACTGACGACCAGATAAAGAATTTAAGGCAGGCCGGTAAGTCTGCAATGTTCCTCAATTGTCCTGCCTCCTCCACACCCGGGATAGCCTCGGAATCGGTCGCCCTGACGGTCACGTCTCCTCCATTCCTTAATATAGTCCAGTATTCTAAAGATAACTGGATGAGGTGCTGGTTCAGTTTTCTTGATGCGGATGAAATCTCGAAACACATCACGATGGCCAGAACAGTTGAAGAATGGTCGGATGCGATGGGGTCGGTTTTTTTTGAACTGCACAGGATCACAAAACGTGGTGGCTGGGTCGCATTTGAAGTCGGCGAGGTAAAAAACCGGACTGTGAACCTGGATGAATATGTGGTCCCTTTGGGGTTAAAGGCCGGTTTTGAATGCCATGGAATTCTGATCAATTCTCAGGAATTTTCAAAAACCTCTAACATATGGGGCATTAAGAACATGAGATCAGGCACCAACACGAACAGAATAGTCCTGTTTCATAAAGCCGGCTAGAGATCGGGATGCCGGGAAACAAGAGCGCTGTCAATGTAACCATTCAATATTGGGAACTCTTACGGACAGAAATTATGTTCACGAATCTGAAAATACAGTGAAGCAAATGTTAGCCCCTGATTTCGCCCGGCGCCTCGACTCTGAGCGAAGAAGAAAAGCGCAAGGTTGAAAGGCTCCTGAAGAAGTATTCCCATAAAGGCTATGCCGGCACTTCATACCTTGTCGGTCACCACGCCTTCTTTTTCGGAGCCCCGAATTCCCTGCCCGAGATACTCTGGCCGTTGTTCAACCGAGTTGAGGATTTCTCGATCTACCCTGACAGGCCGCAGGGGATAACCGAAGAGATCGTTGGCTATGGCGTCGATGATGACCAGGGATGAGCCATAGAGGTAGTCGGGAAATCTACGGAAGTGTCTGGTCCATGATGAGTATTTTCTTAACGTCTATTTCAACCGTCCGATTAACTTCAATATCTACATTACCAGAAATCTGAACGGTCGTTTTGGGGGTGATGGCTGCCCCGGACGGAAAATACCTGTCGTCGATGTCCAGGCGGATCTGGCCTGTGTCGTCGGTGAACGTGTATTCTTCCCGACCGATTTTTTCAAGGATATTGCCCTTGAGGGAAACCCACTGGTCATCGAGGGGATTGGCCAGGATGCTCTTCACATCTACCGGTTTGGGAGCGTCGGATCCGGGGCCTACGAACTGGGCATACGCTGGCAGCGCAACCAAAAGCGCCAGAAGAACCAACAATGGGTGTCTTGTTCTCATACCGTTTAGTCCTCCTTCAATTTGTTGAGGCAATAACAGTCCTGTGTTCCGGGCATTTCAACATGCCTGTCCCAGCCGCATCAATGGTAGATTTCCATGCAGACCAGCTCACAGGGGCGCTGATGCCCCTGATGGCTAAAAGAGACGCAATGATAGATTGTTCTGTTGAAAACGCCGTTGCATGCTTCTTGACCTGAAGCCCGCCCAGCAACTAACATCATTCATCATCACAATGGAAGGTTTCCCATGAAATATGTAATTGCATTTTCGTCTCCGGCGGGTTCCACCCGAAAATTAGGGTTGATGATTTAAGGAACACTGGAAGGACTCGGTGTGGAACTGTGTACTCTATGTGGTGTTTGTGAGAGTGAGTGCCAGGCAGACGCTATTACCCTTGATCCTGCGCCCAAGTTCGGTGATTCATGTTTCGATTGCCTAAACTGTTTTCGTCTGTGCCCGGAAAAGGCCATCAAATTGCCGGTCAGCCTCGACAAAATGATCGCAATGATAAGGAATCGCTCAAAAACTTTTGATGAGGCGCAAGAGACGGTGGTGATGTATCCAGAGTAATGAAAATGGCCGAAGCTGCGTATGCGGTTCTTTGGTGTTCTGACTGAACGAGAGCAGAAACGGTATCCGGCGCGGAGGCCGGCTCTACTGCAAAAGGAGAGGCATCCCTGGTAGCTCCGGCGTCCCTGCCGGAGTATTCACTGCTTCATTGGGAATTATACCGAAATAGAAGACAGCATGCAGTGGATGCGTTCGCTCACCACAACCGAGCCATGTCGGGAAATGATCGTCCCCGGCGGCAGGCGAACTATTCCTCAATGAAACCGGGCGGTAATTGCTTCTTTGCCGGTTGAACAGACTCCGGTAGCGGCGATTCCAATTTGTTTGACTGAGTATAATTCTCGAAGGTTTCCGGGGCCAGTACGTCGGTCTCTCCCTCGTCTGTCCTGAATTCGAGGCCGTATTCCTGGGCCTTTTCGATGTAAGAGCCGGAGTTCAGCCTGACTTCGCCGATGATGTTAATCCTGATGGCGGATGCTCCAATGACAGGGCACTTGTTCTCACACCACCCGCATCCGGTGCATTTGTTTGGCACAACATGCGGCACGGCGTTCTTGCGGCCTTCGGTCGGTTTGAACACCACTGCGTTGTATGGGCAGACTTCATCGCACACGAGACATTTCCTGTCCTGGTTCCAGACGAGGCAAGCCTGTCTGTCAATCCACGCGGTTCCTATCTTGACGCTTTTCTTTTCCAGTATATCCAGCGGTCTGATCGCTGCTGTGGGGCAGACCTGTCCGCAGGTGGCGCAGTTCAGTTCACAGGCCGCAAGCCTGGGGACGAGGACAGGGCTGAACATTCCCTCAATTCCAGCCTTGAACCAAATAGGCTGCAATGTGTTGGTGGGGCATGCCTTCATGCACTGTCCGCATCGCACGCATCTGGCCAGAAATTCTCTTTCGGGGATGGCGCCCGGTGGTCTGATCAGTTCCGGATCAGTCAGCGCCTTGTCCTGGCCCATTAGTCTGGGCTGGTTCCAGCCTGTCCTGACGATCCCGGCCATGACGAATCCGGAAAACAGTCCGGTCAGAGCCTGCCTCCGGGTAGGGTAGGGGAAGACTTCCGGGACCGAAGCTGGAATTGCGCCGGATCGTCCGGGTAATCCGAATGAGACCGCCGACTGTGGGCAGACTCGTGAGCATTTGAGACATGCGATACACTCAGGATTCACGTTTTCTACATGATCCTGTGTTATGCAACCCATAGGGCATTCGCGAACACATTTGCCACAATGGACACAGGAGTCATCGACCTTCCTCCTTATGAGCGGCCGGATCGAAAAGACTGCGAAAATGGCTCCAGCGGGGCAGATGTTCCGGCACCAGAAACGTGGCTGTAGGATGGATAGGCCGAAGATGGCCAGCGCCAGCAACACTATGAACTCATTCGTTGCGAATACCCTGGTCTGGACCTGCATGTAGCCTAGCTGAGGGAATAATGACTGAATGGGGCCTGACAATTCCAGACCTGTGTCAGCCAGCAGTAAAAACAATGGATAAAAAACCAGAGCCACCAGTCGGGTGGCCATCGAAATCGGTGAGCCAAGGAAAACGAGCGATACCCCACATATCGCAGCCGCTGCCAGGAAACACATGAAAAAAAACTTGTATTTCCTGAATCCGGGTGTCTGGTCGATTGTGTTTGAATTCAGTTCACGTCGTGGCCTTTTGGGCAATAAAAAGGACGCCCAGTCTATCATGGTCCCCATGGGACAAATGTAGCCACAAAAGAACCTGCCGAAAAAGACAGTCAGAACCAGAAGGAGACCTGCCGGGAGCAGGGCGGATGTTATCCACGATCTTTGGGCTATTGAGGACAGGATCCCGATGGAGGGATCCAGCCTCAGGAAAAGATCAGTGGGTATTCCATCTCTGGCCGGGTGAGTCGCCAGTAACAGCAGGATCAGGAAAAACAGGAATGATACTGTCTGGATGATTCGTTGCAGTCTGTTCACAGTTTTATGGTCTTGACGTTGAGTGTGCTTAGGTCGGCAATTCCGAGGCCCCTTTCAGCCGCCAGTTTGATATGCCTGACCTGGTTGGGCTGGAATTTCTTTCCATACCACGTTCCAAGCGCCACCATCTGGGCGTCAGCCGCCACCATGTCAGCAGAGGCGACCACAACGTTCAGGGGAATTACCTCACCTGGTCCGCCCGGGCCGCCAGTGCTCAGAATCCTGGTGCCGTCAATTACCGCAAGCGCCGGTTTCAGGACCGAAGCCATGTCTACAATCGCCTCATGAAGATCGAACCTGCTGTGGAAAGATGTGCGATCGTAAATCAGTCCCATCATACCCTTCATGGAAAGACTGACACCTGAGGCTCCATGGGATTTGCCCACCGGAACGGCTATGAGCACATCGGCGTCCAGGACCTCTGCAGCGACCTCCATAGTCTTTAATTGTCTACCATTTGGCACATTGACTTCCCTGAACAGTCTGTGAGCCTTTATATAATTGACGTTCGTGTTTGGTATGTCCTTGCAGCGCTCGGGAATTCTGGACATTCGCAGGCAGTCTTCCGGAGTTCTGAGTGTGTTATCGAGGATTGAGATTTTGGAGGCTCCGGCCTGCTGGCATAATCTTGCCACTTCTCTTACCACCTCGGGATTGGTGTTGGACGCCGCTTCAGGAGGGCTGGAAAAACTCATGTTGGGCTTGATCACCACTTTTGCGCCGGGTTTTACAAATCTCTGCATCCCACCGAGAGCCTCAATTGCGGACTTCGTTATCTGAGAGGCGTCTGCCCCGAATGAAACCGTGACATCAGGAAAATCGGCGGCAAAAGCATTGCCTGAAGCTAAAAGATTAATTGAGCCTGTCGCCACTGCAGCGCCCGATATCAGTGTGGATTTTAAAAATTGCCGTCTGCTATGGTCTTTCATTTTGGTTCACTGCCTCCTGGGTTGAAGCGAATAGGACTGTTGAATTTTGTGCGTTAAACAATAGTTTGTCAATATATCGACCGACGGTCCACATCATGACCGTCATTTACACAGAAAAGGGTTGACTTTGTTCGTTTCAGATTATATCAAAAGCCAAAAAAGACCTGAACAAAAAGAGTTGTTCAAGATTCTACAAGTCACACTCCAATTTTTTTTACGATTTCCAAGAATTTAAATCATGACTGCATATAACAAAGCATTTTATCGTCAAAATGTTAAATCACAGAATCCAGAGACGCTCCCACTGGAAAATAAAAATCTTTACCCCGAGAGGTTGGCGCCGCGTTCCAGGGCCTTTGCCAAGCTCATGGAGTTCTGCGTGGCTTTTATAGTTGCGCTCGTGTTTCTGTCACTTCTATCTTTTCTCTCTGTTCGCCCCACATTGAATGAGGTCCGGGTTGAGGCCGGTGTCAACTGGGACAGATTTGTGAAGGCAGCCAGAGAACGCAATGATCTGATACCCGGATTGGCCGAATCGATCAAGGGAGCAAGTCCCGGTCAGGCCAAGCTGGCAGGGAAACTTTTTGAAGAGCGTTCAATCCTGCACCGTTCAAATGATCCACGTGAGTTGATGGCGTCACTCGATGAAATGGACCGCCAACTAGAAAAAATAGAGAGATTGGCCCAGTCATCTCCAGAGGTCAATTCCTACCCACCATTCAACCAGATATGGAAACGTGTGAACGCGTCATCTTCCGAAATCAAATCCAGAAGAGTTGTCTACAACATGTCCGCCAGAAGGTACAATGATCTCATGATACCCTTCCCTCAGAACATTTTTTCGTCACTCTTCGGTTTTGTCCCATTGCAATACTATCCCCTGAACAATTTTCATGAGGAATCCGGGAAGTCCTGAACGTGGTCAAATTGAAAAGGCAGGTTTAAGTGGTTGGCGGAGGCTTAACAGCAATTAATGCACGTCGGTGTTATTGGGGATTTCTTCTTCGCTGACTTTTCTTATGGAACCCTTGTTGAAGACAAAGCTGGCAAGCACAAGGCGGTCTTTCTTGGTCGGGTGCAAATATCTGACGCTAAAGCCCGGCTTACCCTCGAAGTGATAATCCGTGATGGGCAGGATGCCATCGATTCTCAATTGCCAGGTTATGATCCGCCGTTTGAGTTTCGGGGACCAACTCATAAAATACAGGCGCGAATAGTCACACCCGGCGTCTTTACCTATTGGGGCGTAAGCCACGATATAATTATTTTTGAGGCCACGGTCAGGATCGTCTGTGGAGTTGACGGTGCGCCAGGCTATCATGCGCATGAAAGGGACTGCCTTGGCAATATCGTCTGGAGGGGTCAACTTCATGTTATGCGTGTAAACGTACCCAACCCGGCCGTCTTCTATCTTCACCTTGTACCAAACATCCTTTCGGACATCTTCGGAGTTTTCATCCAGAGCCCCGACGTCTTCCAGTGACTTCGGTTGTTCAGTTCCCGGTTTTCCTTTGACGGCATTCCTGTCTATGGGAGTGTTCTTGCGAAGCGTAACAACGCGTTCAAATACTTCGAGTTTCTTGCCGGGAGGGAGCGTCTCCACCACCTCATGATGTCTGCCCGGAGCAAGACGGAAATTTGCTTTGGTCTTGGTAACCGCTTCGGCCTGTATCGGCAGGCCTTCAATCGATAGCCTAAGCTCCTGGGTTTTGTGTATTATTTCATCCCCACCGACGGCCCTTTGCTCGATGTATCCCTCCCTGCCGTCTCGCGTACGTGCCCTGAACATTTCTCCGACTTTGTCCATCAGATGAACCGGAGTCTCGGCCGGGAGTTTTCGGATAACTTCCGAGTTGGGGTTGGCAGTTTGATACAATGATGTGGGTCTAATCGTCATGCCGTCTTTGGGAACGAATTGACTCTTCTTCTTGAGAATGGTCGATTGAGCCTTGAGTATCAGTTCTCTCTTGAGAGTATCGACCTCCTGGCAACCGGCGCATAGACTTCCGATCACTACAACAATCAAACCTAAAGCCCAATTATGGCTTTTATTCGAATTTTGTGGTCTATTCTGGAGGAAGTTGATCAATCGGGTTCTCATGAGGGCTTCAGTTTATTACTTATCATGAGAAATATCAAGTTCAAGAAAAGCATTAGGTCGTGAACTTTACGTGAAGTAATTGTTCGTCACAGGCCCAAACATGTAAAAGTCAACACTGATACGCAACAAAAAGAAGTAAATATTCAGTGTTTAATTCAGGCAGGATGTGATCTGCCGGCCTCTGAAATTGTTTCAAGGAACCCATAAAGAATAGTGGCATATTTTCAGATTAATGTGCCGTAATGTTATAAACAGGTTTATATATGGAAGTAATAACTACCCATTTAAACGCCGATTTTGATGCGTTTGCCTCTATTGTGGCAGCCAAAAAACTTTATCCTGACGCCCTGGTGGTTTTCCCGGGTTCACGGGAAAAAAGCCTGCGCGATTTTTTCATGGAGTCATCCCTATACATCCTCTCAATTGAGCGCGTTAA
>CAYNZA010000126.1:0-8792 GCA_964401595.1 uncultured Desulfomonile sp.
GGTGGTGGTGGTGGAATGAAAGGCTTCGACAATGAAATGGCTTCGGACATAGGTTTCAAGAGGCTGCTATCCGCCATCGACCTTGGAGCTGAAATCCTTGTCTCAGCTTGCCCCTCCTGCAAGGGCTCGTTCAATCAGGCGGCCGCCCGAGCACGAAAAGAAAAGAAGGGCAAAATAAAAGTAATGGACATTACCGAACTGATAGCCGGAAGATTGGCATAAACGTCCCGGCACAACCAACTGTTCCCACAAATGAGGCTATGAGTGTTTGAGAGTTTAAACCACTGGGGTTTATTCAAACCTCATGGCCTCAGCCGCATCAAGACGGCTGGCTTTTCTTGCCGGCATGTAACCAGAACTAATTCCCAGTATAAAACCAAAAATCACACCTCCAACAATACTGATCACAAACAGTGTGTAGGATGGCGACGTCTTCAGCATAAATTGCAGCGCTTGCACAGAAATGGATCCTACCAGTATTCCTGTGAAGGCGCCGACAAGGCTTAACGTCACCGCCTCCACTAGAAACTGGTTCATTATCATCTCTTCTGTCGCTCCAACTGCCTTTCTCAACCCGATTTCCTTGGTCCTCTCCCTCACAGCCGCCAGCATGACGTTGGTTATTCCCAATCCGCCAAGAATGACAATGACAAACAAGGCCGCATAAAGAAAAAGCTTCACTATCAGCACCGCGTTTTTTATGGTTTTTATGCGCTCGGAAAAAACCCTTATCTCCATAGCTTCGCTGTATCCGGGTTGATTGGACACAAGAACTTCGTGGGCTTTACGACCTAAGTCATCTACTACATCCCAGTTTATAGCCCTTATGTATATATCCTTGATTTCATACATCCCCGGAAATCGGGATCGTGCAACAGATATTGGAATCAATACACTTTCCATGAAAGTAGGGTCTTCAACTCCTCCTATGACACCTATTATTCGAAAGTAATGCCCCCCAATCAAAAGCTGTTTGTTGATCGGTTCAGCTTTTTCTCCCATCAACATTTTTACAACATTGGAGCCTACCACGCAGACGTTACTCTTCCAGGCCACGTCGTCTTCCGTTATTCTCCTACCTTCAGCAGTGGGAATGTGAATGGTGTCAAAGAATTTTTCGTCAACGCCCATTATATTGAAAGACATCTTTTTTAGATTGAAAATCACCGGTTGATGGGTAAAGACTGCTGGTGAAACATGCCGTACCCCTGGAATTTTCAGTAGATCGTTTATGTCCCTTTCAAAAAATTGACCACCATGCTTTCTTGGACTTTTGCTATAATCAAAGTATGCCTTGACAATCGTCGCGCTTCCCAGCAGTTCCAGATTATTGCCTAAATCAGACTCAACCGCTCCACCCATAGTGAGAATGATGATGATGCCGGCTATTCCAAGAGCTATTCCTATCAACACACTCTTGTAGCGTCTTTTGTTTCGGTATATCTGTCTTAAGGCTATAGTCGCCAAATCGGCAGTTTGCATTATGAACAGACCCTATCCATGAAACCATTTTTGAACATTGTTAAAATTTCATAGTTCATTTTGACAAACCATTCAAGACGATCAAGGGAGATGGCGATTTTTTGCTGGACCATAACGTATTTGCGGACTCTTTGTAATTAACGAGTTTATTGTGATCGTCAGCCATGATATTTAAATGAGTGTAAGGCGCTTGTCCTTATGGAAATGAGACCCTGATGGAGACCTACATGGCCAGTGGACTTCTTCGTGCGTTGCAGGAATCCTCGTCCTCCATCATGTCACATCTTCTCATCCCAACTCCCGGCCATCATCGGACGCGAATTTTCTCTTCCAGTCATTCAACAGATTCAGGGCTTCGATTGGCGTAATTTCATCGAGTTTGAGATTTTGAAGCTCGCGCGTCAACTCATTGGACTCTGGAGAAAACATATCGAGTTGGGCCACATTGGTTGTCGCTTTTCTCCTGGATTTCCTGGATCTGGAAATTTTAGGCGAGCCTAATGTATCAATTTCGTCCTTTTCAAGATTCTGAAGTATCTCTCCCGCCCTTTTTATTACTTCTTCGGGTATGCCGGCCAACCTGGCGACCTGGATACCATAAGACCGGTTGGCGCCACCTGGGGCGATTTTTCTTAGAAAGACTATTTTGTCGTTCCATTCTTTGACCTCAAAATGGTAATTTCGAACTCGCTCTTTTATTAACGCTATGTCAACCAGTTCATGGTAGTGAGTGGCAAACATTGTCCGGGGGCCCTTTCTGTCCAATCTGTCATGTATATACTCTGTGACCGCCCAGGCAATGGACAGACCATCGAATGTGCTTGTTCCCCTTCCTACTTCATCCAACAAAGCCAGAGACCGTTGCGTTGAGCTGTTGAGCATCTCCGCTGTCTCACTCATTTCGACCAGGAATGTGGATTGCCCGAACGCCAGATAATCCGCGGCTCCTATGCGGGTAAAAATGCGGTCGACTATGCCTATGGAGGCCTCGGACGCAGGCGCCAGGCTGCCCATTTGAGCCATAATCACTATCAGAGCGGTTTGCCTCATGTAGGTCGATTTTCCGGCCATGTTCGGACCAGTGATAACAAGTATCTGATGAGTTACATGATCCAGTAAGGTGTCATTGGGAACGTAATTTTCACGGTTATCGAACGTTTCGACGACCGGATGCCTTCCTTCCAGGATTCTTATTTCATCTCCATCATGGACCACTGGTAAAGAGTAGTTCCTGTTTGCTCCAACCTCCGCCAACGACGTCAGCGCATCGATTATTGCGATTTTTCTGGATGTATCCTGTATTCGTCCCAATACCTGGATCAGGTTGTTCCTCAATTGCTCGAATATCTTTTCTTCCAGAGCAAGGATCCTGTCTTGGGCGTTCAGGATTTTTAGTTCGTAATCTTTTAGTTCTTCGGTAATGTAGCGCTCTGAATTTACCAGAGTCTGCTTCCTTATGTAGGATGACGGCACCTTGTCCTGATTGCTCTTGGTGACTTCCAGAAAATATCCGAATACTTTGTTATAACCGACCCTAAGATTGTTGATACCTGTGGCCTGTCTCTCGCGAGCCTCAATTTGCGCTATCCACTGCTTGCCGCTCTTGCCAATCTCTCTCAGTTCATCGAGTTCCTGATTGAATCCAGTCCTTATGACTCCCCCATCCTTTATGTAGGCTGGAGGCGCATCACTTAGAGCCTCTTTGATCGCATGGGTGACATATTTCAGGTCGTCCGCATCAGCCAACTCCGAAAGCAGTCTGTTATCCTGCGAACTTAACAAACCGATCAGGTCAGGAAGCTTTTCAGTTGAATTGGCCAGTTGAACGAGGTCCCTGGGGGAAACCGTTTTCAGCGCTATCTTCCCCACTATTCGTTCTAAGTCACATACATCCTTTAGGTGGTCGCGCAGTTCACTCCTGAGACTGCTCTGATCTACCAGCTCTGCAACCGCAGAGTTCCTTTTTCCAATCTCTGAGACATTCATCAGAGGGTAAGCAACCCAATTCCTCAACAGCCTCGACCCCATTGCCGTTCGGGTTCTGTCCAGAATGCTGATCAGAGATCCAGTTACGCTACCGTCTTTCAGATTCTTGAATATCTCAAGATTTCGTAACGTTGCGCTGTCCAGCACCATAAATTCACTTAAACTGTAATAAAAAGGAGGCCTTACATGAATTGGGGTCTCGAGCCTGTTCTGCCTGACATAATTTAACAATGCCCCTACCGATATTGCCGAACATGAGAGGTCTTCAAATCCGAACCCCTGGAGATTGTGAACTCCAAACTGATCCTTGAGCAGATCTGTCGCAGTTTTTGGATCAAACATCCATTCGTCGAGGTCTCTGGAATAGTGAATATTTTTCAGAATAGTCCCAAATTTGGGATGCTCGCCAAAACCTGGAGGTGTGAGAACCTCTTTGGGATTTATTCTTTGAAGTTCCTGGTCAGCCATGGAAATGCTGGATGTCGAGGTGACTTTAAGTTCTCCGGTCGAAAGATCAAATGACGCCAGTCCCATCTCCCTGGACTTTACTCCAAGGCACAATATGAAATGATTCTCCTGTGGATCCAGCAACGCGGCGTCATCAGTGAGACCCGGGGTTATTACCCTGGTTACTTCTCGCTTGACTATTCCCTTGGCGTCGCGCGGATTCTCAATCTGATCGCATACGGCAACCCTTTCTCCTGCCGCAAGCAACTTTGATATGTAATTTGACGCCGCATGATGAGGAAAACCGCACATCGGGACTTTTTCATCACGGTTCCTGTCACGAGTCGTGAGCGCTATGTTTAATATCTTCGAAGCCTTCTTTGCATCGTCAAAAAACATCTCGTAAAAATCGCCCATACGAAACAAAAGCACAGCATCCGGATGTCGGCTTTTTTGCTCGCTATACTGGCGCATCATAGGGGTGACTGCTAACTGGTCGTTCATGTAAATATATGTCTTTTCATTAAAAACTGCGGCAATGATGAAGTAGATACCTCATCGCATCTCGACCATGGCTGACAGACCTGACGATCGAAAACTCTTCGTCTCATGTGTCAAACCATTTTTACATCATAAATCAATTTAGTCCAAGAAAGTGTGGGCCAATCTGACGCGGCTCCGATGATATCAATCAGTGCAATGTCCGAGCTGTAACTTTCAGTTGATAAATTTCATTATTACATATATTAGTGTTATATAGTTGCAACAGATTGAGCCATGGAGCGCCTGTTAATGGACAAATGCTGCCCCAACAAACCCATCCTGACAGAAAGAACGCTGATATCGGAAAAAACCGCTTATGAAATTCAGGCCCTGTTCAAACTCCTGTCAAATGTAACCAGGTTGAGGATGCTGCATGCTCTGGCCCTTGCCGGAGAGTTGAATGTAGGAGATCTGGCAAAAAAAATTGGAATGAAACCTCAAGCAGTTTCAAATCAGCTTCAAAAATTGAGTGACAGAAAAATTTTGTCTCAAAGAAGAGCCGGCCTAAATATCTATTACTCAATCGCTGACTCATGTTTGAATGGCTTGTTGGAGCAGGGTTTATGCCTGATAGAGGACACCGAGGACAATTTCTCCGGGAGGAATTTCAAATGACAATTATGCCCACTTACGTGGAAAATGGCGAACCTTTTACACCCGGACCCGGGATGATGGGGGCAACCACCGACGGAAAATTGAACCCCGGATCAGGTTGATGTTCGAAACTCGGAACTCAGTTGAGTTCTCCACGACTCGATCAGCCTTTTGTGAAAACCGCGCTTGAAACTGCGATTGGACCGGTACCCGTTGTTTCGAGTAGCCTGAATATTCGTGATCTGGTGGGAAGTGTTAAAGTGCGGTGTGGAGTTAGCCGGACGAATTATCGTGTTGATCCGGGACTTTATGCTGTGGGGACTCCCGACTCAGGTTCTGAAATCCTTGTCACTTCCAATTACAAACTCACTTTCGATTCCTTGCGAAGTTCCCTTGAGCATAAATCGGCATGGATCCTGGCGCTGGACACTGACGGAGTCAATGTTTGGTGCGCGGCAGGTAAGGGCACATTCGGAACGACTGAACTTGTCAGCAGAGTTATTTTGTCACGTTTACATATCCTGGTTAAGCACAGACGATTGATCGTTCCGCAGTTGGGAGCCCCGGGAATTTCCGCCCATGAAGTGAAAAAACAATCTGGATTCAGAGTCGTGTTTGGGCCTGTAGATTGCGCCGATGTTATTGAATTCATGGACTCCGGTAATGTGGCTACGAGAAAGATGAGGTTTAAATTTTTCTCACTTTCCGACAGGGCCACCCTGATCCCGGTAGAATTGTTTCAGTCCCTGAAACTTGGGCTTTTGATAAGTATCATTATCTCAATCATACCCGGCCTTCTCGGAAAGAATTCGTTCTGGACCAATGTGATGGATCATGGCTCGTTGTTCGGCATCGGACTTTTTGGCGGAATACTTGGGGGCGCAGTGATAACTCCACTTTTATTGCCATGGCTGCCTGGCAGGTCTTTTTCGGTCAAGGGCGCTTCGGTTGGTTTGATCCTGTCTTCTATATCAATACAGTTATGGTCGGTCTGGTCTGACAATGTCTGGTCATGGATGGATTGCTTCTGTCTGCTTGGGATTACTACATCGGTAGCTTCATACCTCTCAATGAATTTCACTGGATCCTCAACGTACACATCCTTATCGGGCGTTCGAAAGGAAATGAAATGGGCTGTGCCATTTCAGTTGCTGGCAGCATTAGGTGGTTTGTCGGCATGGATCGTCACAATAGTTTCCTGGTGAGTTAAGGTAACAAGAATGAAAAAACTGGTTTATTTAAGAAATGTCGGCACATTAAGGATGAACCACGAACTTTGTACGGGTTGTGGAATATGCATCGAAGTATGCCCGAGAGAAGTTTTTGCCAGGATCGACAGAAAAATGGAAATAGTTGATCCTGACGCCTGCATGGAATGCGGCGCCTGCTCAAGAAACTGTGCCTCTGAAGCAATTTACGTCAAATCGGGGGTAGGATGCGCTGCTGCAGTCATCAACTCATTTTTAGGCAGAAAAAGCTCATCTTGCTGTTGTGTCATAGAGACAGACGAGAATTCATCCCAATACGTCCATAATGAGTCTTCAGGGTGCTGTTGAAAATTTTCTTGTAGTTCGATTCAGAACTCAGTATCGTAATTGTATCTTAAAAAGTTATCCTTCCATCTTGCTGACACCAGTTTTTTTTCATCTATGGAAAGCTGGTGGGAATTTTTCCTGTAATTTTTTAGAGACTGGACGTATCTTTCAAGCCTGTTTCTCATCAAGTCAAAATTTTTGAGATCCAGTTTTTCATAAATGTGAGCAACCGTTTGTTCAGGCTCAGAATCCAGGTCTTCATATCTGACTTCTACAATGCTTTTGGAATCAATCCGTTTTTTGTCTCTTTCATACAACATGAAAAGCTTTTCATACCAATCCAGTATTGTCTCCTGAACCAATTCCTCGGGCGGCGTTTGCAGGTGAACATAGGCGAAGGAATCTCTCCACAACTTTTTGGTGGACATGAACACGTTGTAAGGATTCCTGACTATGTGTATGAATTGAGCCTCAGGATACATGTCAGCCAATAGCTTGATCCGGCCCATGTGTGGAGGAGATTTGAACAGTAACCTGCCTCCCTCTGACAGTGTCATTTTCCTGACAAAGGTGGACATGCTCTTTTTCCATGCGAACAGAGCTTCAAGTGACCAATCATCGGGATCCACAGACGTGTATGCGTCTGGACCAGTAACCGGGAACAAAACCTTCAGGTAAGGGGAAACAAGTGAATCAGCTGCCAGCGCAAACTCGTCTTCATGAGGAGCTTCAGCCGAAAAAACCACTTCGTCCATTGGCCTCTTGGGGGGAGCTATAAAATTAAAAATGAAATTTGCAACCTGGCTGTATATGAAATGATTGGGGAAAGACGCCTGGTAAGCTGTCGGTGATGAAAAACGTTCATCCAGACTGATCAGATTGTGCAAATGAGTCGTTCCACTCCTCCAATGACCGACTATGAACAATGGACCTTGTTCCAGTTCTACTTTCTCTATTTCACTGGAATTGAAAAAAGTTTCACAACATCCGAGCATACTGTTGAGAACACCAAGACCGCTCAAGAAAGCCAACCTTCCGTAACAGGAGGAATCAATACGGAAATCGTTCAGAGCAATTGCCTTGACAAGCTTTCCCATTGTCATCCCAGGCAATATTTGTGGTTTCAGTTTAAGCTTTTCCAATAGTCTCAATTAATTTCTTCCCTCACTTTATGTTTCAGCTCAACATTTTAGCACAAAACAATCGTAAAATGCAGATTTGGACAATTAAAGCGGGCACTGGCCTTTGTCACGGAGGTTCTCTCAATCAATGCATGCTTGCTTTATTATTCCAATAATGTAAAAAGAATTTTTGTTTTATTTTCAGGCTATAATTCATGCTGAATATGAGAATAGAAAGTTTATCTACAAGACTTTTTCATGATTAGGAGGGTAGAATGGCTTTTCAGGGAAAAGCATGGAAATTTGGAGATGACGTTAACACTGATGAAATTATTCCCGCCAGATACTTGAGTTTTACCGACCCTGTAAAATTGGCCGAACACGTTATGGAAGACGCCGATCCCACATTTCCGGCCAAGGTCTCCATAGGCGATATAATTGTAGCCGGCAAGAATTTTGGTTGTGGTTCATCCAGAGAGCACGCGCCAATAGCAATCAAAGGAGCCGGTGTCGCTTGCGTCATAGCCTCCGGATTCGCAAGAATTTTTTACAGAAATGCTTTCAACATGGGGCTTCTTATACTGGAATCTCAGGAAGCTTCTGAAAAAATCAGTCAGGGAGACATCATTAAAGTTGATCAAGTTAACGGAGTAATCGAGAACATTACTACAGGTGACACTTTTCAGGTGACTCCCATTCCCAGATTCATGGAAGAATTGCTCAGTCACGGTGGCCTGATCGAGCACATCAAGAAGTCACGGTGAATTTTATCATGGAGTTCCTGATTCGGGTTGGCCCAAGTGATTGAAAAAAAGCCATTGGACTTGGTGTAATTGATATTTTGTGCTAAGTTGTCCAATAACAATGTCAATAATTATGCCCAATTGATGTTTATCAACTTCAATTGGGGCTGGACGGATTTAGCAAAGCTTTTTCGTCTGACCAGATTGAGATCGATGAATTGTCCTGAAGTGATCGGAGGTCCTTTAAAGTGCGTGTTTTAATGATTACGCCCGAAGCGACTCCTTTTGCCCAGACTGGCGGTTTGGGAGAGGTGATCCAAGCTCTACCCGTGGAATTATGC
>CAYNZA010000127.1:0-8776 GCA_964401595.1 uncultured Desulfomonile sp.
AGTGCAATAATCTTTTTTGGAATATCATTGTCGGTGATAGCCTTGGATCAGGTCTCCAAGAATCACATTGTAAACAATGTTGTCCTCAACCAGGGATATTCTGTAATCACTGATTACCTGGATGTGGTTCATGTTAGAAACTCTGGAGCTGCATTTGGTTTTTTTTCAGGCTCCAGAGGATCTATTAACAGAATCATATTAACTCTCGTGTCGGTTGCCGCCTTGATTGTGATCGCAGGAATGGCCTTCTGGTTTTCTGACGGTAGTATGTTGTCATTGGTAGCGCTAGCCTTTTTCTTTGGCGGGGCGTCCGGAAATCTGATTGACCGGATCATTCATGGAGAGGTCGTCGATTTCATAGATGTTCACGTTGGGACTATTCACTGGCCGGCTTTCAATGTAGCTGACACATCCCTTTGTATCGGAGCCGTACTTTTCTGTGTGTACATAATCAGTCAAAAGAAACACAGCGCATAGCCCCTATGATTGGTAAATGATATTTATGGCTTTCTAGTGTCGGTGGGGTCGAGATGGACCAGGACCAACCTGCAATAAGGCAAACCAAAAAAGGGCTTGAAATAAGGGTGCGTGTAACTCCGAACTCGTCAAAGGAATGGGTTTGTTTCGACGTCGAAGAAGGCTTGATAGTGAAACTGAAATCACCACCAGTGGAAGGTCGAGCCAACAGGGCGCTGATAAAGATTGTGGCCAGAAAACTTGGGGTAGCGCCTACAAGGATCACCGTCAGCAAAGGTTTGGCTTCCAGAAATAAAACGTTGCTCGTGCAGGAACTCTCGGATATTGAGGCTATTGAGAGACTGAAGAGGAATTAATCACATCCACCCAAGATTTCGGCGATGGTGAGACTCCGGGTCCGGTGTCCCAGTTCCCGGATAACTGCAAGTTCCAGTTCCGCCATTTCCCGATAGAACAAGGTCCTGTCGATTACCACATCAGGGAACACGGGTCTCTTGTCGTTTTCAAATCGAAAACAACCCCCACTTGTAATTTGAGACTCATTCGGTCTGTTGATAAAATGAGGTATCCCGGCGAGACGACAAATCATGGGGCGGTGTTCATATAAAACGCATTTACCCTCAAAATTAAGGGCACAAACAGCATCCCTGTACTCAGTCCCCAGAGGATCTGTCGCCTTTGCCTCTAAAATCTTTCTGGCTCTTGTCTTGATTTCAAGTCGCCGAGCCTCGTCCAGAACCTTAAGACCCCGTCTTAATTGAAGCATCTCGGCGAAAGTGTGAACAATCAGATCAACAGTGCAACACTTGATCCCATCGCATCCTTCGCACGAGAAACCCGTCATTTTTGAAGCTTTGGAATAGGCCTCATCCATCTGCCTGTAAAGCTCCACGAGACGGGGCGTTAATTCGGTTCCGGAGTAAGTCATTTAAAGATTAACACTTGGATAGATATTAATTATCCCCCTGCGGCGATAACCATGAATTAACGTAACGTCCACCCAAAAAAATTAATCCTGCCAGGTTATGGCTTCTTCTGGACAAGTGTCAATGGCTTCCTGAATTTCTTCTTCCGAGCACGCGCTCTGGTCAACTACATAAGCCTTATCTGTGTCTTCGCTGACTGCAAAGCAATCTTCCGCTATAGCGGCGCAAGTTCCACAACCACTGCAAGCTTCTGCGTCAATAACTAAAGTCTTGGCCATTTTGCCTCCTTTGCCTTTTTGGACAAAATTAGAAGATGAGCTTGAATCTCTGTCCGACAAGCTTTACATACAAGACTTTTAGCAGTCAACCGTTATTATGAAATTTAATGCAAGATTGTGCCTGTCCTCTCTGAACAGTTGATATGAAAAAAATGAAAATGAACGCGCCGATTTTGTAAAAGTGCTGTTTTTAGCGCATAAACCAACAATTTACTTGACACTTGTCATTTTAAGGACGTATACACATATCGTCGAATTCGTTTGCGTAAATGTTCAAGAAAATTAGGGAGGATGGGTTATGACCAAAGCAGAATTTGTGGATAAACTGGCTGAGAAGGGAGAAACAACCAAGAAACACGCTTCTGAAGCCATTGAAATGGTGTTTGGCGCAATCAGGGATGTTCTGGTGAGTGGGGATGAGGTTTCCATACCGGGCTTTGGAAAATTTTCTATAGTAACCAGGAAAGCGCGCTCTGGCATAAATCCTCGAACTAAAGAAAAAATAAGCATTGAAGCTACCAAGGCTCCGAAGTTTTCCGCTGCAAAAGCTTTGAAAGAATCCATTAAATAAGACGATATTCCACTATTTAGTCCGATGTGAAAGTCCTGCAGGGAGCTATACCCAAAACAAAAATATACGTGGTCGATGTTTGGTCCAGTTTTAATCGATTCTCAGGATTTTAGTCTTTTCAAATGGCGCAAGCATGGTGACCTTACATTTCCACTCATTAATTCTTTAGACCTTGACTTTGTATCCGGCTTCGCATTAATCAAATTGCAACTTTTGTGTTTGACTGAGTCATGGGCAATTTGATTTTTACATGGCGACGCTCAGCAGCGTTTTTCAGGACCAGGTGTCCGACTCGCTGGCGCAACAAACGAGTTTTATTCACAGAGGTCTGAGGAGTAACAAGAAAAATCATGTACGTGCTCGGCAACTTTATCGGCGCTATAGCGCAAGTGCTAAATGTCATTCTGTCTATATACATGTGGCTGATCATCATATCCGCCCTCATTTCATGGGTCAATCCAGACCCTTACAATCCTATTGTGAGATTTCTGTACAGCGTCACAGAGCCTGTCCTGAGTCTTGTTCGAAGAACTTTGCCTCTCCCCAGAATGGGGATTGACCTGTCTCCTTTGATAGTATTACTGGTGATCATTTTTCTGCAGAGCTTTCTCATCACAACTCTGCAGCAAATCGCCGGGAATCTGAGGTAGAATCGCGAACGATTCTCCACGATCGTCTCCAGGGCGAAATACGATCTTAGACTGGTTTGCTCTCAAAAATAAAAAAGGCCGGATGAACCTGCAGGTTGTCCGGCCGTTTTTATTTTTCTGGGAGTCAGGTATCAAAAATCATCGAAATCGATAGTGAGTTCTTCCTCTGAGAAATCTTCATCGATTTCAAGGGAGGATAATAAGTCCACCGGACGACCCTCTAGAGGATCTTCAAAATCAGCTAAGGCTTCGGCCAGCGATTCTTCTTTCATGCTGCCGCCGATGTAATAATCAATATTGTGCGATTGAGGCATGCTCGATCCTCCCGTCTAGAGTAAGCTCCGTTGCGTAGCAACTGAAATAAATAAAGCATACCAGTTAGATATTGTCAATACTTAAAGCATAGCATTATATATTGGCGGGGATTGTATGGCTGGCTGGTGTAGCTATTTGATAAGAAGACACTTTCCGTGCCTTTGGATGCGATAAATGAAAAAAGGAACACAGGTTTTTTTAAACGAGTTGAGTCAAATACTTGAAGTTTTGGCCATAACTCCTATATTTATTTAGATTAATCTTGTTAAAAGCGCGCTCATTCTCCGTGGCTGTTCTGACAGGTTTGGCCGGAGTTCCCATTACCACGGAGTTAGCCTTGACAATGCTACCGGGTGTCACCACAGCCCCAGCGCCGACCATTGCCCCTGACTCCACCTTGGCGCCATCGAGGACCATGGCGCCTATGCCTATCAGACAATCATCCTCTATTACACATCCATGCAGGACCGCTCTATGGCCCACAATAACGTTGGCGCCGAGAATTAAAGGAAACTTGTCACTCGTGACATGTAATACGCAGTGATCCTGTATGTTTGTTTGAGAGCCTATTCGAATGGAATTTACATCGCCTCTGATGACAGAATAAAACCAGATGTTGGCGTGATCTTCTATGATGACATCACCGAGAATGACGACGCCTGGGGCCAGGAATACATTTTTTCCTATGGTTGGTCTGATTCCTCTATACTCGTAAATTAATGTCTGGTTGGATTGTATGTTCATTAGGTTTTTGCCTGCCTGATGTTATTGTGACGTAAAAATTGCTGTCAAACCAACGAAGAGATTGATTCGAACAATTGATTGGACACAAAACGTCGTCTCTGAGGGTTGAACGAGGATTCCAGGGTTCTTATCTCTTCAAAAGAGATTAACCGGCTGAAAGCCTTGTAATAGCTGAATCTTATTTTGAGTATTTGGGACACCCTTGATCCGGCCTTTGCGGTCTTTGTGTCAATGTCTCCAATTTCTATGCCTGGATAATCATCTATTTTCTGGATCAGGTCTGAGACCGTCTCTACTGCCCAATCGATGATCCTGGCTTCTCCTGCCGCTCCATGGCCGTTCACATAAAACAGTATCGGGAGTCCTTTCCTGAGGCCCTTATGGCCGGACACAATTGAATATGTGATGTTGTTCAAGGCCATAGGGAAGACCAGCGGGACTGAATCAAGGCTGAAAAAGCTTTTTTGAGAACTATATTCCCCAGGCAGGCTCAACAGCGAACAGGCTCGTTTTTTCTCCATGGTAACCAGCAATGGGGCATCGTCGTGGTCCACTATTCTCAGAGGGTAAAACATGGTTTCCAATTCGTATGGCTCGAGTCTTTTGGCTGGAGGATAAACAATGAGATCAGTTCCTGAAAAAACTATTCTGTGCCACTGGCTTACCATGAACGGCCTTTGACACAAATCTGAAGTCCGATAAGAAAAACCGTCGGCTTCTTTTCTGATTTCGTAACCAAATGTTTGGAACTTTTTCCTCAGAAAGCTCAAAATGTCGTCTTTTCGAATTACTCCACGATCGAGTTGTTTGATGAGCGTTACGATGTTTTTCTTTGATTGAGCCTGGTATGAGAAACGTTCAAATACAAATCCAACATTTCTCAGGAGCGCAGGTATTGATTTGTCTAGGTGTTCAGGACAGTTAACGCATATTTTGTCCATGTTTAGTCTGGAACAGCATACAACCTCGTTTTCGAGAAACTGTCTTGAATAATCTTCTTGCGGCTGATCGGTCAAAGTGTTTAGGGCCAGCAGTTCGATTTCTTGAAGCCCGCTGGACATCCAGAAACTGGCGCAAACTATTTTCCCCTCCGATTCCAGCACGTTGCTGAAAGCAGGGCCGCAAACCGATTCACCATTCAGGAAATCCCCAAATTTTCTCTCAAGAGAGGGGTGAACTGCGAACCACGGCTCAAATAATTTCGAAATGATGTTGAAATCACTTTTTCTGGCCGGCCTCATCAGCATTGGCGTATCTTTCTCCACAAACAGGTCTAAGGAGTGTCAAAAATTGCATGGATTTGATAAATCGATTATTACTCAATATTATTAGAACATGAACGCAAGTTCAATCTCGAACAGTAGTAACAATGACCGGATTGTTAGTGAGATCGATAATGCCTCAGGGCGTTAAGGGTCTTGATTGAATAATGATTAGTGATTCAGGATTCATGGAGGAAAATTTTGAGGCAGGTTTCTGGACCAATAATGGTTATTGGGTGTAAAGGCATGCTGGGGAGGGATCTGTGCAGGGCATTGTCGAACTCGGACAGGATCTTTGTGGGAGTTGATTTGCCGGAGGTCAACATTGCCGATGAGACCGGACTAATTGACGCTTGCAATGACGTTAAGCCCGCCATCATAATCAATGCGGCGGCCATTACCGACGTGGACGGTTGTGAAAACCAACATGACGAGGCTTATAGGGTAAACGCGCTCGGTGCGTTGAACGTGACTAAGGCAGCTGAGTCCAGCGGCGCTTTTCTGATTCATCTGAGCACCGACTACGTTTTTGACGGCAAGAAGACAACCCCCTATAAGGAAGACGATCCGCTTAATCCCCTGGGAGTATACGGCAGGACTAAGGCTCAAGGAGAACGCCTGATCATGGCACAGGCCCCGAACAGCAGCCTGATAGTCAGGACTCAGTGGTTGTACGGTTTACATGGAAAGAACTTTGTGGAGTCAATCCTGAAAGCCTGCCAGGAAAGGGACGTCTTGAAAGTGGTCAGTGATCAGCATGGCAGACCAACTTTTACTGAAGATCTGGCAGAGGCCCTGATAAAACTCATGGACCTGCGACCGGCAGGAATTTGCCACGTGGCAAATTCAGGCCAGACTACATGGCACGGTTTCGCTTCGGCTATCATTGAACTGGCGGGGTTAAACGGTATCAAAGTTGAAGAACTCACCACCGTAGAATTGAACCGTCCTGCTCCCCGGCCGTTGTATTCCATTCTGGACCTTGGAAAGTTTCAGTCTCTCACAAACTTTGGTCTTAGGGATTGGAAACAGGCCTTAAAGGTATACCTGGATGAAAGGAAACGTCTGAAGGGTTGAAAGCCTTGATTTTAACTGATACAAAATTTGAAACCATGCGCGATTGGGTTGTCACTCGATTGTTACTCTTAACTAAAAGGAAAACTTACAAATGGGAATGACGATAAGCCAAAAGATACTTGCGGACCATAGCGGGTTGGAAAACGTGAAACCGGGGGATCTTGTTCAGGCCAACGTTGATATAGCCCTGGCCAATGACATAACCCTTCCTCTGGCTCTGAAACCATTCAGGGAAGCTGGTGGCACGCGTGTATTCGACAGGGAAAAAGTGGTTGTCGTCCTTGATCATTTCAATCCTGCAAAGGATATTGATTCTGCCTCCATGCTGGCACAATCACGTTCTTTTGCACGCGAAATGGGTTTGGTAAACTTTTTTGATGTTGGTGAAATGGGAATAGAGCACGCGTTGTTACCGGAAAAGGGATTGGTTGGCCCTGGAGATTTGGTTATCGGCGCTGACAGCCACACGTGCACTTATGGGGCCCTGGCCGCCTTTGCCACCGGAGTTGGAAGCACCGATTTCGCTGCTGCAGCATTGACGGGAAAGTGCTGGTTCAAGGCGCCGGAAACCATGCAGTTTGTTCTCAAAGGCTCTTTACAGCCCTGGGTTTGTGGAAAAGACATCATTCTGGAAATTATCGGAAGGATCGGAGTGGATGGCGCCCTTTACAAAAGCATGGAGTTTGCCGGTGAGGCAATTCCTTCCCTAACTATTTCAGATCGCCTGACCATTGCCAATATGGCGATAGAAGCCGGCGCGAAGAATGGCATTTTCCCATATGATGGAATTACCGAGGAATATTGCTCAGGTCGTTTTAAAAGACCGATCCGCGTTTTCGAGTCAGACCCCGACGCAACGTTCGAGGATGTCATGGAATTGAATCTTGACCACCTTCAGCCAGTCGTAGCCATGCCGTTCCTTCCGGAAAACGTCAAGCCCGTCTCAGAAGTGAAGGACGTCAGGGTTGATCAGGTGGTTATAGGGTCATGCACGAACGGGCGTATTGAAGACCTGAGAGTGGCCGCAAGAATCCTCAAAGGCAATAAAGTTTCCAAGTCGGTCAGGCTAATCGTGTTTCCAGCTACTCCGGACATAATGTTGCAGGCAATATCGGAGGGGCTTGTACAGGATATCATGGAATCGGGCGGCGCTGTTTCAACACCTACCTGTGGACCATGCCTGGGAGGACACATGGGCATACTGGCCAAGGGAGAGCGCGCAATATCCACCACCAACAGGAACTTTGTCGGTAGAATGGGTCATCCTGAGAGTGAAGTGGTGTTGTCTTCTCCTGCTGTCGCAGCGGCCAGCGCAATCACGGGTTTTATAACTAATCCCTGTGATATCAAGGAGATGTAGTTAAAGAGGACTAAAGAGGAGCCCTCAGATAATATTTGTGATTTTTTTCAGGGGATGTGAGGCCGTCTTGAAATGCTTTTTATGTTGAACCTGAATGAGTAAAAATGTATTATGAGAAAAATCGGACGAACGAAAAACATTAACAACGTAAATTTTTTTGTGAGGACGGTAATGGTGTTAGAGTCGCTATCAGGCCCTTTTAAGAAAAATTCTCTTGACTTATTGGGATTGATCTGATAGCTAAAATATCAAACAGTTTTTATGTGTCTATAATTCCAAATGTGGTTCCACAGTTCGAGTTCGGTGGGGCCTAATAAAAGGAGGATTTGGGTATGGTTAAGAAAATGATCGTTCTTTTAGGCGCGGTAGCTATGATTATAACCGCGGTGGCCGTTGCCGGAGCTCAAGTTTCTGGTATGCCTGTCTGTGGTACCACCGGTGATATGATCATGATACCGATGAAAGTAAAGACTAGCTACACCAAGAACACAGCCGGTCTGGCCGGTGGAGACAGCACATTGATGCTTGGCGGTTGTGAACAATATACAGCCGGTTTTCGTCCCTGGGGTGTTTGGAAGGGCACAACCATAACTGAAAAAGTTCAGGTTATCCCCCCGAAGGCCGTTGCCCCCGCTTTTGGCGGTCCTGTTGCCTGGGGCGCTCCTCCAGTGCTTCCCCCCAACTCCAAGCTCTGCAGCAATGTTGAGAAGTTTGAAGTTAATTCCCCGGGATGCAATCCTTGTGTAACACCTGGTCTGTCCTATGAAATGGTTAAGAAACAGCAGGTAAAATAAGGCTTAACGATACTCTTAAAAAAGACCGGGTTGTTCCCGGTCTTTTTTTTTCTGGGTAGATCACAACTTTCATCAGGAAATACCATCGATTGCCGAGTCAGGGTTCCCTGACGAGAATCATGGCTGCTATGATTTACGGAGTACCCTGACCAACAAGTTTATAATGCATGAAGCGCAAGTCGTAGTGCGTCTATTCTTCAATTCCGTCTTGCCATTGAATCATTCTGCGCGTAATCTGGTCAGACACACTAAATCAGTTAGCCGAGAGGTTCAATTTGTCAGAAAAACAGTATGTGCTCATTCTAGATTATGGATCTCAGTA
>CAYNZA010000128.1:0-8749 GCA_964401595.1 uncultured Desulfomonile sp.
GACCGGTCTGACGATCTATGAAGGGTATGGACTGACGGAGTCGGCCTCAGCGGTGACTTACAATAATTTCTACGAGCACGTTACAGGATCTGTAGGCACACCAGTGCCGGGAGTCGAGATTGAGATCAGAAGCGGCGAGGGCAATCAACAAAGCCCCAATCAGGAAGGTGAGATATGCATTCGAGGACGAAACATCATGAATGGATATTTGAACAATCCTGAAGCCACAGACAAAACCTTTTGGGACGATGGATGGTTCAGGTCCGGAGACATTGGAATTATTGATGAAAACGGATATCTGTTTGTAGTGGATCGATTGAAAGATATGATAATAACGGGCGGGGAGAATGTATATCCTCGAGAGGTCGAGGAGATCCTTTTCACGGTACCAGAGGTTCAGGAATGCGCGGTGGTTGGGCTTCCCGATAAGGACTGGGGAGAAAGAGTAACCGCTTTTATAGTTCTACAAAAAGACAGGAAAATTGACGTCGAGGATTTAAAAGCCTTTTTGAAAAAACGAGTCTCTGCTTTCAAGGTTCCCAAGACATTTATGATAGTGGATGAGTTACCCAAAAACACTACTGGAAAGATATTAAAAAGAGAAATAAGGAAGCAGTTTGTGGATACGGCCGATTCGTAGGATTTGCTTGCCCTGATCCTAAAACCATAAGGAGTTTGGAATGAAGAAGTGTATCGTCTTTTTTTGTTTGTTGTTTGCCCTGACACTAATCGTTGGCTTTACAGGCCCTGTTCAGGCACAGGAAAAAGTTATCAAACTGAAATATTCCAATTTTTTCCCTCCATCACACAAGAACAGCATACTTTCGGAGCAGTGGGGCAAAGAGATTGAAAAAAGAACCAACGGTAGGGTAAAGGTTACCTACTTTGCAGGCAATACGCTTACCCCTCCGACACAAACCTATGACAGCGTTGTTAAAGGGATAGCCGATGTAGGACAAAGCCTTGTCGGATATTCCCCCGGACGTTTTCCCCTAACCGAGGTTCTAGCCTTACCGCTCGGATATTCCACCGGCTACCAGGCTACCAGGCTTGCCAACGATTTTCACAACAAATTCAAACCTAAAGAATTTGACGACACTCAGGTAATGTATTTCCACGGTCACGGCCCTGGTTTGTTTAATACAAAGAAAGTCATATCGTCACTGGACGATGTAAAAGGTCTGCGGATCAAGGCAAATGCTGAAAACGCAGCCATAGTAACCGCCGTTGGGGGCGCCCCGGTCAGTTTGCCCATTACTGAGACCTACGATGGTCTGCAAAAGGGTCTCATCGACGGAGTGCTTCTCCCCATTGAACCTATAAAAGGATGGAAATTCTATGAAATGATCAAAACTATAGTGGAGAATTACGCCATGGCGTACACGGCTCCCATTTTTGTGGTCATGAACAAGGACAAATGGAATTCCTTACCTAAAGACATTCAGGAAATCATCGCACAGGTAAATGCCGAATGGATTGAAAAACAAGGTAACCAGTGGAATGAACTTGACAAAGAAGCCAAAGAATTCGCCATTGGAAAAGGGATCAAGATAGCCACAGCTACGCCGGAACAGGAAGCACAAACAGCTGAAAAGATGAAACCGATCCTTTCAGAGTACGTGGCAAGCATGAAAACCAAAGGATTACCTGGAGACGAAGCACTTAAATTCTCTCAAGAATTTATTAAAAATAACAAGTAGTTGAGATCCTTAAATTCAATGAATTTTAACGCCGCATGGGACTCGCGTTCTGCTAGAGGATTTTTATTATGAACAGATTCATGTCTCTAGTGCTCAAGGCAGACTTCAGTCTGTTCGTGATTTCGGGAATCACGCTTGTAGCGATGATGTTTGTAACACTTATCGACGTCGTAATGCGGTCACTGGGAAGACCGATTGTCGGAAGCGTTGAGCTGATTTCATTTTTCGGCGCTGTGACAATCGGTCTGGCAATCCCCTACACCACATGGACCAAGGGTCACATACTGGTAGATTTCGTGGTTGAGAAGATGGGGCCTAGTTCTCGAAAAGCACTACTGGCGGCGACGAGAGTTGCCGGAATAGCGCTGTTCCTTATCTGCTCCTACAATTTCATACTTTTTGGATATGACATGATGAAATCGAACCAGGTGAGCGGGGCTTTCAAATTGCCATTGTATCCCATAGCGTTCGGTCTGGCTTTGAGTTGCTTCTTTCAGACGGCCACCCTTGTTTGTGATCTGGTGAAGGTGGTTCGTGGAGAACAGTAATGAGTGAAATAGAAATTGGGATACTGGCATTATTTATTCTAATTTTCACGTTTCTAACAGGTTTCGAGCTGGCTTTCGCCATGGCGCTTGTTGGTTTTGTAGGTTTCGGTTATCTTGTTTCTTTTAGCGCAGCCTCCAATCTGTTGGTCAAGGACTTTTTTGACACCTTCTCTTCCTATGGCTTTACAGTCATTCCGCTGTTTGTTTTGATGGGTCAGGTGGCGTCTAATTCCAATATCGCCAAAAGGCTTTATGTGGCCACACACAAGTTCGTTGGACATATTCCCGGCGGCATCGCCATGACCACGGTTGCCGGAGCTACTTTATTCAAGGCAATGTGTGGATCAACCCTGGCCACTGCAGCTACCTTCGCCGGAATTGCCATTCCCGAAATGGATAGATATGGCTACGACAAAAAGCTATCCACAGGTGTGGTGGCTTCTGTGGGCACACTGGGGATGCTGATCCCACCCAGTATTGTGCTGATCATTTATTCCATCATAGTGGAAGAGTCCATCGGGAAGATGTTCCTGGCCGGCATAGTTCCTGGTCTTATGATCGCAGCCTTTTTCATGATGGTCATATACGGTTGGGTGACAATCAATCCAAAGATTGCTCCTCGAGCAGAAAGAGTATCTTGGGCCCAGAGAATAAGCACCATTCCTGAATTCCTGTGGGTGGCCATCATATTTTTGGCCGTTGTCGGTGGACTTATGTGGGGATTTTTTTCACCTACGGAAGCCGGAAGTATGGGAACCTTTGCGGTCATTGCCTTGGCCGCTTTCCGCAGGGAACTCACTCTTCGGGGTTTCTTGAAGTCTATTGATGAATCATTGCGAACTGCCTGTATGGTGCTCTTGCTAATTGCCGGATCTACTGTTCTTGGTCATTTCCTGGCCGTCACGGAGATTCCGTTTGTGGCTGCAGACTGGATTACCGGTCTACCTTTGCATCCCTCATTGATTATGGCATTCATAATAGGAGTTTATCTGATTGGAGGCTCATTCATTGATGACCTGGCCTTTATGATTCTGGCCACGCCGATATTCTACCCTGCAGTCATCAAACTTGGGTATGACCCGATATGGTTTGGCATCATGATCGCCATTACGGTAATGATCGGTGTCATCATACCGCCTGTCGCCATTTGTGTTTTTGTTGTGAAAAGTATTACTGGAGTTCCGATGAACATCATCTACAAAGGGTGCTTGCCTTTCTTGCTTAGTCTGTTTGGTTGTGCCATGATATTATTTATCTTTCCACAACTGGTCATGTTTTTACCTAACTTTTTTATGGGTAATTGATTGACCCTGACAGGCCATGGCTCCCAAATTTTTCCAGTGTCTAAGTTTAGCGGATTAGATTTAAACTCAGAAACGTTTCGGATTGACCGAACAGGTGAGACTACTCCAGCAGATAGCGCGTTTAGTGGCACGGAGAAAGGTTTTGTCAGGCGCCACCGAGAGGGACCTCGACGGAGAATTCCCTTATGACATGCTTGAACTCATGAGAGAAAAGGCTGGCAAAATAAGGCAACGGATTCCAGATCATGATGAAAACGCCAGACAAGGCCTGTGATGTAGTAGTCGACCAAGCCTAAAGGATCTGTATCTGGTCATTAAACTTTGTGAGTCTCTCCAGATTGTTTCTGCCGACAACAAAACTGTTTTCTATACCAGCCAGCCCCTTCCCGGGTAATATGAATTTAGGCTCGAGAGCAATCACCATAGACTCTTCGAGCAATTGAGAAGATTTTTTGCCTATTATCGGCAACTCATCAAGTTCAAGCCCGATTCCGTGACCTATAAAAGGAACTGATTGCGGATGTCCCATGAATCCGTCAAGGCAACCGGACTCAGCGGCCATGTTAATGGCTGTTTCGTAAAGCGATCCAGCAGTTATCCCAGCCTTGCCTTCCTCCATGATTGCCTGCTGAATATCCAGAGCCAGATCGTGGATTTTCAGAAACTCATCGCCGGCTTCGCCAATGAAGAATGTCCTTGCCTGATCAACAATGTAACCTTTATAGGAGCCAACATAGTCGACCTGAATCGGTTCATTTCTTTGAATGACCCTTGTTCCGGCGCCTTGCGGCATGGAGGCGTTTGGGCCTGGCCCTCCGGTGGGGCCTACCGAGCAACTGGGCACGGCCAGGTTGGTCCCGGACATGATATGGCCATAAAATACTTCATTGTTGAAGCTTCTGACTCTGACCAGCCCCTGGTGCCCCCGTTTTCTCAAGAAAGCCTCCAGAAGGCCCGCAAACTCTATTTCCATCATCCCAGGACTCAGAATTTCCCTGGCATGAGCAAACATGGAATCATTCAGTTCGGCTGCCTTGCGCATCAAATCAATCTCATAAGATGATTTCACTGCGCGTAAAGTGCGAATGGCAGGAGACATATCGACAAAATCTGCCTCAGGAAATAGCTTCTCATACATTTTGAAATTATTGACTGGCAGAACATCAAGCTCAAGTCCAATTTTCCTGAGTTTTGAAGCACTTAGTTTATTTGCTGATTCCTTAACGTCAGAGAAACTGCTTATCCCAAAAATGGCGTCTATCGGAGAATCTTCGAGCGAACGTTCCAGGCTTCTTCTGACCAGCAACGCCGGGTCCGAGTCCAAATGAACCAGAAGATGGGCGTCTTGAGCAGTTCCTGAGAAGTAAAAAAGATCAGCCCTCTGGACGATTATTGCCATGTCGATTTGCTGAGCTGACATGGCAATTTTCAGGGAGTTGACTCTAGCTGCTATTTCAGATGACGGAGTCGATCTCATTTCCAATATTTTTCCTGCAAGGACCCACAAATACGTTTGAATTTTGACTGGAACAACAACACGGAAATACCGACGACGGTAATTACGTTGTCTAGGTTTGTGGCTTTATGACCACCTTGATGGAAGCGCCCGCCTCTGCTACAAGGCCGAAGCCTTTCTGAGTCTCTGCCAGTGGCAGACGGTGCGTGATCATCGCATCAACATCTATTCTACCGGAGGAAATAAGTTCAATGGCTGCAAGTATGTCCCTTGGACTGCCGGCATAAGAAGAGGTCATGGCTATTTCTTTTCGCCAGAGATCGTTAAACGGCATGTCTATCTTGATTCCAGGGTCCGTCGGGGCAAAAAACAGAATTGCCCCTCCCCTGTCCACGGCCTGAAACGCCTGTTCCAGGGCCACTTTCGATCCAGTGGCCACGACCACTATTTCAGCCAGTCGATCGTCGTTGAGGCTTTTGAAATTCTCTATCATGTCAGCGCCGGCCTCAATTGTATGATCAGCGCCGAAGGCCCTGGCCATTTCAAGTCGGCCCTGATTTATGTCCACTGCTACAACTTTAGCGGCGCCGGCCTTTACGGCTAGCTGAACGTGAAGCAATCCTGCCATGCCAGCGCCAATGACAAGAACACGACGACCAGGCTTCCACCCTACATGTTGCTGGCCTCGATAAACACATGCCAAAGGTTCCACAAAAACGGCCTGTTCATAACTCATTGTCTGCGGAAGTTCATAAATGCCATTGCGCACGTTTATGGCCGGAACACGAAGATATTCCGAGAATCCGCCGGGGTCAAAATTTGTTTTGGCCAATGTGTCACACACTGAATGGTGATCCGACAAACAGTACCTGCACATGTTGCATGGGACATGATGAGATACGAAAACTCTCTGTCCCACAGACCAGTTTTCAACATCCGCCCCTACCTTCACTATTTCTCCGGAAATTTCATGTCCAAGAACCAGAGGGGCCTTTGGAAGACGATACCATTCAAGAACATCGCTCCCACAAATACCACTAGCCCAAACCTTCACCAAGACTTCATCGGCATTTATTGCCGGAACCGGCCTTTCCTCTAGCCGCACATCATGGTTGTTGTAATATACCGCCACGCGCATAATAGGCACCACCTGGAAAAAAAGTTATCGTTAAACCGGTAATCGTACCAAATATCACTGTCTAGGCTTTTGCCTGCCTTTTCTCGTCTTCATAAATCTTTATGGCTTTCTCTGGTTTTTCACCAAAATGAACCACTGCCTTAACCGCTTTTATCATTCCAACGGGGCAGTCGGACTGGAATATGTTGCGTCCCATATCAACGCCAACAGCGCCCTGTTGAACGGCGTTATGGGCCATGATCAACGCCTCTATCTCAGGCAGTTTCTTGCCACCGGCCATGACAATAGGAACCGGACAAGTGGATGTAACCCTTTCAAAGTTCTCACAGAAATATGTCTTGACTATGTTGGCGCCCATTTCAGCGGCTATTCTTGATGATAGAGAAAGGTAACGAGCATCACGCGCCATGTCTCTTCCGACCGCAGTCACCGCCAACACCGGTATCCCGGCGGAATATCCGGCGTCGATCAGGTCAGCAAAAGCCTCCAGTGTTTGATGTTCGTAGGGCGCTCCGACGTATATCGAGAGAGCCATTCCGGCAGCGTTCAGCCTTATACAGTCATCTATGGCCACGTTCCAGTTTTCGTTAGACAGTTCACTCAAAACACTCTGTCCACCCGACGCTCGCAAAACTATAGGCGCCTGAACCGCAGGAGAAACCGAAGTCCTCAGGATTCCCCTCGTTAGCATTAGACAATCAGCATATCCCGCCAGTGGCCCCAAGGTGTCTTCCATGATTTCCAGACCAGAGGTCGGCCCTTGAAAGTACCCATGATCCACTGCCAACATGACCGTTCGACCGGTCTCAGGCTTGATAATCCTTGCTAACCTGTTCTTCATGCCCCAATCAAGATGATCACAACCTCTCAAATGATAACGTGAGCCTGCTGCACATGCGCTTGCAGTGATATTTCCAGCTTCCTGCAGTCCGTCCATATCCGCCATTGAATTCATCCTTTTCTTTTTATTAATGATTAGGTTTCAATTGTTAGCAAAGCGAGCCATTCATGTCAATTGCAGGCTCAGCCATCCTTTATGCCGGAAGAAATTAGTCGAAGGCGCTTGAGATGACGATTGTATTTTCAAATGAGTATGGAGCTAATTTAGCTTGACAATTACGGCGTGTTAGTTTTAGATTTTTACTAGATTAGACTTGTCTTTTCCCCTCGACCGATCAGGTTCACGGGCGTTAAGCAAGATAGGTTTTTATGGTTACAACGCTCGTGCTCCGACTCATCGCATCTTCACACAAAATCCGTCCAGGACTACAGGCGAATTCGCCTTCCAACATGCTCTTTGAATCAAAAATGAGGGCTATTTCACCAAAGGAGTAGAAAAAGTGGCCGCTATTAACATTTATGTCGGTAACCTGTCTTTCGACACAAACGAGGACCAACTCAAGGAATTGTTCGAAACTTACGGACAGGTTGAATCTGCAACCATCATATCCGACAAATTCACGGGACGACCGAGAGGTTTTGGTTTTGTCAAAATGCCTGAGAGAGAGGACGGTTTACGCGCAATTCAGGAACTGGATGCCAAGGATTTCATGGGTCGGAGCATCAAAGTCAATGAGGCCCGTCCGAGAACAGATCGCGATCGTGGAGACCGTCAGGGTGGTGGTGGCCGAGGCAAAGGCGGCGGTGGCTGGAGATAGTCACTCAAAATAATACCTGTTTCCACTTGGTTCGTTTTTGGTTTAGAATCCGCATTGAAATATAATGGGACGTCTTTCCGCAGGGAAAGCGTCCTTTTTGTTTTTACGAGGCGCAGCTTCAGCGTTCCCTCACCTTGAAACGTGTCATTTAGCTAGTGTAAAGAAAGTTGGGGCATGCTATAAGATTGTATTCATGATGTTCCAGGCCGATTGCCAGGCCTCGTTTTCGGACAGTTCGTTGTCCGGTATGATGAGTAGAGCCTCTTGTTGTTGTAAAAATGAACGAATTGCAGATTTTGTTATGCTTCAGGTAAAATCCGATCGGAGGAGGATGCAATTATGAATGACAGGTTACTTAGCGCGGCCACTACCGGCAACGTGGATGAGCTTGCTGAACTACTGGCTGAAGGGGCCGATGTCAACACCAGAGACGCTTTCGGGTGGACCCCTCTCATGTGGGCGGCATCCATGGGTTTTCCTGACGCAGTGGAAATCCTGATTAAAAATGGAGCGATAGCGGACGCAGTTGACCAGTATGGCGCCACAGCCCTCATGAAAGCGTCCAGGAGGGGATTTCACAAAGTAGTTCGTGTCCTGTTGGAGAACAACGCCGATCCTAACGCTGAAGATGAATTCGGATGGACGGCCCTCATGCGTGCTTCCAGAAGAGGTTACTCAGAAGTAGCCAAAGAATTGGTGGCCAAAGGCGCCAATCTTGAGGAAGCGGATCAGTATGGCGCCACTGCGTTGATCATGGCGGCTGCCGAAGGGCATCACGAAGTCGTGAAGCTTCTATTGGTCAGTGGTTCCAATCCTGAAGCAAAGGACAGGAATAGTTGGACGGCCAGGATGTGGGCGGAATCCATGCGCCATGAGGAAGTTATAAAAGAACTCAAACTAGCGGAGAAAAAATAGAAAGAATCAGTTTACGGGCGCGTCTTTTTG
>CAYNZA010000129.1:0-8722 GCA_964401595.1 uncultured Desulfomonile sp.
GAGAAACTCGAAAATGTTTGTTACATCTAGGTTGACTTTCAGTCCCATTTCGAATTTTCCACTTACTCGAGCAAGACCTTCCGCTATCGACTTCTGATGTTTCGACAGGAAACTTCTTACAGCCGAAGCTCCATCAGAAACATTACCGAAAGACATTGGCAGAAGATCTCCGGCTTCAAGGAGCTTTTTCAAAACGGCCTGATGCGCGGCAAAGTTACGCCTTTCGGGACGGATTCGCCCATCTGGCGCATCACTCACAACTGCCGAAATAGTCCCCGAGGAGATGGTATAAACGTTGGCGCCATTAATTCCCAAGGTACCAAAGGATCTGTCTTCTGTTCCTGGTATAAGGGCGTAAAGGTAGCGCCCACTTTGACCTGGAATTTTCTTGGTTCTCTTTTCCATTTTTTTTGCACCAGCAACCGTAAGAACGTTAAAACTTGTCTAACAAGTGATTATCGTCATAAAAAATAAAGCCGATTGAGAGTTCGGCATCCAGAGACAAAGCATGGGACAAATTCTGATAGTCCGAGCCATCATCGGCATTATAACTGCTGAAGCGATATTTTCAAGCGCGACTTACATTGGCTTTGGATCGATTGACTCCTTAGAAGGTTGAGCAGTCCTTTGCGCAGGTATATGGGCAAATTTGACCGATTTTACTTTTCCATCGGCCGTTTTGAGTTCAAACAGTCCAGAGCACACATAACACCTTACCAGTCCATCGAAATCATCATAAGCGTCATCCATGTTCAGGCTATGCCCGCAAGTGATACAGTTGACTTTCATATTTCTACCCCTTCCGTGCGCTCGCCCGGCACTGTCCGCCGAACCAGATTTTCCAATCACCATAAGCGCGTCTGCAGTTGTTGGCGTTATTGATGCGCCCGGCGTCCAACTTGTCCTGTGGGGCCGCCGTGGACTTTTTGACTGACTTGTACCCCTTTATTTCGGCGCAAGACATTATCTGTCTGTAGGTTTTAATGGGTATCATTCATTAACCCCCTGATGGTTAGGCTCGGGCTATGTTCAAGGCCAACCGCCGGAGAATCGGGATGTCATCTCCAGTTCTAATACCTGATTTTGAAACCGTCTTTATCCCTGATGGCCCCTTTGCCCGAAACGTTGAACTGATTTTTGGACACTGCACATACAGGCCTGCCGTTCCCCGTCAATTGGGGAGCCTCACGGTCTTTTATACCTAACCCCTCGAGAATCGATTTCTTTTCATTCTCGATATCGCGTATGCGTGCGTCAATATTCCTGATCCTGGCCAAAGCGCTGCTCTTTTCCTTTTCCCTGCGCGCCTTCTCCATCTCAAGACAACTGATCTTCATGAAGGCCAGGTAAGGCAGTCCCACTGCATCCACGCGACCGGCGTACGTCCTTATCTCCCGAACTCCCCTGATATTTGCCGTCTTCTTGATTTCCATCGTCAACACTCCCTCTAATGTCCGGCTATTTTTGGAGCGGCTTTCTTTGCAGTTTTGTGCTGTCGGCAAACCTTCGTGATGATTTCATCCACTTTCTGCTTCATCAGTGATTCGCCGCCTCTAGTAACCTTGACCGTATCAGTGTTCAAAACATCGCGGCATATCCACTGGAAGGTCTTGTCCGACTCGAGGGCTCTTGCCCCCAGATGCTGTAAAACCCGACTGATGGCGATACAGGCTCTGATCGTAGGCCGGTGATTATTGACCCCAACGTGTCTCAGTTCTCGTATGATGTCTACGATCACTTCAGCGTCCTGTCTGCAAACACCTGATTTTGCCATGGTGATCCGGATTTCGGTTTCCCTGTCGTAATGATTTACGTTTATGGTGATCAACCTGTCCATCAAGGCGTCCTGAGTCTTGTGAACCCCGGCATACTCTTCCGGATTGGATGTAAATATGGCCCTGAAGTCAGGGTGCACTTCCATATAACCCTCGCCCGTTCTTCTAAGGCTCGGGAGATTCAGTATTTTTTCCTCCAATATGCTCAGCAGCACATTGTTGGCTTCCGGTCTCGACCTCGTGAACTCGTCGTAAATCAGGGTGTATCCGTCTCTACAGGCCGTAGTGAGCCTGTTGTCTACCCACAGACTTCTCATTTCCTCTTCAGTCCTGACAACCGAATGGATAAAATTGTCAACCAGTTTAGATTTCTTATATCCAGCGTCTCGACCTACCAGGTCGGAACTTCCAAATTCATCGTCGCCATGAACAAGAATAACCGGACGGCTAAGTCTGGCGGCAATGTGAAAAGCCAAGGTAGTCTTGCCTGTGCCCGCTGGACCCGCAAAATGCACGGAGTATCCGACGGCGAGGTAGGCCAAGGCCCTCTCGGTTAACTCTTTGACATAAAGAGTGTTTACGAACTGATCACTTGCCTCCGGGAGAACATTGTCCTCTTCAGGAGAGATTATTTCGGAGTTTAGCGCTTCTAATTGTGTGTCCGGATTTATCATGACATCTCACTTTCTATTGCGCCTAATATTTGCTCATCAGGTTAATGCTAAACCTGAACTAAAATCAGCTAGGCCGGCTCAGTGTTCTTGCCGGCGCTAGCTTAAGCTAAAATAAAACCTTTACCTTGGCATCTGATGCAGGCCAAAGCAGGGGCAGATCCATCATCACCAGATCCTGCGCATACAGGGCATTTTACAATGGGCGCCGAAGGTAACGGCACATGACCCTTGCCACGACACGTCGTGCAGGTGAGCGTCTTCACGGCTCCGGTTCCATTGCAATGCGGACAGAATCTGTAGGGCGCCTCAATTCTGACGACGCCTCTACCACCGCATATGCAGCATGTGGAAAGCCACGACATCACCCCAAACGGGTCGGTTCCAGTGCCACCACAAAATGCGCAAGTAATTTCAGTCATGTTTGGTTCATCGACGCCATGATCAGCTTTTTTGTTTTTGTCTTGCCGTTCCATGGCTCTTCTCGTTGTCTACTACTTCTTGTCTTTCTTTTTGGCTCCGGTATCTACTGGAGCGGGTGAAAGTTTTTCGGGTTCCGCAGGTTTCATCTCCGCAAGCGCCTTGGCTCGAGCTTCCGCCGCTAACCTGGCCTTCATTTCGGCCTCGGCTTTGGCTTTTTGCTCGGCAGCCAGCTTGGCTTTTTGCGCGCCCGGCGAAAGAGTCTTCCAGGCTTTTCGCGCTCCAGCCAAATCTTCGGCGTTTACATGCCTCATGGCGCTGACCTCAGTTCCTAGAACAGATACGAACTTTTTGCGATCAGCTTTCTCGGCTTTGGACTTCTTGGCGTGCTCCACCTTGAAGCCATCCATCATCACCGCAGTTTCCTTGGCCTTGGCTGTTACGAATTTGGCAACGTCCTTAACGAAAGCCACGTTCTCCTTCTTCGTCTTTACAGCCATGTCCACATGGTCCTTGTGAAAACCAGTCAACAAACTGGATACGTTATTCGCTACATCAGAGACGAATTCCATATTCGCTTTCTTGGTTCTTTCGGCCATCTGGGCATGAGCCTTGTCAAAAGACTTGAGCATACCCACTACTTCGGCGTCGAGACTGGACACGAATTTGACCCGCTCGGCTTTAGTCCGCTTGGCCATATCTGCATTGGCCTTGTGAAAGCCGGTCATCATCGTGGCAACCTCTGACTTCATCTCTTTGGTCTCTTGATCCAACTGATCGGAAAAAACCTTGCGAGAGTCCCGCAGAGCGACTATTTCGTCGCATAGTCTGGTTATGTCGTCGGTCAGATTGCCCATTAGTCCTCCTTCTCTAAAGCGCCCGATATTCTGGACGATAGCTCAAATTGTCTATTCGCCGTTCTAGAATCGGGCTAACCTGGCGGACTCGGCGCTAAGGGGGCGCTCATATTTGTCGCCCCCTGCGCATCAGGAGTCCCAAGAGGTTTTAGCCTTATGCAGGAGCGGCGGCGCTGGCGGTGAGACCGATGGCTTCGGCGTATTTCAGGTAAGTCTCAACCGATGCGATCACTACCCTCGCCTCGACCGACAGCAATTCGATACCAACCAAGGAGACCTTTGCCCAAACGTCGATCACAATACCTTTGTCCAAAATCCTGTCGACAACCTCTGCGAGGCTGGATGAATCTGTTGATTTCGCTATCTTGGCCATGTCACCCTCCTAATGATTTTTTTTATCGCCCTTCCGGGCTTTTTGTTGTTTGGCATGCCGACCATAGCTGTTGCCAATTTCGTGCCATCATCGTCCCGACAGCTTCAACAAAGGATTCTCACACTGCAAAACAGAAACTTAAAGTAATGCCATACCCTTAACCAATTAATACCATTGACTTATACTTTACACACATTGTTTTGGTCACTTGAGATAGTCGCATCGTCCACCAGACATTCAAGCTATCTGGTCAGAAGTGTAGTGAAGAGGAAACACTTCATGGAATGTCTTCTATGGAATACTCTCCATAGACAGGTGATTCGTTTCAACGAACGCGCAGGCTCATTGACGGCTTTGTTGTCCCTCAGATTGCGAAGTCTTAATTGTGGTTTGTTTCAGAGTGCTTTGAGAAGGGTCTTCAGAATAATGGGCCCCGCATTTCGAGGCTCCCAATGCTGAAACTGCGATTCTGGAGGTCGTTCACTGCATTAGATGAGTGGTTTTCAGGATTGACAGTCCCTTCAGGCGACTTATCAGGAATGGGCACGCGCTGACTCGACCAGCTCCAACAAAAGCGTGTGATCAAAGGGCTTGGCCACAAAATTAAGAATCAGACCGGAATCCATGGCCTTCTTCATGTGGTCATCGTCCCTGTAGTAGTAACCTGAGATCATTATAATTGATATGGTGGGGTTTATTTCCTTGATTTTTGCCGCTAGCTCCATACCTTCCATGTCGGGCAGCTTTGCGTCCAGCAGGGCAACATCGAATTTTTCTTTCGTCATTACGGAAAGGGCTTCAGAAGCTCTATCGGCCTTTCGCACTACATGTCCATGTTTGAGAAGCATGTTCTCCAGAGCCCACAGCATGTCCGGCTCATCATCAATTATTATTATTAATCCTGGTTCAGAAGACGCCATAACGATCCTCTTTAAAACACGGGCAATTTAACCGTAAAAGTAGAGCCTTCGCCCTGCGCGCTAGTGACTTCTATTTTCCCCAAATGTTGTTTTACTACTATTGTGTGGCAAATGGAAAGCCCTAATCCGGTGCCTTTGCCCACCGGAGGCAGTGTGTAGAAAGGATCGAAAATTTTCTCCAGATTTTCCTTGGCTATCCCCAATCCGGTATCGCTAATTGTTACCGTAATTTCGGAATCCGACTTGTTTAACTGGACATTCAGAAGGCCCCCTTCAGGCATTGAATTAATCCCGTTGAGAAACAAATTAAGAAAAGCCTGCTGCAAAAGATTTGCGTGTCCGAGAACTGAGGCTTTTCCCAGCGAAGAATCGAGAGCAATAGCCACTTTCTGAATTTTAGCCTGGTTGACAACGAGTTTTATGGTGTCCTGAATGACGGTGAGAAGATCGAGACTAGCCATGTCGGTAGTAGACGACGGTCTTGCAAAACGCAGCAGATCCTGAATGATCGTGGAGGCTTTTTCTATTCCGGAAAGGATCTTTTGAGCGCAGACCATTTGGAAGTCCTTTGACAAATCCTCTTCCATCAGAAACTGTGCGGCGGAATAGCTGACTGCCAGAGGGTTGCGTATTTCATGGGCGATTCCCCCGGCCATCACACCCAAAGCGGCAAGTTTCTGGGACTTAAGCAACTGCATCTCCAGTTCGCGACGTTCCCGCAAATCTCGGCCTATTGCCACTATGCCTATGGTTGCCTCCGTTTCGTCCTGCATCCCTGAAAAGATCCATCCAATGGGAACCCTCAAGTTGCCCTTGGTGCGGATATCCCATTCCCCTATTTCAGATTTCCCGCCCAGCCTCACGTTCTTGAACACCTGGACCAGTTCCGACCTGTTCTCTTTGGGAAGCCAGTCAAAAAAGAGAGCGCCCTGCACCTCGTGAGGCCGAAACCCCGTTATTTTCTCAGCCGCCGTGTTCCATGTAAGAATTGCTCCAGATGAATCCGTGGATAAAACGATGTCTTCTGCGCTTTCTACGACACTGGCGTAGCGACGTTGCGCTCTGAGCACTTCATCACTCAATCTTATTTGCTCTGTCACATCATCCATGAGCAACATCACGTGCTCGACCTGATTGTGCCACACAAACGGTAAAATGCTATAATAATAGATCCTGAGTGGGACTCCAGGGGCGCGATAAGTCATTCGGCCCCCTCGTATGGCTTGATTGTACTTGAATGTCTGGCGAACCTTTCCTGTGATATCCATGTTCTCAATCAACGGTTCCGGCAAAAGCTCTTCAAGTTTTTTACCGATCGTTTCATTGCGCGTTTTTCGGTTCTTGATCAGAAAGTTCTTGTTGGCTGCCACTATCCGTGTCTCATCGTCAATCAACAACAAGGACGAAGGAATGGCTTCGAGTAACATCTCGAAAAGTTTCTCGAACCTCTCCGAACCTTCATTTCCTGCTGATCCCGGTCTGGAAAGTCCGGGCTGCTGCGATTTCAGGATATCCAAGGGAGACATTGTGACTTCTTTTCTTGGGGGTTTCGAAACAAAGAACCTATGGCAAGTTTACGCTCACACGAAGTTGTATGGCGCCCAGGGACCACTCATGAGAATTTTTGCGCCCAAGGACGGCTTAAGCTCTTCAATTGCCATCCTGAAACGATCGACCGAATCCTTTTCAATCAGACAATACACTGAAATGAGAGTTTCTTTTTCCTGAGCGCCCGCAGCCGTCCTGGTTGATGGCTCAATCTTTAAATCTACAAACAAGCCCTGCAGAGTCTTTTTCAAGGCCTCAATGCCAGCCTCACACCTGGAGTCAAAAGATTCCTGAACTCCATAAAGCGCCTTACGTTTCGCCAAATATGATTTGCCCGGATTTTCGGAACTGGAACAATCATCTTCCACGTTTTCCGAAATTAGACTCTCTTTTGGGCTTTTCTCTACAATCAGTCTTACTCCCATTTCCGTTTTGCCGGTCAAATATCCTAATTTGCTTTCATATTCCGTGCCACGTCCGTCAAGGTGTCGCTTGACCTCCTCGTCGTCTTTCAGGACGGTCCGGAACCTAAACGGGATCAAGGCTCCAAATTTAAAACAATTGTCAATAACCTCGTGATAAATCATCAGACTCTGAACATCCATGGCTCCCTGGCTGGAATCGAATTCAGAGACTACCGCTGCCAGTTTGCCACTGCGCACAAATCTGATGTCGCTACCCTGAACACCTTTTATGATAATTGAATCCTGAACTGCTTGAGATCCTGAAACACAGTAAAGTAACAGTTTCATTTCTCTGTTTCCATCTCGAGAGAGGGGGCAAACGAGTACGGAGGCCATGGACCAGATAATTTCAGTTGAAGTCCATCAAGATCAGGGTCCATGTTCATTTTTGAAATCTGTTCCGACAGTTTTTCAAAATCGGCTTTTACCGTCAGGATTGCCCAGTTTGCCACCAGTTCGTTCTCATTTTCGTCAAAGGCAAGCTTGATATTTTTTCTGGCCGATAACTGAGCGGAGATAGCGGCCAGCCCCCTGGCAATCCTGTCAATACGTTCATTTACCCAAGAGTATGTTTCCTTTTCTACTTCCGCCTGAATCTGTTTCTCCTTAAAATATCTGACGCCAGGAGATAGTTCCGATAATGCGGGTTCAACTATTTCAACCCTTTGTTGAAACAATAGATTTTTCAATTTATTTCTGTCCAGGTAGGCTTTGATGGCCCATTCTTCCTTGTCTTTGATCATTTCCAGAAAACCGGCAATAGCCTGATAATTGCTTTCTACAAGTGAAATTACTCCCTGTCGGCTTGAAAAAAGAACCCCAAAACTTGTGGGTAGAGTCGGAGCCAATTCAGTGATCTCCTGAATAACCTGCCCATGACGCAACGCCCTCGGAGTGATCCATTCAACGTTGTTCAGGCGTTCCTCAGCCCCTGGGCCGACATAGTCTTCCAGTGAAACCATACTGACTATCGCTGCAATATCGCCCACCGTAACCTTCATGAGAGGTTGGCTGTCAGTAAGTCCATAATCCAACGAGTCACCATCTATGAGATCATTCCTGGTAAAACAGAACAGATAATACGCTTCAGACAATTTCCACCTCTTGAAAAAATGTCTCACATGGGTAGGTTATGATCAATATCCATACCGGCAAGTGTCTTAAAAAAAGGATGGCCCTTTTTAAAGACCATCCTTCAACATAGTCCGGGAAAATTATTCACTAACTTCATCAAGAGTTTTTGTAAGATCGTCCTTGGTAATTTTTGCCTTGATTTTAGACTCAGGGTTCTTTTTCAACACATCGACTGCTCTTCTAACGGCTTTCAGAGCTGCCTTCTGACATATTCCAGCAATATCGGCTCCTCCAAAACCATCTGTCTGGGCAGCCAACCATTCCGGCTTGACAGATTTTTCAACGGGCTTGTTGCCCAGATGGACTTTAAAAATCTCAACCCTGTCTTGCTCTGTAGGCATAGGTATTTCAAATATTTCATCAAAACGACCTGCCCGCAGAATTGCCGGATCCAGCATGTCCAAACGGTTAGTCGCTCCCAGGACTAAAACTCCTTTAAGCTCCTCTATCCCGTCCATTTCCGCAAGGAACTGGCTGAGCACCCTTTCAGAAACGTGCGCATCGCTTGAACCACCGCCTCGAGCCGGAACCAAAGCATCTATTTCGTCAAAAAACATTAT
>CAYNZA010000130.1:0-8471 GCA_964401595.1 uncultured Desulfomonile sp.
GACATGACCACAACTCCCTGCTCTTCCGCCTTACTGAGCGTGTCAGCGTCGGGCTTGCGGCCGCCCACTATGATTATACCCGCTATATTGTTAAGAAAAGCCACTGCCACTATGTTCTGGTGGATTTGCAGCGTGACCCAGACATCTCCTTCTTTGGCGTTTGCAATTACATCACTTAGCAAGTCACTGGCATACCCGCCCAACACCTCTTTTCCGAGACCGGCGTGCCCTGCTTTGACGTCCAATTTCAATGCATCAACAATTTCGTTTACGGTCATTTTGAGGCTCATGCTCCTGTTATTATCGGTCTACCTCTGCCAGAACTATGTCCACACTTGACAATATGGCGATAAGGTCAGCAAAGAGACATCCTCTGGACATTGCCCTAAGGGTTTGAAGGTTGACAAAAGCAGGGGCCCTCCATTTGAGCCTAGATGGACTGGGCTTGCCGTCACTGATGATGTAGCACCCAAGCTCCCCCCGGGGTGATTCAATGCACTGGTAATATTCACCGACCGGCAGAGTTACCCCCTCGATCACCAGCATGAAATGATGAATAAGTCCTTCCATCCTGGTGTAAATGTCCTGTTGCTCGGGAAAGATCTTTCCAGGCGCCTTGGCGCGTGTCGGACCTTCAGGAAGCCTGGAAAGAGTTTGTTTAAGGATTTTGTTGCTTTCCCGCATTTCCTGAACTCGGACCAGATACCTGGAATAAATGTCGCATCCGTATTGGACCGGAACTTCAAAATCGTAGCTCTCGTAACCGCAATAAGGGTTGGATTTTCGAATATCCCATTTCAATCCACTGGCTCTCACCAAGGGCCCGGAAGCGCCGAGGTCTATGGCGTCCTTGAGCGGTAGAAGCCCCACATTCCTGGTCCTGTCCATGTAGATGACGTTTTTTGTCAGTAGGGTTTCATACTCATCCACGCGCTGATCGAAGTGATCACAGAAAGCTTTGAGCCTTTCCGTGAAGCCTTCTTCCAAATCCTGGGCCACGCCACCGATTCTTATATAATTCGGCATCAATCGGCCGCCGGATGTCAGCTCGAAAAGATTCATTATCTCTTCGCGCTCACGCAGCATGTAGAACATGGGTGTCATGGCGCCGATATCGTGTCCGTGGGTTCCAAGCCAGAAAAGATGGCTGAATATCCTGGACAATTCCGCCATCATGACTCTGATGACCTGCGCCCTCTCCGGAATTGTCACGTCCAGCAGCTTTTCCACGCACATGGAGTAAACGAGTGAATTTGAGGAAGCCCCCATATAATCACAACGTTCAGTCAAGGGAATGACCTGATGATACTTTTTATTTTCGCATGTTTTTTCGAAGCCCCGGTGCAGATAACCTAAATACGGGACAACATCCACACAAATCTCACCGTCCAGTTCCACGATTGCCCTGAAGACTCCATGAGTGCTTGGATGGTGGGGGCCAAGGTTAAGTTCCATCAATTCACTTTTGACATCAGGCTTGTTTCTGGCAGCTTGCGACATGGCTGGCAAATTCCTCACGCAACCCTTTATTTTGATAGATCAGGCGTATCCTGATCCGTGCCCAGAAGAGGAAAGTCTTTTCTAAGTGGATAGACATTCCATTCGTCAGGTAACAGTAGTTTTCGCGGGTCAGGATGATTGTTGAATCCGATTCCGAACATTTCTGCGGTTTCACGTTCGTGCCAATCAGCCGTAGACCATACTTCAAACACTGAATCTATTGAGGCGTTCCCGGATTCATCTTCAATGGCCAGGGCCTTTAACCTCAAACGCTCGGCTGATGATGTTGATAATAACTCGTAAACCAGTTCAAACCTTGGGGCGGCCGGCATCCGGTCAACACCAGCCACAAATGAGAGGTAGTCAAACCGGAAATCCGGGTCATCCCTGAGGTATTTACAGACCTGAACTATTTTTTCCGCTGGAACGTTTACGCTGACCTGATCTCTGAACGTGTCAACCGTGATCGACTCGGCGCCGAACCGGGAGGCCAGCTTTTCCTTGACCACATCAGGATTCATTTACCAACCACCTTGATTTCATGGAATTGTGGGTTCTTGATAGATTGTTCTTTCATGACCTTGGCGTGTAACTGCAGTATTCCGTCGAGCAAAGCCTCAGGTCTGGGAGGGCAACCGGGAATGTAGACATCGACGGGCAGATACTTGTCTATACCCTGCACGACTGCGTAATTCTTGTAAATTCCTCCTGAACATGCGCATGCTCCCATGGCGATAACCCATTTGGGTTCAGCCATCTGCTCATAGATACGAAGCACGGCGGGGAGCATTTTCTTTGATGCGGTGCCGGATACAATCATAAGGTCAGCATGACGCGGTGAAGGTCTGGCGACTTCCATTCCGAACCTTGAGAGGTCATATCTGCTGACAAAAGCTGCTATCATTTCCAGAGCGCAGCAGGCTAACCCAAAACCCAGAGGCCACATGGATGATTTACGCGACCAGTTAACAAACCACTCGAGATTGGTAACATGTACGGTGTTGTCCAGATGATTCTCTATTCCCATTGCAGCGCACCTTTTTTCCATACGTAAACAAGGCCGGCCAGTAGCGCCAGCACAAATATCAGCATTTCCACAAAACCGAAGAACATCAGTTTGTCGTAGATGTTAGCCCATGGAAACATAAAAATAAGTTCCACATCGAATACAATGAAGAGCATACCAAAGATGAAAAATTTTACAGAGAACCTCTGCCTGGCGCCGCCTATCGGATCCATACCGCATTCATACGGCATAAGCTTTATTGCAGTAGGATTTTTCTTCGAGAGAAGATCGGAAAGAACAATGATAGCCGAACCAATAAAAACGGAAACGAGAAGAATCACCATTACCGGGAGGTAACTTTCTAACATCGCACTACTCCGTATTTCACCACGGCCCCCCGTGATTGATTGAACTATTATCGACTCATGTTTTTGAAGATTGTTGCTAAAGTCCGTCCACTTTTCAGCAAACCCAGATTAGAATACCAGCACCATATAGTCAACATTTTTCTCGACTAGTTTTTAACTAATGCGACACAAGCAGATTGAATATCAGGTCCAGCCTGGTTCCCCCTCCTGGCTCGGAAATCAGTTTCATAATGTCTGAAACTCGCCTTATGTTTGCCAGGCCCATGCCCGCGCCAAACCCCATGTCTCGAATCCACTCCGGGGCTGTTGAATAACCGGGCTCCAGCACCTGCTTGAGATCCTCTATACCCGGGCCGTGATCCACAGCCGAAATGCTCAGCTTGTCCTTGCGAATATCCGCTATAATCTCTCCGCCGACATCCGTGTGAATTACCAGGTTCATCTCCGCTTCATACACGGCCACTGCTACGCGCCTGATGACCTGGGGATCCACCACGAGGCGCTGAAGAGCCCTCTTGATCATGCTGGAGGCTTTGCCTGCGTTTGCGAAATCCTTGTCATCCACAACGAATCTGAGTATGAGACTGGTGTCATCCGACACGATGTCCTGAAAAATATGACTGGCGCGATAGGTGTGAAGTTTCTCCGACTCTTTCTTCTGAAGACTTTTGTCCAACTGTCTCAACAGGTATCTTGTGAGTGTCCCTGTGGTGACTAAACCGACCAGATTCCCTGCCTGATCCACCACCGGCAGACGACTGGCCCCCTTTAATCCGAGCGTGTTGGCCACCTCGGCGACAACAGATTCTTTCAAGACTGTCCGAACCCTGGTGGTCATGAATTCTGTCACGGGCTCATGCAACCTGCCCTGCTCCATGGCCCGCAAAATATCCGTCATTGTTACCATGCCCACTATACGGTCTTCTAGTACGACAGGCGCTCCGGAGATGTGTTTATCCATCATGAGAGTCTTCACGTCGGAAACGGTCATGGACGGAGAAATTATTATTACGTTTGTCGCCATCACGTCTTCTACACGTGTGGTATGCATAAGTTCCTGAACTTTGGTGATTGTCTGTGAGGTCATTTTACCAAGAGTCATTCCTGATTTTTACTACTCCCAGCCCTGGGAGTCCGCCGGCGTATAGTCGTCCGCACGCCTCATACATTGTGTAACCGGTTCTTACCAGAGTCACACCAAGCTCACGCGCTAATTCCAGAGTCTCCGGAGGCGCCTTCTTGTCGCGGACCAGTACTATGATGTTTATGCCAGCCATTTCCGCCGTTCTTACTACCTGTGGATTGGTCAGGCCGGTCAGAAGCGCCATGCCTTCTGCTCCAAAAGCCAGAACGTCGCTCATCAAGTCAGCCGCGCCGCCCATAGGGATTTCTTCTTCCGGACCGTGATTATCCAAAATGAATTCGGCGTTCAGGATATTCATTAATTCCTGGAGTTTCATGCAACACCCATAATCGAAACGCTAGAGATCAGAATATGAACACCCATGTTGAGCTATGTCAAGAAAGTTGAGCGTATGGAATGAAATAGAAAATATTTTATTGTCCGAGATCCGGGACAGGCCTCCATCCATAGCCTTACATTTTAGTAATCTCTGCGTTCAAATAATACCATTATGTAAGAGGCTACACCCTGATGGAGCTGACTTCCTTGTCACTCAACAATAAAAACAGCTACTTGCAGATCCAAAATTATTGGCTTGCAGATTGCATCGGGCATACCCAAACAAGCCGTTCATCCGTGAAGGTGCAAGATTTAATCCCATGAAAGCCAGAATCAATCAACTTGAGTTGAAAGTCCTGTATGATATCAGTCAGATAATAGGGCATGCTCTTAAACTTGACGAGACCCTTGAGAGAGTTCTCGGGATATTGTCCAAGGATCTCTCCATGAAGAGAGCAACCGTGACATTGGTTCGCACGGATAACGAACAACTTGTAATCGTGGCTTCGCATGGTCTTCGTCCGGAGGAAAAAGACCGCGGCGTCTACAGGCTCAACGAGGGGGTTACCGGCAGAATATTCACTGAGTGTGAGCCTTTTGTCGTCCCGGACATTAGCGCTGAACCGCTGTTTCTAAATAAAACAGGGGCCAGGGAGATTCAGAAGGGCACAATCTCGTTCATAGGAGTCCCGATCACATTGCATGGCGTGGCAATCGGCGTGCTCAGTGTGGACCGCCTGTTCGATGAGGAGATTTCCTTTGAGGAGGATATCAGATTCCTGAGTATTCTATCGGCATTGATAGGTCAGTTGATCAGCATCAATCAGCAGGTCGAACAACGCGAATTCAACCTGATTAAAGCGAACGAATTTCTGAAAGAGGACCTATCACAAAAAGCCGCAAACTTTTTCTCAACTGCCAAAAGTCACACGATGCTGGAGGTTCAGCAACTCATCAGAAAGGTGGCGCCCACCAAAGCTACCGTGATTTTACTGGGAGAATCGGGCACTGGAAAAACACTCGTCGCTCAAATCATCCATGAACTGAGCGCCAGGAAAAGGTCGCCTTTCATAAAGGTGAACAGCGCTGCTCTTCCAGAGAATTTACTTGAGTCAGAATTATTCGGACACGAGAAAGGCGCTTTCACAGGAGCGAATGAAACAAAACTCGGTAGAGTCGAAGAAGCGGACGGCGGGACTCTTTTTCTCGATGAGATTGGTGAAGTCTCATTACAGATTCAGGCGAAACTTCTGAGATTTCTACAGGACAAGGAGTTCGAGAGAATCGGAAGTACCAAGACCCGCAAAGTGGACGTACGCATAATAGCGGCCACCAATCTGGACCTGGATTCGGCGGTAGGGGAAGGTCTGTTCAGGCAGGACCTTTATTACAGGTTAAACGTGTTCCCCATACAGATGCCGCCTCTTACCGCCAGAAAAGAGGATGTTCCGAGCCTCATCAGATTCTTCTCGCGAAAGCTGTCAAGAGAGTACGCCAGCCAGTTACGATTTACCGAAAACGCTGTCCTGGCCCTTGCCAGATATTCATGGCCTGGAAACATCAGGGAAATGGAAAACCTGATGGAGCGGTTGGCCATTCTAAATGAAGGCTCGGTAATTGACACCAAAGATCTTGACCCATACATCTCTTTTGGCTTCAACAAAACGTCTGATGACCGGAATCGCGCGGAACTCGACAGCCTGCAGGAAATGGAAAAACGCGGAGTATTGTCTGCCCTGGAGCGAAACAACTGGATACAGTCGCGCGCAGCCAGGGATTTGGGCATAACTCTCAGGCAGATGGGTTACAGAATTAAAAAATTCGGCCTCGAACACCTGCTCAGGCAGAGGAAAAACGTCGCATGAGTCCAGACCGGGGTGACGCCGGCTCAGCTTTCCCGATCATTTGCGGGGACTTCCCTCGCTCCTGAAATATACGGATTTTCCGTACCCCTTCAATCCATCCAGCGAAAATGACAAAACCAGACTCGGGGCATTCCAAAAAGAAACCCTGAAACGTAGCCATTACCGGCTTCCAGTGAATGCAGGGGCTTCACCCGCGCTTATGCGCCAGGCAAAACAGTAAGTCTGATCGCCATAACTTCGATGAATTAATGACACTTTTGTGCAAGACATTAACAATATTGTAACATATGTCTATCTCTGTAGACATTCTGACTTCCGAACAAATCCAATCTGAATAACATTTTCCTGTGTTTTCAATATGTTAAAGTTGGACATCAGCTACCGCCCTGTTTTGGCACAGGACTTGCCTTATCCATTGTCAATTCCACAGGAAGGCGGAAGGGATCAGACAAATGAGAAAAGTAGCTATTTATGGCAAGGGAGGCATCGGCAAATCCACCACGACGCAAAACACGGTGGCTGGATTGGCTGAGATGGAAAAAAAAGTGATGGTGGTCGGTTGCGACCCCAAGGCCGATTCGACAAGGCTCCTTCTTGGGGGGTTGGCTCAGAAAAGCGTTTTGGACACCCTGAGGGAGGAGGGAGAGGATGTTGATCTGGATGACGTCAGAAAACCCGGCTTCTCCGACACCTTATGTGTGGAGTCCGGAGGTCCCGAACCCGGCGTTGGCTGCGCAGGAAGGGGAATTATAACATCGATAAATTTGCTGGAGTCTCTTGGAGCTTACGACGAGCGAGAAAATCTTGATTATGTTTTTTATGACGTTCTTGGAGACGTTGTTTGCGGTGGCTTTGCCATGCCGATCAGAGAAGGCAAGGCCAAGGAGATTTACATAGTAGTGTCGGGCGAAATGATGGCCATGTATGCAGCCAACAACATATGCAAGGGCATTCAGAAGTATGCCGATGGCGGCGGAGTCCGGCTGGGGGGACTAATCTGTAACAGCAGGAACGTGGACAACGAAGAGGAAATGATTGAGGCTTTTGCTGAAAAGCTCGGCACTCAAATGATTTACTTCCTGCCTAGGGACAACATGGTCCAAAGAGCAGAAATCCATAGAAAGACAGTGATCGACTACGACCCGGTGTCTGATATGGCGGGCCATTACCGGACATTAGCCTCCAAGATTGACCATAACGACATGTTCGTTAAACCAAAACCAATGCACACGGACGAACTGGAGAAGGTTCTCATGGACTATGGCCTGTTCGGTTGATGAGTTCAAGTGACGCAAAACCAAACATTCAGGAAGGACTGTAAAATGATCATGGTAAGGGCAATAGTCAGGCCGGAGCGAACATCAGCAGTCATGCAATCACTGCTTGAGGCGGGTTATCCGGCGGTCACCAAGATAGAAGTGGCAGGACGAGGCAAGCAGCGAGGACTCAAACTGGGCAACGTCGTTTATGACGAACTTCCCAAGGAAATGCTTATGGTGGTAGTCAATGACCACGAGAAGGATTTTGTGATTCGAGCCGTAATGGAGAGCGCCAAGACGGGCGAAAAGGGAGCTTACGGCGATGGCAAGATTTTCGTGAGCCACATCGAAGAATCCTACACCATCAGTAGCGGCGTCAGGGAGTCATGATCCCGCCCAATTTCAACGAGGAACAACATGAAAGAAGTTACCGCCATCATTAGGATGAACAAGATAAACCAGACCAAAGAGGCTCTCGTGAACGAGGGATTCCCATCTGTGACGGCGATAAGAGCGCTTGGGCGCGGGAAGCGTCCGGTGGAGCCGGAACTAATGCGTGCGATAAACGAGAACCCCAAGGATAGCGCAGACTTGCTTTCATCGCTATCCCAGGGGGGTAGGCTTTACGCCAAGAGGCTGATAACGCTCGTGGCGCCGGATGATAAGGCTGGGGCTATAATACAAACGATAATGAAGGTGAACCATACAGGCGCCCCGGGAGACGGGAAAATATTTGTTTCGGATATCGGTGACGTGGTCAGGATACGAACCGGAGAGACAGGATCAGCGGCTATTGATGAAATGAACGGTTCTGATCGGAGGAGTAAATGAGCGCCAATAAATCAAATATGAATCCGGCCACCGCCCAGGAAGAATTTGTCAAAGATATAATTTCGGTTTACCCCAACAAGGTGGCAAAAAAGCGCCTGAAACACATCATTGTGAAAAGCGACGGAGAGAATCCGGAGATAGAGGCCAATGTAAGGACGGCCCCGGGAATAATAACCCAGC
>CAYNZA010000131.1:0-8452 GCA_964401595.1 uncultured Desulfomonile sp.
CTTCGTGTCCTTCCGCCCGGAAATGATTCACGAGTTTTTTGTCATAAAGGAAGCCGCCGGTCAGGATATCCAGGCTTCCATAGATGACCAGACCTATCTTCAAGCTTTTTCTCTTCTGCATGAGGCCCAGGCGATCTCATTTTCCCAAAGCCTGATGGTAATGGCCTCGACATTGGAAGATGACAGATGTTTCCAGAAGGCTTCCAGGAAGAATGAGGACAGACGCTCAATGCTGGGGTTCAATCCTTTGAACTCCGGAAGATCGTTCAAATCCCTGTCACGGTAATGATCCACCAGACCGTTGATGCAGTTCTCTATGTCAACGATGTCGACCAGGTATCCGTGCCGGTCCAGCTCCGAGCCTTCAAGACAGACTTCAACCTGATAGTGGTGTGAATGTAACTGGTTTTCACTGCCCCAATCGCCTCCGAAGAGAAAGTGGCGGGCGACAAAATCGCGCTTGACAGCCACACAGTAAGTGGGCGCCGTTTTGGAATGAGCCATGATTAATCCTCGTATGTAAAAATTACCTGAATCGCTTCGCCCGGTTTCCTGTCAACCAGTTCATAAGCCGAAGCGGCTTCCGAAATATGAAAGCGGTTTGTTATCAGACTCGAAGGTCTCACTCTCCTGAGAAAGCTGAAGGCTAAATCCATGCGCCGACTCTTGGTCCAACGTGCAGAGAATTCCGGAGCAATAGAACTGACCTGGCTGCTGCATATCTTTATCCTGCTCCTGTGAAAAGACCCGCCAAGATTGATCTCTGATGTCTTGGAACCGTACCACGATCCCACTATGATCCTCCCGGCAAACCCGGTCACTTCAATGGCCGAATTCAAGGCTTCAGGATTACCCGAAAGCTCAAATGTCAGGTCGGCCGAACCCAGCACATCATTGACAGCATTGGGGATATTATCCGACGGGTATTCTGCGATTTGGGCCGGGTCAATGGACCGGTGGGCTCCGAGCCTGACCGAGGCGTCCCTTCTAGCTTCAAAAGTGTCAAATGTGGTCAAACTTTCCAGTCCGGTCGCCTGTAAGACCGCTGTGGTCAATAAACCGACAACGCCCAGGCCAAAGACACAAACACGCTCTCCGATCAACGGATGACCATCCATGACAAGGTTAACCGCAGTCTCCATGTTCGGGAGCATGCATGCGTCCAGCGTGTCCACGTTGTCAGGTATTGATATGGTGTCCTCTGGAGACGCAGTGAAGAGACTCTCATGCGGGTTGAAGCTGAATACGCGTTTTCCGATCCACGATTGATCCACGCCGGGGCCCACTTCAAGGACCTCACCGACGGTCGAGTATCCATATTTCAGTGGATAACGGAAATTGTCGGCTAGCGATGATATTGTCTCATCAACGGAACAGTTCCTGGGCCAGCGCCCCCTGTAGACTAGGAGCTCAGTGCCTGAACTGATAGCGGATACATTTGTTTTTATTAATAGTTTATTGGGTTGAGGCCATTTCGGATATTCCTGGCCGACCCGGACATTGCAGGGCGAGACAAATTCAACAAACAGGGACTTCATGTTCGGGCCACCCTTCGATTGCGTTAACCCCGAGCCGCTCCCACAGCCTCGGACAAAACTGAGACGGTGGCCCTGTTTTCCGTCAGGCTACCCCACAGAATGAGGTCTTTTCCCAACCATCTGTGGCCTGGGTTGACCAATCGCAGGAATTGACCGGGCTCCACATCACCGAGTTCACTAACCGCCCTGAGCCCCCCAACCAGGACCGGCGCCACGGTCAGCACTATATAATCGGTAAGGCGTTCCATCAGGAAGCTGGTAATTATTCTGGCGCCGCCTTCGACCATGAGACTGTTTATTCCGATTTCGCCCAGTTTATCCAGCATGTCGGAGAGATTTACCTGCCCGCGCTCGTTCGACTGTATTTTCAACACCTGCGCCCCAAGGTTTTCCAATGCGCGCACGCGTCTTTCTTCAGCCTGCTTGCTGGTCACTATTATGGGCTTGCGGGAAATCTCCCTGAGAAGATTGCATTCAAGCGGCAGTCTGAGTTTGCTGTCCACAACGACCGGCCGTGGATTCTGTCCGTCAACGAGTCGAACAGTCAGCCGTGGATCATCCGAAAAGACAGTGCCGATTCCAACCAGTATTGCGTCATGTGACGCCCTGAGTTGATGGGTCAGCTTGAGAGAGCGCCTTCCACTAAGAGCCAGAGGCTCGCCGGGCCTGGCTGAAATGCAGCCATCCAGGCTCTGGGCGTAACTCAATGTGACAAATGGACGGCCCTTCAATCTTCTGTGTTCCGGAGCAAACGCTAATAAAGGCTTTATAAAATCCATCTTTGATCTTTGTCGCACCTGCCACGATGATTAATATAAAGTCAGACTGAGCTTTCAATTTCCCAACTGACCAAGGCATAAGCCTTATATACTAACAAAACTTTTTTATGGGCGAAACAAAAAACAGCCTTGGGCGCCCATATCTCTGAAAAAATGCTTCTAACACTAAATTCACCTGTAATCAAGACAACATGAGAGCGTTAACCATTTTTTGTTACAAAACTGCCGGGTCTCATCGGCATTAGTGACTAGAACAAGTGTGGCTTGCATAAGTTCCCCCAAAAAGAGCCGGTCCGTAAAAAAAAGTCCGAATCAGGCGGGAATGCGAATAGGCCTGCCCAAAAGCGCCTCAACAGAATTTATTTGAAAAGAATCGGGCTAAATAGTAAAATGTAGGATTGACTTAGAATGGCTTGATTCAAAGGGAATGAACAGAAAATTTACAGTGAGCCGGTTTTTTCAGTCGTCTTCCGAGTCCGACACAATAGGGCTCGGCCTCGCTATTGGATCAGCGCTTGGCATTGGAGACATAGTGATCCTGGCAGGGGACATGGGGGCGGGCAAGACCAGATTGGCCAAAGGGATAGTGTCGGCAGCCGCTCAGGTTTCTCAGGATGAGGTGGTCAGCCCGTCATTCAGCCTGATCAATAGCTATGTTGGCAACCTGACGGTGGACCATGCCGATTTATACCGATTGTCAGGCTCGCAACCCGATGAATTGGGTATTTTCGATAATCTTGAGGAGGCTGCAGTCATAATAGAATGGGGAACTCCCAAGGAATCGTTTGATGACTGGGAGCTTCAGATTGCCGTGTTAGCCGGAGATGACGAACATTCAAGGTCAATTGAACTGACCTGCGCGTCCGAAGGATCGTGGGATAGAAGACTTTCCGGAATTCTGAAAGATCTGGAGAGATTCTACAGCTAATATCAGGGATGGGAACGTCCTGGAGACGTCTTTTTAACATATTGAATGAAGCACGGAGAAAACTGATGCCGCTGATTGTCCAGAAATACGGAGGAACATCCGTAGGGGATTTGGGACGTATTGCAAATGTAGCCCGCAGGGTGGCTTCCTACAAGGACAAGGGGGCCGACCTGGTAGTGGTGGTATCGGCGATGGCCGGAGAAACAGACAGGCTCATCAATCTCGCCAAACAAATATCTCCCACTCCAAATGAACGGGAACTGGATGTTCTTGTTTCCACCGGTGAACAGGTCACCATATCGCTGCTCGCCATGACGCTGGAGTCCATGGGTTACAAGGCAAAGTCGTATTGCGGGTGGCAGATTCCCTTGAAGACGGACAGCGCTTTCGGCTCGGCCAGGGTGACGGAAGTCTTGCGTGAAAACATCGATAAAGACCTAAAGGATGGAAAGATAGTAATTGTCGCAGGATTTCAGGGTGTGGACGAGAATAGTGACATAACGACACTGGGACGGGGCGGCTCTGATACCTCCGCTGTAGCTGTGGCGGCAGGCCTCAAAGCTGACCTGTGCGAAATATTCACCGATGTTGACGGGGTTTACACCACAGACCCGAATATTACGCCGGACGCCAGAAAGATCAAGCAGATAGCTTACGAGGAAATGCTGGAGATGGCGTCTCTCGGAGCGAAAGTGCTCTACATCAGGGCGGTCGAATTTGCTATGCGGCACAATGTCCCGCTGGTTGTTCGCTCAAGTTTCAATGAAAATGAAGGGACGCTTGTAACGGAGGAAAACGCGGAAATGGAAAAAGAATCTGTCAGAGCAGTGACCTGCAATACAAAGGAAGCCAAAATCAAGGTGGCCGGTGTGGCCGATGTTCCCGGCGTGGCGTCACAGATATTCGGGGCGCTAACCGAAGCGAACATAGTGGTCGATATGATCATCCAGAACTCGAGCGCCGACGGTAAGACCGACATAACTTTTACTGTGCCGGAATCCGACCTGGAGAAGGGTCTGGAGGTCTGTAACGGACTGAAGGATTTTCTTGCGGCTGAGGATGTTCGTGGGACAAAGGACATAGCAAAAGTTTCCATAATAGGTCTGGGCATGAGATCTCACTCCGGAGTGGCTTCCAAAATGTTCGCTGCAATGGCCCGTGAGGGAATCAACATTCAGATGATCTCCACATCGGAAATTAAAATATCGTGTGTCATTAAAAGAAAATATGCGGAATTGGCGGTAAGGGTCTTGCACGACGTATTCGAAATGGACAAGGCTCTGTAACAATAGCCTCGGGAGTAAACTGAATTGAAAAGGATCGAGCTTTACGACACCACCTTGCGGGATGGAGCCCAGACTTGGGGTATAACTTTTTCCCTTGATGACAAACTCAGAATTGCTCAAAAACTTGATGAACTTGGCATAGATCTCATTGAGGGCGGTTATCCGGGATCCAACCCCAAAGACAGGCGTTTCTTCCAGACAGTCAAGACATTGAATCTGAAGCATTCACGGGTAGCGGCTTTTGGAAGCACATGCCGCGCTGATCTCAGCCCGGAAAAGGACCCACAGATTCAGTCCCTTATTGACACAGGAATGGAAGTCGTCACCGTCGTGGGCAAGAGTTGGGATCTTCATGCCAGAGAAATTCTGGCAGTCCCCCTGGAACGTAATCTCTCCATGATCTCCGATTCGCTGTCCTTCCTGAGGCCCCATTTCGGGAGGGTTATATTTGACGCAGAACATTTCTTCGATGGATTCAGGAACAACAGGGACTACGCCATCCAGGCCCTCAAGGCTGCGGAACCTTTCAGCGATGTCCTTTGCCTGTGTGACACCAATGGGGGAACATTGCCTTCGGAGGTGTCCATAATAATACAGGAAGTTCTTAAGGTTATTGGAAAAGACATTGGCATTCACTGTCACAATGATTCGGAAACGGCGGTCGCCAACTCTTTGGCCTCGGTTGAAGCGGGAGTGACCCATGTTCAGGGCACCATTAACGGCATTGGTGAACGCTGTGGGAACGCCAATCTCATATCCATAATTCCGGCCTTGAGTCTCAAGATGAAACGCATCGTGATTGAGCCGGAAAAGCTCCGCATGTTGAGATATGTTTCTGATTTCGTGGATGAAATGGCCAACAGGACACCGAACAAGTCACAACCCTACGTCGGGGCTTCAGCCTTTGCCCACAAGGGAGGACTGCACTCCAGCGCAGTGGTCAAGAATACCGTCGCATACGAGCACATAGACCCGAATCTGGTTGGGGCGGCGAGGAATTTCCCCATATCCGAACAGGCAGGCAGGGCCGCTTTGGCGCAGAAAGCCGCTCAATACGGCATCAACATTAATCCTGATGATCCCCGGATTGTGGAAATACTCAAGACATTGAAAGATCTCGAGGCCCAGGGCGCCAGGTATGACATAGCTGATGGATCATTCGAACTTCTCATGAAACGGATGCTGGGGCTTCACAAGAAATTCTTCACTCTTCATGGATTCAACGTTACCGACTCCAAACGTCAGGGCGACACCAAGACCTATTCTGACGCCGTAATACGTATAGTCGTGGGAGACACCATGGAGTTCAGCGCCGCCGAGGGAAACGGGCCAGTCAATGCGCTGGATAACGCTTTCAGGAAAGCGCTGTCAAAGTTCTACCCCAGTGTGAACAGGGTCCATCTCACAGACTTCAAGGTCAGGGTAATAGAAGGAACATCCGGCACCGGAGCGACAGTCAGCGTTCTCATTGAATCCACAGACGGCGAGGACGTGTGGTGGACGGTAGGATTCAACCAGAATGTCATTCAGGCCTCGTGGAGCGCTCTGGTGGATAGCATAGACTACAAACTCCAAAAAGACATGGCCGCGTCAGGTGAGCGTTAACCAAAACAGCGCAGTGATATCGCCATTGCGGGCCCTGGTATCAATCATGGCGGTCTGGATCATGATTGAGTTGTGTTCACAGGGGGCGGGGCTTCTGGGGGACCGGAATGATCCCATGAAAGGGTTGCTGGAAGGGGAATGCGTCTACCAGTTGGAGATCGCTGGAAAGATGGTGGGAACCCGCTCTTTCGAAAATGCCGTAACCCTTGGGAAACTGCTTGAAAGCTTTGACAGGTCAGGTCACGAAACCTGGCAGGTCGATCGGATACTTGATTGTGACTCTATAGTGAATATCGACACGGCCAATGGAAAGACATCCTTAAACAGGATTCCGGGAAGCCGGATGATGTCGATCGGAAAAAAGATATCACTGAATCAGTCTTCAAAAGAAGACCTCGAAGCGATTCCCGGGATAGGTCCCAGATTGGCGGAAAGGATCATAGAGAACAGATCCGTTTCCGGCCGGTTCAACTCCGTTGAAGAGCTGAAACGCGTGTCAGGTGTTGGCCCCAAAAAGATTGCCGAACTGGCTCAGTATCTCAAATTTTAGACAATTCACCGGTTGGAGGCGCCGGATCTGATCATAGTGCATGCGGCGTATGCGGCCCCGAATCCATTGTCGATATTAACCACCACCACACCGGGCGCACAGGAATTCAGCATGCCCAGGAGAGCGGCGATACCTCCGAAAGACGCTCCGTAGCCAATAGATGTAGGGGTTGCAATCACAGGCTTGTCCACCAGACCGCCTACCACACTGGGCAAAGCCCCTTCCATACCTGCCACCACTATTATTACCGAGGCTTCCCTTAGCTTGTCATAATGCCTCAACAGCCTGTGTATTCCCGCTATACCGACATCGTATATCGTCTCGACCTTGCATCCAAAGGCCTCGACGGTTACCCTTGCCTCCTCAGCCACCGGCAGATCGGATGTTCCAGCGGCCAGCACAAGAATCAAACCTCCCGACGAGGTGTCATTCGTGCTCCTGCGATATAAAAGGGTGCGCGCCAATGGGTTGTAATCAAGTCCTGGAACGCCCTCCATAACCCTGGAAGATTTTTCGCTGTCGACTCTCGTGGCCAACACCTTGTCCTGTCGCTGGATCAGTGACCTGAATATCCCTATTATCTGATCAGATGTCTTGCCTTCCCCGTAAATGACCTCGGGAAAACCCAGTCTGACTGCGCGATGGTGATCAACAGACGCAAAACCAAGCTCCTCCACATGGAGCGTCTTGAATATTTCAGAAGCGGATTCGACGGTTAATTCACCATCCCTGACCTGCTCCAGAACTCTGGACAAAGTGTTACGATCCAATTTCCCCTCTTCGAAAGCTCTTTTTTCCGGTTTTCAGTTTATAACGGGTTCAGTCGGTTTTTGCAAATGACGGACAAAGGAAAGCCCCGGAAAGGAGGATAAGGACCGGGGCTTCGCATTGGAGAAAAGGTATGTTTAGCGGCGGGCTACGCCACCCGCCTCTGTGTGTGGTTTTAATCATAATATTTATATGTTGTCAACATTTTTTAAAGTATTTTATAGATTATTTTCAAAATAACATAATGAACATGATGTTTTTATTCTAACATAATGTTTTTATATGTTTTATATATTACCGTTGGCTATAGCCTTAATAATGTCGCCCTTACCCAGGACACCGATGAGTTCACCGTCTTTTACGACGGGAATTGTGTAGTATTTCCTGGATGTCATAATCTGTGCGACCTCGGAGATGTCGGTATCAGGTTCCACGCAGACGGCCGGAAAGGAATAGACGTCTTCGACGGTTGATGCTGTCATCTTCTTGTAATCTTTGTGCAGTCGCCAGGGGTTCTCCAGAGGAATGACCGAATCGAGGATCACAAAGACTGTGGGGATGTGCAAAGGGGTGTTCTGGTTGACGAGATCGGATTCGCAGACAACTCCGATAACCTTGTTTTCAGAATCTATAACGGGAATTCCGTTAATATTTTTCTCGTGAAAAATTTTTGCGAGTTCTCTCAGCGGGGTTGAGAGCCCGACGGTAATGACATTGGTTGTCATGCAATCTTGAGCTTTCATTTAGTTCTCCTGTAAGACATCATCAATTGATTGAAAATTAAGCGGATGATAAATAGCCTGAAAGACCAGGTCCATAAAAAAATTTTCTATCATGAGAATCGAGAGCTGATCCCAAAAAAAAGAAAGCCACCGAAGTGACTTTCTTTGACGAGATCAGTCGGGATTATTTCTGTTCGGCAAAATATCCTGCCGCCTCATGCGGGAATATTGCATGGATCAATATTTCCTCGTCCGTGAGTCCCGGGAATTTCTGTT
>CAYNZA010000132.1:0-8279 GCA_964401595.1 uncultured Desulfomonile sp.
TCGACAGGGCGGCTGAGTTCATTCTCAAGAAAACATATTTGTCCGATGTGTATTCGAACAACTTCGAGATGGCCAGAAGGGACTTTACCCAACCGGTGTCACATTATGATTATGACCTTGTTCCGGGGGTCTGCCTCGTACATAATCAGGAAAAAGGTAACCGTTACGAGTTTTCCAATAATGCCGGGTTCAGGGATCCCAGACCCATTTCAGTAAAAAAACCGGAGGATGAATTTCGCATATTCCTGACTGGCGGCTCCACGGCATTTGGGCTGGGATCGGCTGGATCAGCGGCGACCATAACGTCTTTCTACAATATCGAACAAAGAGAGACGATATCACATGTAATTGAAAAGATTCTGAATGCGCATTCCCCAATACCCGGGAAGACGATCAAGGTCTACAACACCGCGGTCTGGGGGTATTCTTACCAGCATTTGCTGATGAGATACATATCAAAGCTAAGGAAATATTCTCCAGACCTAGTAATTTCGCTGGACGGCGCCAACGAAATTCATCCGGTAGCAACTCCACTTGATGACTGGGATTATTTTAATCAAGGCCAATACAATGCCATTCTTCGTCAGATATTTTCATTCGATGGTCCCGGGCTGTCGTCTTATCTCACCTTGTGGCTCAAAAATAACACCTTTCTCATGACGTTGTTGTGGCAGGGAAACGACATTTTTCAGAATCTCGAAGGAGAAATTCGCTTTCACAAAGGCAGCCTCTTTCAAATTTTTCAGAAAAATCCTGCGGACAATGTCATTGACCAGCAACAGAGATCAGAAATGATCACCACCAACATGACGGTAATCAACAAGGTTGTTGAGGATTACCATAATGCCCTGAATACCGATTCCGTTCCACACATATTTGCGATTCAACCCATGCTGTATTCGAGCAAAAAGCCCAGGCACGACATTGAGGAAAAAATTGAGCAAACCAGGGATCATGAGACCTATTACGACATGAATACCGGGCTGCTTTACAACTACATAACACGCCGGATTGTGACTAATGCACAGGATAGAGGAATTCATACTCTTAATTTCGTAGACTATTTTAATGATACTAATCAATGGGTTTTCACGGATTGGTGTCATCTCACCGCCGGCGCCAATTATCTCATAGGAAAAGAGATAGCAAACCAGATCAGGGAATATTATTTCAAACAGACTTTAACAGATCAGGAGCTGGTCCATGATAAAGACCTCTACTTTGTAAATCTGGCCCGATCGGCAAAGGTGATTTCCGCTCCGGATGCTGACAAAGATTCCAACCCAGTCAATATTATCCTTAGAGACTATCCCGGAGAAGAGTTGTATTCGTCAGTTGAAATTCCAGGAGACAATCCGCTGATGCTGGTTCTGGATATGGGACAAGGTTTTGAGATTGGTCGCATGAGAATATTCTGGGGCTCCGAAACGGCCGTCCCCAGGAACTGGCAAGTCGAGGTGTCCCAGGATGGTGAGTCATGGAGTGGCTGGATAGAAGGATCGGACAAACTTATCGATGGCCTGTCTTTGTGGCCGGCCCTGGATCATTATAGCGACAAACCGGTCAATGCGCGATTCATTCGTTATAAAAGCGCAGATCCCAAGGTCAGAAAATTGGCGCTGAGATCCATCAGCATCGGCAAATAAGTATACATGGCTTATGAATGGCAGCCCAACCAGGCAGCGCTAACTGTAACCAGGAAGAGTTGCCGATAATTTTAAAAAAAATTGAAACTGAGCAACAAATGTACTATTCTCCAATATGGTGATAAATCTCAATATCCAGGAGAAATGTCAGCCGTCACGTGTCGGCCAATCCCGGAACGGTTGATGTTGCCGATCTTTGAAGCAACATTTGAACTTGATACAGGTTTGTCCGCTCCGCAGTGTCGCTGGACCTGAGGTCTAAACGCCAGCGCAGATCAGATTTAATTCGGAGAATAGGCAAGTGGCAATCATTCGCTCGAGGTATAATCCCAAGTTCTTAAAATATATAGAGCTTTTTGTAAAAGTTGGCGCGGACTCAAGGATATTTCCCAAGAAATGCGCTACGTGTGGTGAGGTTTTTAGAAACTTTCCAGAATACATCCACCGAACTGAAGCGGTTTCCGAAGGTCTGGCCGACTACTCCGGTGTCCTGGATTTGCCCAGAACCATGCAGTACAGAAACTGCTCGTGTGGAAGCACGCTCACCATACTTTTCACCAAAGATGTTTATCCCATGCTGGACAAGTTCTGGGCAATGTTGGGAATGGAAGCCAAGGAAACCAACCGTCCACTGGTGGAGGTCGTGACGGAGTTCAGACAGCAGTGCAACAGGTTTATCCACGAAATGGACAAGCAATGAGGGTGAGAACAAGGTCTTGAAAAGTCTTGATAGATGATCCGGGAGGGTTTGTCAGTGAACATCTTTAGCTCTTTGGGGACTGTCCGTCTGGTAATCTGTTTACTGTTCTTAACAGTTACCTTTGTTGGTGAGGCTAGTTCACAGGGTGTTTTGACCATGGGTTCCAACACTTCCCAAGCGCCTGGAGTGGCACGAATGTCTGAAGGCATGTCCGCAACTGCCTCACTGGCTTATATGGGGGGAAACAGGGGGCTGAGGGCTGGATACACCGGCCTGGTTCTGCCCGGCGCATGTGTGTCATCATATTTTGTTTATGACCTCGAAGGGGCACTGGCCTCGGCTTCAATACTACTTATGGATTCCAGGGCCTTATCATTCAAACTAAAGGGATCTTACCTGTTCGCAGCCGATGTGCCGGCCGATCAGGAAATCACGTGGCTGGCCTTTCCTCCGGGAACTCGTTCCTGGAATTGGGCCAGGAGTTCTTTCTTCAGGCTCGAAGGCGAGCTTCAGGCTCCCATGGATGACTCTTTCTCGGCAATTGTAGGAATGCGCTGGGAGTCGCTCAGCACTTCATTCGGAGACCCTGATCCTTCGTATTTGTTTACTATTTCAGCCATGGAATCAGGTCTGGGCATAAATGTCTACCAGCCATACCTGGGAGTGGCAGTTCAGAAAAGAATCGGTCCGTATGGAGCGTCGCTCAAATTTATTGGGCTACCGCTCATGCTGGGATTTTTGGAACACTTTAACACCTGCAACAACAATAACGTGCCGTTTGCTCATGTAGGGAATCAGGCGATTCGAAACGGTTATTTTATGGAAGTGTCGGCGGAAGTGAACGCCTTGAGTGTTTCAGGACTGGATCTTGGTTTTTTCATCGGTTGGGAGCTTTATAGAGGGACATGTGTGATGAATCTCGAGAGGAGAGACATGGGACCTCCTCAGACAGTGACGGCAGCGGACGTTGATTTCCTCTATAACAGGTCCAGTGTCACCGTAGGGGCGCAGGCTTCCGTGCCTCTGAGATCACCGTTTTAGATCAGATCATATTAGGGCCAGTTTATTCTTGTTGTCATATTGACGGGAGTTTACCATGCCTCATGTAATTGTGAAAATGTACCCGGGACGCACGGAAGATCAGAAAATCAGATTGGCCGAGGCTATGACGCAAGCCGTGGTCTCTATTGCGATTTGCCCGGAAGATTCAGTGTCGATAAGCCTGGAGGAGGTTGCGCCGGAAGACTGGAATGAAAAGGTTTATGAGCCTTTCATATCCGTGAGCGAATCAACTTTGTACAAAAAAGCCAAACCCTGATAGGCTATCTCTGTCCTGCTCAATTGTCATTTGTAAATTAACTGGTCAGTAAACCCGGGTAGGGGCCTTTTGCCGTCTCGCCTGTTCAAATGTCTTTTCTCATCAATATCCACGCCGGCTGAATAATTTAAGATTGTCCTTATCATCTCTATTTAGTATGAATAAAAGGATTTGGGACAATCTTATTCTAACTACAAGGAAGACTGACATGCCAAAACTAAAAGACATCGAAAAGGTTATGATCATCGGATCCGGTCCGATAGTAATCGGGCAGGCCTGTGAATTCGACTATTCGGGAACTCAGGCGTGCAAGGCCCTAAGATCGCTGGGCTACAAAATCGTACTGGTTAATTCAAATCCGGCCACAATTATGACCGATCCTGGCATGTCTGACGTAACATACATTGAGCCGCTGAACCTGAAAAATGTGACCCGCATAATTGAGAAGGAGCGACCGGATGCATTGCTGCCGAATCTTGGTGGTCAGTCGGGCCTCAACCTTTCGTCTGAGTTGGCCAAGGCCGGAATACTTGAAAAATACGGTGTCAGGATTATAGGGGTTCAGGCGGACGCGATCGAGCGTGGCGAGGACCGAATAGCTTTCAAGGAAACGATGAACCGTTTGGGCATCGATATGCCGGAGAGCGCGCCAGCCTACACGGTTGAAGAGGCGGAGGCAATTGCGAACGATCTTGGCTACCCTGTCGTGGTTCGACCTGCCTACACCATGGGAGGAACAGGAGGAGGGCTCGTTTACAATGTTGAGGAGTTACGGGTAATCGCCAGTAGAGGGATAGCGGCCAGCCTTGTAGGGCAGATTCTCATAGAAGAGTCGGTCCTCGGCTGGGAAGAGCTGGAACTTGAGGTCGTCAGGGACTCCAAGAACCAGATGATAACTGTGTGTTTCATAGAAAATGTAGACGCTATGGGTGTCCACACGGGAGATTCATACTGCACCGCTCCGATGCTGACTATCGATCCCGAACTTCAGAAGAAGCTGCAGAAATATTCCTATGACATAGTTGAGGCTATACAGGTAATCGGAGGCACAAACATACAGTTTGCCCACGATCCCAAGACGGGCAGGGTCGTAGTCATTGAGATCAATCCAAGAACTTCCCGTTCCTCAGCGCTTGCTTCCAAGGCCACCGGTTTTCCAATCGCCCTGATCTCGTCGTACCTGGCCGGCGGCATGACCCTTGATGAAATTCCGTACTGGAGAGATGGCACACTGGAAAGATATACTCCGTGGGGAGACTACGTGGTTGTGAAGTTTGCCAGATGGGCGTTTGAGAAGTTCGAAGGAGCGCAGGACAAACTGGGCACCCAGATGAGGGCCGTCGGCGAAGTCATGAGCATAGGCAAGAACTACAAGGAGGCCTTTCAAAAAGCCATTCGCTCTCTGGAGAACGGACGCTACGGTTTAGGATTCGCCAGGGATTTTAATAAAAAGTCACTTGATGAATTGATGGAGATGCTTGCGGAGCCATCCAGCGAGAGGCAGTTCATCATGTACGAAGCGTTGAGAAAAGGCGCCCCGATAGATGTCCTTTATCAGAAGACCTATATTAAACCGTGGTTCCTTCAGCAGATGAGAGAGCTGGTAGACCTTGAAGAGGAAATTCTGAAATTCAAGGGGCATAGTTTACCTGATGAACTCATGAAGCGGGCCAAGCAGGACGGGTTTGCAGACAAATACCTGGCCAAAATACTTGAAATTCCAGAAGAGAAGATCAGATCTGGCAGGAAATCCCTTGGAATAGTTCAGGCCTGGGAGCCTGTTCCTGTAAGTGGTGTTGAAAATGCCGCTTATTACTACTCGACTTACAACGGGCCTGACAAGGTTTCATCGAGTGACAACAAGAAGATCATGGTGCTGGGTGGCGGACCGAACAGAATAGGGCAGGGTATAGAATTTGATTACTGTTGCGTCCACGCCGCCTTTGCCATCAGAGAGATGGGATATGAGTCCATAATGGTCAACTGCAATCCTGAGACCGTTTCCACCGATTATGACACATCAGACAAGCTTTATTTTGAGCCACTCACAGTCGAGGATGTGCTCAGCATATACGAAAAGGAAAAGCCGGAGGGTGTCATAGTTCAGTTCGGGGGGCAGACTCCCCTTAACATTGCCAGTGAACTGGCAGCCGCAGGGGTAACAATAATCGGCACGTCTCCCGATGTTATCGATCTGGCCGAGGACAGGGACCGATTCAGGAAGATGATGAGCAAACTGGGAATACCCGAACCTGACTCCGGAATGGCAAGCAATCTTGAAGAAGCCATAAATGTGGCTAAAAAGATCGGCTATCCGCTAATGGTTCGTCCTTCGTACGTGCTTGGCGGACGTGCCATGGAAGTGATACACAATGAGCAGATGCTCAGAAGATATGTGTCGGCAGCGGTTGAAGTCAGTCCGGAGCGCCCCATACTCATTGACAGGTTCCTTGAGAAAGCCATCGAGGCTGAAGCCGACGCTGTTTCAGACGGAAGTGACGCATTCGTCCCGGCAATTATGGAGCACATAGAACTGGCTGGGGTTCATTCAGGAGATTCTGCCTGCGTGATTCCTCCGATCAGCATCCCTCCCAAACATCTTGAGACGATCAAGGACTACACTCAAAAAATAGCGGTAGAGTTGGGAGTAGTCGGGCTGATGAACATGCAGTATGCCATAGCCAAGGACACTGTATTTGTTTTGGAAGCCAATCCGAGGGCTTCGCGGACGGTGCCGCTGGTTTCCAAGGTGTGCAATTTCGGCATGGCGACAATGGCCACCAAAATCATGCTCGGCAAAAAACTTTCCGATTTTGAGCCCACCGCCAGGGCAATTCCCCATTTCGGTGTGAAAGAGGCGGTTTTTCCGTTTAACATGTTTCCAGAAGTGGATCCGCTACTGGGGCCTGAAATGCGTTCAACCGGAGAAGTGCTCGGCTTGGCCAAATCATTCGGGCTTGCCTTTTATAAGGCTCAGGAAGCAGCTCAATCAACCCTGCCGTGTGAAGGGGTAGTCCTTATTTCAGTGACCAGGAATGAGAGACCTGCCGTGCTTGAAGTGGCTCGACAATTCTCCGAACTTGGATTCCGGATCAAAGCCACCGAAGGAACTCACAATTACCTTTCGGAACACGGGGTGGAATCCGACATGGTTCTTAAACTGAGTGAAGGACGCCCCAACATACTGGATCACATAAAGAACCGTGAAATCAACCTGGTAATAAACACACCCAGTGGTCAGATAAGCAAGGAAGATGACTCATATATCCGAAAATCCGCTATCAGGTTCAAAATTCCTTACATTACAACACTTGCGGCTGCTTTTGCGGCGGCCAGGGGAATTCGCGCCCTGAAAAAAGGGGAAGCAGGAGTAAGGTCTCTGCAAGAGTATCACCGGGACATAGTTTGAACATTTGTCTTGAATAAATAGTCTGTTTTTGCTCCAATCAGGGATTCGTTTCAGAATAATGTAAAGTGGGCGCCGGGACGGCTAAAGAGTTCGGCGCCCTGAACACAGGCTTCAGTGTGTCGGGGATCTGAGGCGCGCCAAATCTGCAATTGGCATTTTAATTTCCGTTGGAGCAAAGATGATTCTCATACTCCTCATTTATATGATAGTAGGGGCTGTGGCCGGCATTCTGGCCGGTTTACTGGGTGTCGGCGGCGGCTTGGTGATTGTTCCGATACTTGCTTACACATTTACCGAGCAAGGCTTTTCTTACCAACTGATAATGCATCTGGCTCTGGGCACTTCGCTGGCCAGTATCATTTTTACATCCATTTCAAGTTTTACTGCTCATCACAGGGTCGGGGCCGTCAGATGGGACATCTTCCGGCAGATTGTAGTGGGTATACTGCTTGGCACCTTCCTGGGGTCCTGTGTGGCTTCCAGGATGTCCACAGCATTTCTTGGCATTTTCTTCGTAATTTTTCTGTATTGCGTCGCCTACCAGATGATTCGCGACAAGAAGCCCAATCCGTCGCGTGAACTGCCCGGAAAACTGGCCATGTTCGGTGTAGGCAATCTTATAGGGGCCGTGTCCAGTTTTGTTGGAATTGGAGGAGGATCCCTGTCGGTTCCGTTCATGATCTGGTGCAACATTCCAGCTCACAAGGCCATTGGAACATCAGCCGCCATAGGTTTCCCCATAGCTGTTTCCGGGGCCATAGGGTTCATTTATTCAGGATGGAGTGATCCAGCGCTGCCGCCCTGGTCTTTGGGTTACGTTTATTTGCCGGCCTTTCTGGGGATTGTTCTGGCAAGCGTTCTCACTGCCCCCTATGGAGCAAAAATTGCCCACAAACTTCCGGTAAAACGACTCAAGCAGGTGTTTGCCGTCCTTCTTGCCATAATGGGGACGAGAGTTTTGGCCGGTCTGATCTGGTAAATGCGGTTTCCTGGCCACACACATGAAGTTTGTATGATTCATCTTCCAGAGCCGTCGCTGACATTATTCTCACAGAACTCTTTTTGGGACGCTCTCGAATCTGTAGGATTCAAAATAAAGCGCAACGCTTAAACCGATACTTTTTTCAAATAAAATTGGCTCCGGTTTTGTAAACAGTTTTATGCATCATCTGTTCAAACAAATAATAACGGCGTGGGCATTGTTGG
>CAYNZA010000133.1:0-8216 GCA_964401595.1 uncultured Desulfomonile sp.
TTGGGGTTCGCTACCAGATGTATCACGCGCTCGGATTGATCGCTGTGAGTTTCGCATCTGCTCAGTGGCCGGGAAAACTCATGCTGTCAGCCGGCTGTCTTTTCATTGTGGGCTCTGTATTCTTTTCAGGGACAATTTACCTGTATTGCCTCACTGGAACCAAGTGGTTCGGACCGCTCACACCTATAGGAGGGGCGCTGTTGATGGCTGGCTGGCTGAGTCTGGCTGTTGGAGCCATGAAATGAGTCTTTGGCGCTGAACTTGAGCATCCGTAGACAGTGCCTGGCGGCGATTCCACCAGCTGTATCGTCGTCAGTAAATTGAGCTGACGTTCTTTTGGTGTAGACGACCTGTCAGGAAAGTCAGACGCGGAGTTTTTCGAAACATGCCCGAACCTTTCCGAGGGTTTGGGCTGACTTGGAAAAACAGAATCTGAGCTGTTTAAAACCCTTTTGCGGCTCAGAATAGAATGACGATCCAGGGACAGCGGCAACTCCGGCCGCCTGTATCAGACGACGTGCGAACTCATGATCGTTGGACGCCCCCAAGGCATCCATCAGTCGTTCATTTTCACACATGACGTAGTAGGCGCCCTGCGGCTTTTCACCAGCAAATCCTGCGCTCAGCAGATCACTGTAAAGAGAGTCTCTTGCTGCGTCGTAGATTTTTTTCAGTTCAGTATAATAGCTTTGGGGCATGTTCATGGCGACTACGCCGGCCTCGTGAAACGGCCTGGCGGCTCCGACCGTCAGAAAATCGTGGACTTTCCGTATGGCAGATGTGATTTCAGGATTTGCTATCGCCCAACCTACACGCCAGCCCGTAACTGAATAGGATTTCGACATTGAGTTTATCGTGACGCTCCGCTCAGCCATGCCATCCAGAGACGCAATCGACACATGTTCAGCGTCGTCGTATATGATGTGCTCGTAGACCTCATCCGTCACGGCGTAGGCGTCCCATTTCATGCAAAGACCCGCTATGAAAGCCAGCTCTTCGGCGCTGAAAACTTTTCCTGTCGGGTTATGCGGGGTGTTGATGACGATTGCTTTGGTTTTGTTGTTAAAAGCCGAAATCAGCTCATCAGGATCATATTGCCAGTCAGGACCGTGGAGTGTGACATATTTCGGAATAGCCCCTGAAAGAATGCAGTCAGGACCGTAATTCTCGTAAAACGGTTCAAAAATTATGATCTCATCCCCCGGATTTATGATGGCTTTTAGTGTGGCGATCATTGCCTCGGTAGCCCCACAGGTCACCGTTATTTCAGTGTCAGGATCACATTTTATTCCGTTAAAGCTGCGGACCTTTTCGGCTATGGCCTGACGAAAGTGGGGCTCTCCGAAAGTTACGGCATACTGGTTATGACCGCTCCTGATAGCAGAAACTGCGGCTTCCATGATCTCGGAGGGGGGATCAAAATCGGGAAAGCCCTGTGCCAGGTTAAGACCTTTGTGTTCATTGCAGATTCTAGTCATCTCTCGTATGACCGATTCGGTGAAGTTTCTCGTGATTAGCGAAATTTCTTTCAACTGGGCCTCTCTTGTTTCCCGTATAGCCATCTCTCAGTCATTGTAATGCACTTGGGCTGCAATTGCGGCTTGTGTCATTGATTCGATCATGAAAAAAAAGTTTAGGTCAATCTATCCGGCGGAATCAGTCGGCCTGTCGAGCGTCTGACGTATGACATAAATCAGGTCTTTGCTGGAAACCGGTTTGGATACTATCCTGGTAATGCCGGCGGGCCTGGTTAAGGAGACGGGAATTGAATTTCCAAATCCGGTGCATAGTAAGATGGGAATTTGCGGATTGATGGAGCTGATTTTTCGGGCAAGCTCTATTCCATTGACGCCCGGCATTGAAAAATCGGTAATCACCAGATCGAAGGAATCAGGGGAATGTCTGAAAATTTCCATGGCCTGTAAAGGGTCGGTAGTGCATGTCACTGAGAAGCCGGCCCTGCCCAGAGTCTCCCTGCACATGTCCATCAAGGTGGACTCGTCATCAACCCAGAGTATTCTCTCATCTCCCTTAAGCATGATTTCCGGCTTTGTGTTCTGAACGGGCATTGCATTGTCGTCAATTACGGGAAAGTAGACGCTGAATTTGGAGCCTTTGCCCAGCTCACTCCACACTGTAATCAATCCGCCGTGATTCTTCACTATACCATCAAGCACGGACAACCCAAGACCCGTTCCCTCTCCTATGTCCTTTGTCGTGAAGTAAGGTTCAAAAATCCTTTTGATCAGTGATTGGGCCATACCTTCACCCGTATCCGAGACCTTAAGTCGAACAAATTGTCCGGGCTCTATCCCTGGATTCTGAATAGCAAATTCTTTCCCGACATCAACACGTTCCAGAGAAACCGACAACACCCCGTTACTGTTTCTCATGGCGAAGGTTGCATTCGTGCAAAGGTTCATGAGCACCTGATATATCTGAGTAGGATCGGCGTAAATGTATGGTATTGTTTTCTCGATATCCTGCTTTATTTCTATGGATGAAGGGAGAGCGCCCCGAAGAAATTTAAGGCCTTCCTTGATTATTGGACGAACATCAAGCACTATTTTCTCTGGTCTGGATTGACGGCTGAACGTGAGTATTTGTTTGACCATGTCACCTGCCCGCTCAGAGGCGCTGATGATCTCCTCAATGAACATGGCTGTCTGCGGATCATCTTTGGTATGGTCGAGGGCCAGTTCGGCATACCCGATGATGGCAAAAATGATGTTGTTGAAGTCATGGGCTATGCCACCGGCCAAAGTTCCAATGGCTTCCATTTTTTGTGACTGCGCCAACTGTTCCTGCAGGACACGTTCCTCTGTCACATCCCTGTTGACTCCCACAAAGGCCACTATTTCCCCTTTTTGGTCTTTGACGGGTGAAATATTGGATTTTTCATAGGCGAGCAACCCGTTCTTCCGGCGGTTTTTTATCAGGCCCGACCATGTTACTCCGTTCATTAGGGTTTGCCAAATGTCCCTGTAGAATTCCTCATCGTGTTCTCCGCTTTTCAGAATTCTCGGATTTTGTCCAACAACCTCTCCTGTAGAGTAGCCCGAAATCTTTTCAAAAGCCGGATTTACGTATTTTATGATACCCTCTGCGTCCGTGACCATTATCGACTCAGCCGAGTGTTCCACCGCTGTAGCCAGGAGTTTGTGCGTTTGTTCGGCCAACACACGGGAAGTGACATCGCGCGCTGTGCCCGCCGTTCCAATAACTCTGCCTTCAGTGTCGAAAATTGGAGTCTTAATGGTTTCTATCCAACCAATAGCGTTATTGATGTCGGCAACAGGCTCTTCTACTACTTTTCTCACTCCTGATCTCATCACTTCGAAATCGTCGGCGATGTAAGCTTGGGCCAGTTCCTCAGGCCATATGTCGTAATCCGTCTTGCCTGCTATATCGTCTGAAGGCGTCCCACAGGATTTGGCAAAGGCTTCGTTGATTATCAGGAAGCGACTGTCCGCGTCCTTTAGCCAGACCAGGTCGGGAATGTTGTCTATCAAAGCCTTTGTCTGCAGGTAAAGCTTCCTCGAGGATTCTTCGGACTTCCTTTCACCCGTGATGTCACGAAACACCACCGTTGAAAAAACATTTCCCGAATCATCTGTGAAGAGCCCTGAAGAGACATGCGCCGGAAAGCTTTCGCCGTTTTTTCTCCTGAAAGTCAGGACACCTTTCGCCTGTCCTTTTTCCAACCTTTCTTGCAGCCGCTCCTGAAGTTTCATTTGCGTTTCATCGGTGATCCCTGCCCTGCCGATCTCTACAAGCTCCTGCTCCGAAAACCCAAGAATCCGGCAAGCGGCTGAGTTTGCTTTCAGAATGGAGCCATCAGGTTTTGTAAGCATGATGCCGTCGATAGAACTTTCAAAAATGTTTCTTAGCTGCAGTTCGCGTTGTTCCAGAGCGGCTGAGGCTTCTTTCCGGGCCACAATTTCAAGTTCAATCCTGTTCCTGTCCGCTGATTGAATTTCAGCCCATTTTTCGGATCTTTTTTTGCTTATTAGAAGAAACGCAATGTAGGTTGTTATCAGTGCGGTTACAAGCAGACAGGAAACCAGAACAGCCAACGGCAACATGGTTTGATTAGAAAAGAAACCTCTGTTGGGTTGTTCGAATACCACTTTCCATTTTCTGCCGGAATTGTCGATTTCCGTTGAGTAGATGAACCCGGAGTCGCTTACGCCGCTTGCAATCTTTTTGATGGATAACCTGTCCGGTTCTGAACCGGGGCTGGAATAAATGAGACTTTCGGTCTCCGGAGACGAACTATCAAACAGAAAAACCTTCATGCCATTGTCATCATCACTGCGCAAAGTTTTTTGAATTAAAGTCTTCAGATCAAACACTGCCAGGAAAAATCCCTGAAGGTTTTCTCTTCTGGCTTCTATTGAGTCGATATTGGATCCTTTGCGGTAAACCGGGGCAAATACAAGATATCCAGGACCTTTGTTGTCATCCTGAATAAGCTTCAACGGCTCGGTGGCATATAATTTTCCGGTTTCCGCAGCGTTAACAAGTGACTTCAAACGTGCAGGACTGGATGTCGGATCAAATCCGAGAACGCTTTCGTTGCCCTTGTAGGGTTCCACATAAAGAATAGGAAAATATTCCCCGGCCTCGCTTCTTTTTACGAGTTTGGAATCTGAACCCTTCTGAGTTATCTCAAATTGCCCGAACCCTTCTGCCCTGACATTCGTGACAAAAGACTCGCGTTGAGATTCAGTGACCTTGGGCAGCCATTCAATGGCTCTGAAAACATTGTCATCTCCAACCGAACTTTTGACAAAATCATGAAATTCAGCCCGGGTTATCTCATCGGATGAATTGTGAAAATTCACCAGGGACTTGAGAATCGACTTGTAGTTTTCAATTTCCTGATTAAACAGGTTTATCTTTTTGATTGCCGCCTTCTCGAAGCTGTTTTTCTGAAGGGAGAACTCCCACGACGCCACGACAAAATAAACAAGAATCGAAATTAACGAACCTATTGCGGCGATCAGCAGCAGTGCGATTTTATCTGAATTTGTCATTCGAACTGTAAGGTCAGAATCTGTAATTGCCATTGGATTATAAGTTTCCGTCATACAAGAAAATTCGCTATGTAATATTATAGTCCAAAACGAGATTTGAGCCAATTGATAGATGATCCAAACATGTGGATTTCATGACTTACCTACGGGGAGCGCTTGGAATGAAATATCCCGGCAATAGCCTTGGCCAGGGCGTTTCTCGACAGGGGCTTGTAAATTATATCCCGGATTCCACGGTCTTTGAGTTCAGGCGTCAGGTAAAAGTTGTTGTAACCCGTGCAGATTACCACTGGAATGTCCGAACAGATGGAATGAATTTCCGTAGCGAATTCCACTCCGGTCATTTTAGGCATTGTGAGGTCCGTTATGATCAGGTCAAAGGTTTGTTGATCTCTCAGAAGGATTTCAATTGCTTCCTCGGGTGACTGGGTCGCCACAACAGTAAAACCTAGCTTCTGAAGCGAACCTTCGTAAATGGGAAGCAGGTCTGGATCATCATCGAGGCAGAGGACCCTTTTCCCGGCTCCAAAGTCGAAATTAGAGTCAACTGAAGACGGCTCAGGCGCTTTTTTTTCAACTGCTGGAAAGAAAACGCTAAAAGTGGCCCCAACGCCCGATTGACTGTCAACCTGGACTGCGCCTCCATGACTTTTCACTATCCCAAGCACGGTCGATAGCCCCAACCCGGAACCTTCTCCATTTGTTTTAGTCGTAAAATGCGGCTCGAATATTTTGTCCTGAATTTTAGCGGCTATCCCCTTGCCAGTGTCCTTAACCTCCAGTCGGACATATTTTCCGGGTTCTACCAGTGAGTATTTCCGGCAAGAATCGGGATCAATATCTATGGCCGAAAGACTTACTGTTATTGAGCCATGCGACTGACCTATGGAATAGACTGAATTGATGCATAGATTCATAAGGACCTGATATATTTGTGTGGGGTTCCCGTGAATAGCCGGAATATTGTCGTCCAGGCGAATATCGAGGGAAATGGAGGTTGGTATGGTTCCTCTCAAAAATCGTAAACATTCCTTCACGATGGGAGAGATGTCCAGAAAACTGTCTTCCAGGTCCGACTTACGACTGAACGATAGTATCTGTCTCACCATTTCACAGGCTCTCTCAGATGCCTGTATTATTTTTGTCAGATGAGACTCTCTCTGCCTGGAGTCCAGAGACCTGTCCAAAGCAAGTTCAGCGTATCCGTTCATGGCGTGGATGAGATTGTTGAAATCATGGGCAATCCCGGCGGAGAGCATCCCGATGGCTTCCATTTTCCGGGCTTGGAGCAACTGAGCCTGGATCAATTGCTCTTTTGTGACGTCCCGGTTCACCGAGACATAATTTGTGACCTGGCCAAAACTATCAAAAACGGGGGAGATACTTGTTTCCAGATGAATGAGTGACTTATCCCTTGTTTTGTTTATTAGTGTCCCTGTCCAGACGCGCCCGGCTTTAATCGTATCCCAGAGATCGAGATAAAAAGATTCATCATGCTTTCCACTTTTGAGCAAATTTGGATTTCGGCCTATTACTTCGATTTCGGAATATCCTGTGATTGTTTCAAAGGCAGGATTCACGTACTGAATGACTCCGCTTACATCTGTGATCATCGTGGCCTCTGCCGCCTGCTCGACTGCCGTGGCCAGGAGCTTCTGGGCCCTCTGGGCTTCCACACGCTCCGTTATATCCTTGTCCGTACCACGATAACCCAACAGCAACCCGTTGTGATCAATTACCGGAAAACCGCTGGTTTCGAGAATTGCGGTTGAACCATCCTTCCGGACACATTCATTGACAAAATTCTGAAAAGATTGCTTGCGCTCAAAAACGGCAAATGCCTTGTTCTTCAACTCAAGCCTTTGTTGCGGCACAAAGAAATCGTAAAAATGTTTTTTCCCAATTACCTCTTCAGGGGCAAAACCCAGAATTTGGGGGAGAGCGGAACTGCAATAAGTGAAAAGGCCTAGCCTGTCAGTTTCCCAGATCAAGTCGCTATTGCTGTCGGCTATATGTTTGAATCTCTCTTCACTCTCCCTCAGAGCAGCGGTTTTTTCCTCCAGCGATTTCATGGCTTTTTGCAGGGCTATACCATCTCTCTCCAATTCCTGTCTGGCCTCTATCTGGAATTTCAGAAGCCGATTTAGACGGGCTCGTTGCGCCTGCGTATATGATAGCCCCCCCACGATTAAACAGGTAAAAAGGAGTCCGCTAATCAGAACGGCCATTGAATATGTTGAACTCACCACCCATTCCTGGTGAACCACCTTGTATACAAAACAGGTCGCTCCCAGACCTGTCAACGCGGCCATAAGCAGGAAAATACAATCCGTCTTGGATTTGCAGATATTTTTAGACATGGTTTTTAATGCGTAATGTTCCGTTTTCATCGTTGAGGCTTTTCGGACACCAACACCTTTCACAGGAGACTGTTTTTCCCGGGTTTTATTCGTCTCCACGATGTAGCAAATTAGGCGCCATTGTTTTGACCGTGATACCACTGAATATGTATATGAATTAAATCAAACAGTTATGAACTCAGAAGGGAATGAATCCAGCGAGGGAAGGGATGGAAACACAGACGACAAACTTTTAGTGTCCTGGTTATATGACACTAACTTTTACAAAAACTATTATGCCAATGATTACAACCATCAAGAGTGTCCTATTTTTAGGACAGCCAATGACTATCAGTGTGTGTAATACAACCATCCTGGTTTTTCTTAAGATGTCTGTACAGAGCGTCCCTTGAAATTCCAAGACGTTTGGCTGCCATGGTTTTGTTACCATTGCAACGATTGACCATTTCCGCGCAAACAACAGCCACTATTCTTGCAGTAATATCATTGAGTGGAAGGTTCTCGAGTCCGTTGACAGACACCGCCAAATCCGCGCAGGCCCCCTCGTTCACAGGCAGTTGAAGCAGGAATTCGCCACCTTTCCACAGCATGATGGATCTTTCAAGAACATTTCTAAGTTCCCGAACGTTTCCGGGCCATTGATAATCGCAAAGGCGACTGTAGTGGTGAACATCCATGGCAGGCGGAACGTTAAGGGGGATGTCGCAATAAAGTTTCTGAATGATTTCATTGCAGAGTGACGGAATGTCTTCCAACCTGTTACGCAGTGGTGGAATGGTAATTGGAAAAACATTTATCCTGTGAAAGAGCGGTTCCA
>CAYNZA010000134.1:0-8101 GCA_964401595.1 uncultured Desulfomonile sp.
CGCAGTGGTGGAATGGTAATTGGAAAAACATTTATCCTGTGAAAGAGCGGTTCCATGAATCGTCCGGCGGACACCTCATGCTCTAGTCTACGATGAGTTGCGACAATGAGGCGACTATCTACAGTGATGCTCTTTGAGCCTCCAACTCGCAAGAATGATTTGTTGTCGATAAAAGACAACAACTTTGATTGAAGATTAATCGAGAGTTCCCCTATTTCATTGAGGAGAATGGTTCCTCCTTCGGCAAGCTCCAGCAACCCGCGTTTCTGGACAGCCGCGCCGGTAAAAGCGCCTCTTTCGTGTCCGAATAATTCAGATTCGGCGAGTGTTTCGGGCAAGACCGCGCAGTTTATGGGAACAAACGGACCTGAGCTTCGCCTGGAATTCTCATGAATCCATTTTGCCAGGTGGTCTTTGCCGGCGCCGCTTTCCCCGAGTAAACAGATTGTTCCATCCGAGGATGAGGCGGCCTCAGCCAAAGACATGGTCTGTCTCATGGCGAGTGATTCGAACGCATGGCGTTCATCAACTTCGCAATGAGCCAGACTGATGCGTTCAGTAATGTTTCGGCAAATGCAGCAGAGTCCGACAATTTCCCCATCGACATTCTTCAAAGGAGTGACCGATTCGCTGAAAGTCAGGGTTATACCTGAGACGGTTCTTGTCTGCTCATATTGTGCGGGCGCCCCCTTGAGAACCCTTGAGAATATGCTCGAAAGTTTGAAACCTATTTCCGGGCCAAACACGTCATCAGGCGTGCATCCCGCGATGCCGGACTCAGGCAAGCCAAGAAGATTCTGTCCAGCCTCATTCACATGAGTGTATCTAAGCTTGTCGTCAAGAATGAAAACGCTATCAGTAGCGCTGTCAAAAACAGCCCTGAATCTCACTTCTATCCGTGAAAGAGCGTCCTGTTGAGACATGATCTGGCTTGTGACATCGCGCCCCACCGCTTGAACCTCCTCAAGCTTTCCTCTCTCATCATGCAATGACACTTCAGTCCAGTGCTGATGACGCTTCTTGCCATCCAGTCCGATATCCTGGGTTTCAAAAGAAACTGTATTTTCATCGCTTCCCGACAAAATCCGGAGCAGCGGCAAGTTCCCGATTCTGAATCTGATTTCCGGAAGCCCCGTACTGGTTCCAATGAGTCCCTCACGGTCCGAGTTGTAATATTTGCAGTATGAGTCATTAACATAGGTCAACTTCCCATCAGGATTGTAACGACACAGCAATTCGACCTGCGTCTCGACCAAAGCGCGATAACGCTTTTCACTTTCAGCAAGGCGTTGATCCACATCAATTTTCGCAAACGCCATCTCGATAGCCGTTTTAAGAGCCGGGGAGTGAATAGGCTTTACCAGATAGCCCAACGGTTGAGTCCGCTTGGCTCTCTCTATGTAGCTTTCATTAACGTGCGAGGTCAAATAAATGACAGGGGATCCCCATTCATTACGAATGCGCTCCGCCGCCTCAATCCCGTCCATGGCGCCTGACAGCTTGATATCCATTAGAGTCAGGTGTGGCTGGATTTCGGCCACTATGGCTATGGCCTGTTCCCCCGAGGTGACTACCCAGTCAGCCTGGTACCCCATGTCCGTTAAACGTTCCTTGAGCATTCTGCCCAGAAATATTTCATCCTCTACAATCACTATGCGTTTTTTTTCAGTCAATTTAAGGCGCCCCGATCCGGTTAATTACTTTACCGCCTTCTCATTAAGAGGCCTCGCTTTCCAGATGGTCCTGGAGTATTCTCCAATAGACCTGTCTGAGGAAAACTTTCCCATGCGGGCCGTGTTGAGTACGGACATCCTTGTCCACCTCGCTTTATCGACATAAGCTGTTGCGACCTCATGACGGCATTCCACATAAGACCTGAAATCGGCGAAGACCATGTAGTAGTCATGGTACAGCAAAGAATCCAATAAAGGTCTAAAAAGAGACCTGTCCCCCTTTGAAAAGACTCCTGAGCCCAGTTGATCCACTACCTGCATGAGTTCTTCGTCCTGATCATAATATTCCCCAGGATGATAACCTCTGCTCTTCCTGTCCATCACCTCTTCGGCGGTCAATCCAAACAGAAAGAAATTTTCGTGACCTACCTCGTCACGTATCTCTATGTTGGCGCCGTCCAGTGTCCCGATGGTCAAGGCGCCATTCATTGCGAATTTCATGTTGCCCGTGCCCGAGGCTTCCTTTCCGGCGGTTGATATCTGTTCGGACAGGTCAGCGGCCGGATAGATTCTCTGACCGTTCTTGACGCTGAAATTAGGGATAAAGACCACCTTCATGAATTCTCTTACGGCTTGATCACTGTTAATAACATCAGCAACAGAATTAATCAGTTTGATGATGAGCTTTGCCATAAAATATGATGGAGCGGCCTTACCTCCAAAAATAAAAGTCCTAGGGGCCACCAGGAAATTGGGATCCCTCTTCACACGATTGTAGAGAGCGATAATCTCAAACGCGTTCAGATGTTGACGTTTATACTCATGTATACGTTTCACCTGAACGTCAAAAAGAGATTCCGGATCAACCTTTATTTCCAGCGTTTTCCTGATGTAAGCCGCCAGATTGCTCTTGGCGTTGAGTTTTATTTTTCGCCATTCCTCCTGAAATCCGGCGTCATCGGCGAATTGTTCGAGCTTGGGAAGGTTGTGTGTGGTGTCCTTGACCCAGGCGTCTCCAATGTTTGAGGTTATTAGAGAGGCCAGTTCGGGATTGCACAACGCCATCCACCTGCGAGGGGTCACTCCGTTGGTTACATTGACAAATTTCTCAGGCCACAATTCATGGAAATCCCGCAAAGTCTGGCTTTTTAGCAACTCCGTGTGAAGGGCAGCTACCCCATTTATCATGTGGCCACCGACACAGGCCAGATTTGCCATCCGGATGTACTTTTCTCCGTGTTCGTCAATTATCGACAGATTTGAGATACGCCCAGGATCATTTGGATATTTTTCACGAACTTCATCCAGGAATCTCCGGTTTATTTCATAAATTATATCGAGATGCCTGGGTAGAAGACTCCTGAACATGGGCAGACCCCATTTCTCGAGCGCCTCCGGCAGTATTGTGTGATTTGTATATGCGAAAGTCTTCGTTGTGACATCCCATGCAGCGTCCCAATCCATAAAATGTTCGTCAACCATGATTCTCATGAGTTCTACGACTGCTATGGCCGGATGTGTATCATTCAACTGGATTGCAAAATTCTCGTGGAATTCTTTTAGTGGAATGTCCAGTTCCTTACACAGACTGACAAGGTTCTGCAACGTGCAGGAGACGAAAAAATACTGCTGTGAGAGCCTCAGTTGTTTGCCCTGGTAAGGCTCATCGTTCGGGTAGAGCACTTTGGTTATGGTCTCGGAGTAGATCTTCTCGTTCACTGCGCCATAATAATCTCCCACATTGAAAGCGTGAAAATCGAATGATTCGCAGGCCTCGGCTTTCCACAGTCTCAGAAAATTGACCGTTTCCGATCTATATCCGGGAACCGGCGTGTCACAGGCGACGCCCCGAACCATCAGATCAGGGCGCCAAACAACCCTGTAATTTCCATCGGCGTCATAATGTGACTCGGTGGTTCCACCTAGCCTGACGTTGAAAGAAATCTCAGGCCTCAGGATTTCCCAGGGATTACCAGAGCGCAACCATTTATCGGTTCTTTCAACCTGCCAGCCGTCACGGATCAGCTGGTCAAATATTCCGAATTCATATCGAATCCCAAAACCGAACGCCGGGATTCCCAGAGTAGCCAGAGAATCCAGATAACAGGCAGCAAGTCGACCAAGGCCGCCATTCCCAAGCCCTGGTTCCAGTTCACACTCCAGCGCTTCATCCAGATCAATGCCCAGGGTGTGCATACACTCGCGGGCCTCATCCATTATTCCCAGACTGAGCATGGCGTTGCCCAACTGAGGGCCCATGAGGAATTCCGCCGAAAGGTAACACACTACTTTCAGATCAGGGCGCATCAGAATTGAGCGGGAGGTGTTGATCCAGCGTTCTGCAAGTCGATCCCGCACGGCGCTGGCCAGAGCCAGATACCAGTCGTTTGTTGTAGCAAACTCAGGAAGCCGAGCCTGTTGGTAATACAGGTGATCAAGAATACCTCTTGCCAGACCATGGCTTGTATAACTGAGTCTGGCGTCTTCCATCATGGTTTCATCGCACTCATTAACCGTCCTGTTGGGTTCGTCGGTCATGGCGGCGTCACCTCACGCATCATTAGATGTTGTTTTTAAACTGGAGCAACTGATTCTTTCGGCCTGGACAGCTTTTGAAGAATATCCAGTAATTCCTTAACCTTGACCGGCTTGGACAGATAGTCGTCCATGCCGGCTTCAATGCATTTCTCACGGTCGCCTTTCATGGCGTTTGCCGTCATTGCCACGATAGGTGTGAATGTCCCTCTTTCCACCTGGTATTTCCGTATCAGGGAAGTGGCTTCAAATCCGTCCATTTCAGGCATTTGAACATCCATTAATATCAGGTCAAAAGGCCTTTGTGTGGCCATTTCCACGGCTTGTTTACCATTGGTGACGCATGTCACGTTATGTCCGGACTTCTTTAACGCGACTTCCACAAATTTCTGACTGATCGGATTGTCTTCAGCCACCAGGACATTCAAAGTTCTTGAGGGGCCTGATTCGGGCTTGGCGTTTGCCGTTATCAGCTTGAATTCGTGTTTCTTCTGTTTCCCAAGGACAATACTGACCTCATCAAGTAGTTGGGCTCTCTTGATCGGCTTGGTGAGATAACCGGCTATCCTGAGTTCTTTACACCTCTGAGCGTCATCAGGGGCGTGAGATGATGTCATTATGATGGCTGCTCCTTCAAAAAGCCCGGGATGATCATTGAGGTATTCCACAAACTGGTAACCGTCCATTCCAGGCATCTGGACATCCACCATCATCAGTTCAAATGGAGAGTTCTCGTTTTTGGCCTTGGTCAGCGCTTCAATGGCCTCTTCGGCTCCGGGAACTTCCGAGACCTCCATGTGCCACTGGGAGAAAGTCTGGATAAGGATGAGCCTGTTGATGGGATTGTCATCCACAATGAGAGCCCGGGTGCTGCTGAGCAATTCGTACTGGTCGGGCTTCTTTTTAGCCAGGACATCTTTGGAGCATCCAAATTCGACAGTAAAATAAAAACGGCTTCCTTTGCCTGGTTCACTCTCTACCCAGATATGGCCGTTCATGAGATCAACCAGACGTGACACTATAGTGAGCCCGAGGCCGGTGCCTCCGTACTTTCGCGTCGTCGATGCGTCAGCCTGTTCGAAGGGCTTGAAAATGGAGTCAAGTTTGGAAGGGACAATCCCAATTCCTGTGTCACTTACACAGAAAAGCAGTTTCAGGCTCTCGTCTGAAATGGAGTCCAGCCCAACAGTCAGATTTACAAAGCCCTTTTGAGTAAATTTTATGGAGTTACCCACCAGATTTGTGATTACCTGTCTAAATCTGACAGGATCGCCAATCACCCTCTCAGGAATGTCAGAATTGATAAGACACGATATTTCAACGTCCCTACTCTTCTGGGGGCTCACAGCCAGCGTATTTATTGTGTCTTCAATGAGTTCGTAAAGATTGAATTCGGAGCTGGAAAGTTCAATTTTACCGGCCTCGATCTTGGAAAAATCCAGGATATCGTTCACAATTATCATCATGGCTTCAGCCGAGGTCAAAACAGCTTCCAGATATTCCTTCTGTTCCGCATTCAAATCTGTGTTCAGGGCGACTTCTGTCATTCCTATGATGCCGTTCATGGGTGTTCTTATCTCATGGCTCATGTTGGCCAGAAATTCACTCTTGGCGGCGTTCGCCTTTGCTGCCTCCTCCGCAAGTTTCTGAGCCCTGGAGTTGGCTTCCTCAAGATTGCGGTTGGTCTGTATCAATTCATCTTCCGCTGTCTTACGCGCCGTTATGTCAAGATCCGAACCTCTGTAACCTTTGAGAGATCCATCGGAATTGAATACCGGCACACCATTCGTGACAAAAATGACATGGTCGCCTTTTTTGCCCTCTGCGACATTCTCAACGTTCTTGAAATTACTTCTGGTCTCAAAAATCTTTGACGCTGAATTTTTGAAAGACTCCGGGCCTTTAGCAGGACGCAAATCCCAGAACTTCATTTTCCCGATCATCTCATCAGGCTGATAGCCCAACAAACTCTCAGATACCTTGCTCACGTAGGTGTACAACCCTTGCTCATCGACCTCCCAAATCATTTCACCACTAACTTCGGCAATCTGGGCAAACCTTTCATCGCTGGCCCTGAGCGCCTCACGACGCCGGTGTTCTTCTGTGATATCTCTGAAGATGAGTACAGCGCCGAGGATGACACCACTTACATCCCGAATGGGCGCGCAACTCTCGTCTATCAATCTTTCAACACCGTCCTTCGCTATTAGAGCAGTATGCTCTGAAACGTGGATAATCCTCCCTCCATTAAGGGTTTCCCAAACCGGTGATTCGACTTCTTTTCGTGTTTTCGTATCCACAATCCTGAAAATTTCATGAACCGGTTTTCCAATAGCCTGGCTATAACTCCAACCGGTCAGAGCCTCCGCAACGGCATTCAGATTGGTTACTTTTCCGGATGAATCTGCGCTGACCACACCATCTCCTATAGAATGAAGGGTCGCGGCCAGTCGTCCTTCGCTTTGCCTCAAATCCTGATTCATCTGGTTCATGGGCTCGACAACCGCCCTGGGAATCACCAACAGTCCATTGGTCAGAGTTACGGCTACCAGCAGGATCGCGGCAAAACACATTAGCAGGTTCAGTGTTTGAAGAAGCTTGGACTGTTTTGTCTCAAGCTGGTTAGTAATCATCAAGAGGCTGGTTTCAAGCACAAATTGCAGGTCTCTGACCACGTCCAGAACTTCGTCCGCATCTTTGCTCTTGTTTCTTTCAAGAAGGTCGATGGCCTTGAGAAGGTTCAGATGAATCTCATTGTATATGACCCCGAGCCGACGCCCGTTAATTTGAGGATTTGTTGAAAGCCGCTGTACATCGGACTCCAGGTTTTTTGAAATACTGAGCGCCTTTTCATAATCCTTATTGTCATTGGTGATAACCCCCTGGAGCATGTACGCGATAACCGACTCTACCTTGTAGGTTAGTTCCTCCATCCGTTCGGGAAGTCTGACAGATTTTGAAATTTGGGTGTTCTGGTAGTAGATGAGCAGCACAAATACGGACAGCGTGAGGGCCGCCACGAGAAAGGTCGGGAGCCAAAGCATCCTGTATCGATTACTTTGCCTCATGCTGATTCCATTCCTCCATTCTCATGACTAAGACCCTCAAAAATATCCAAAACATCTTTAATGGAGACCATGCCTGGAAACTCCTGATTCAAATTTTCTCACGGCTAGCCACATGCTCCCTACCACCAACACCAGAATCATCAACAACCCCAGGTGCAGCGCCACCAGGGAAAGCACATCCCATTTCCACGTCGTTGCGTCAATGTCCATTCCTACGACTGCTATTACCTCACCTGTCTCAGGCTGGGTCAAAGGAACCAGGGCCGTCACCCAGGTTCCCCAGCGATCCCGGACAGGGCCAACAACGACGGCCTGACCCGTTGTAAAGACATTCTGGAAAGATTCCGGCGCTTCATCATAGGTCTGTCCAGGCGGTGATTCATCCGTGGACCCGGCTGGCTCTGAATCCACGTAAAAAAAAATGACGCCATTTTTATCTCTGCCCAATAAATAAAGAAAACGGCATCTGCTGTTGGCGTGCCGAAGGTGGGCCAGTTGAGTTTTCAGTTTCAGGTAGTTGGGATTGGTCTCATCCGAAGGGATTCCGCTGAGAGTGCCCAAGCGTTCCGGCTGTATGGATTTGGCCACTATCCAGGCCTGCTGAAGCAAATCTTCGCGTAATTGAACGTCCGTATGCAAGTATGTGCTCCAGGTCAGCCCTATCACGATTAGCGTGAAAAAGAACAGGGCCACTATTGTATGGCTGCCCAGGATACTTTTGTTGTTAAAAGGTCGGATCATTTTTTTGTGGCGCTCCGAATGCGTGGCGCTAAATTGCCAGAGTTTCATAATAATTGAAATGAGGCTTTTGTCAAAATACTATGT